>JAQCLE010000075.1 GCA_027592755.1 Bacteroidota bacterium | reverse complement strand
TTTTATTCCCAAATTCTAATTGCAAAACGTGGCAAACATTAAGCATTACGGGATATTGCAACTTTATTCATAAAGGTTCGGATGAGTGTGAATTGAAAGGGACCTGAAAGTTGGAACGGGACCTCATATTTTTACAACGGTCAAGGATGCTTCATTCCATTCTTCAGGATCCCACTCGAATGATTTAAACCAGCATTTACAAGCCGAGGAGTATCATAACAAAAGTCCTATCCCCCATGAAGTTTCTACGCTTGACAGATTAGGGTCGAAGTTTAGAAAAGGCCATAAAGCGGTCATTCACAATGTTTATTTTGGGACTGGTAACGCCAATTTATCCGAGGCAGATAAGAAGGCGCTACAAGAATTGGTAGATTTAATGATTGAAAATCCTGATTTGAAAATTGAAATCGCTGGCCATACGGACAATGTAGGGTCGCCAAGCACGAATCTTTCATTAAGTGAGGATCGTGCCGATAATGTCGCGAAATTCGTGATCTCTAAAGATGTTAGTCTATTACGCTTGCAATCTGTCGGTTATGGACATTCAAGACCAATGGCTTCCAATGACGATAAAATCGGTGGTCGAGAGCTTAATCGCCGGATTGAAATCGTAGTAATCGAGTAGTATTATTCTAACTGAAAACTGAAGTCTTCCAGGTTAACCAAATTTTTCAGGTAAGTATAGATAACCCTTGACTCTCGCAAGACCCAAATATTTTCCAGACATGAAGTACTCCGTGAATTTCATTCTATTCCTTTTTTTTATTTCCTGCGGTCCCAAATCACACCATACGACCGATACCTCGCATGATATTCTAATCAAAGGCGGTTTGATTTATACAGGGGAGAGTATCAGTGCAGAGAATCTTTATGTCTTAATCTCAGGTGATCACATTGCTTATATTGGCGAAAAACTTCCGGAACTAATTGACTCCACTGTCATTATCGATGCGACAGGCTTAATAGTTGCTCCTGGATTTATTGATCCTCACACTCATGCATTAGGTGATTTGAATAATGAATCGAGAAGTCACAATATTGCTTTCCTGCATCAAGGTATAACCACAGTAGTCACTGGAAATGACGGCAGAAGCCCCATTCCAATAACAACATCATTTGAAAGATGGGAGAAATTCGGAATTGGAACCAATGCTATATTGTTGGTAGGTCACGGACAGGTAAGACTTAATGTACTTGGTGATGATAACCGTGAACCAACTCCAGATGAATTAGAAAAGATGAAAGATCTTGTAAGAACAGCTATGCAGGATGGAGCATTTGGGATTTCTACGGGACTCTATTACGCTCCAGGTTTTTTCGCTAAAACTGAAGAAGTCATTGAATTATCAAAGATCGTGGCCGAATATGATGGCATCTATGATACTCATCAAAGAGATGAAAGCTCTTATTCCATCGGGCTTTTGGCCTCTGTCGAGGAGGTAATTCGCATTGGAAGCGAAGCTAAACTACCTGTGCATATATCTCATATTAAAGCGTTGGGTGTAGATGTTTGGGGCAAAAGTGACGCTGTTATAACGCTCATTGAAAATGCTCGAAAAGAAGGTATTGATGTTACAGCCAATCAATATCCTTACATAGCCTCTGGAACCGGAATGGTGGAAGCAACCGTTCCCAGATGGGCAAACGCAGGAGGTGATGAAGAGATGATGAATCGACTTAATGATCCTAACCCCATCACTAAAATAAAAGTAGAGATGAAGGAAAACATCCGAAGAAGAGGAGGAGGCAGTTCATTGCTATTGACTAATCCGGAAAATCCAGAGTGGAAAAATATGACATTGAATCAATTAGCAATGAAGTGGAATTTATCTGAAGTAGATGCGGCTATTAAGGTAATCCAGAAAGGGGGATCAGGTCTGGCTTCATTTAATATGAAAGAAAGTGATGTCGTCAGTTTTATGCAAAAGGATTGGGTGGTCACGGGATCCGATGGTTCCATTAACCATCCTAGAAAATATGGAACCTTCCCAAGAAAGATACGGAAATATGCATTGGAAGACTCAGTTATCTCAATTGGATTTGCCATCAATCAAAGCACAAGCAGGACAGCGGAAATCTTCAAGATTCCCAAAAGAGGAAAATTGAAAAAAGGGTATTTCGCAGATGTCGTGATATTTGATCCCACCACAATTACCGATAAAGCCTGGTTTAATAACCCAGATGACTTTTCTGAAGGGATAGAATATGTTATTGTGAATGGTGAAATAGCAATCGAAAATGGCAATTACCTTGGTAAACTTCCTGGCCGAATCTTAAGGAAATAATTAAACATTGCCTCATTAAACATTACAACATTAGCCCTTATCAAGAATATCATTCCCAAAAGGAACCAAGCCTAAGTATGCAAGCTTCAGATGTTGTCTGGCAAAAGGTATCCCGATAATTGTAATTGCACAGAGTAACGCAAAAAACAGGTGTAAAACAGCAATCTCAACTCCGGCAATCATAATCCAAATAATGTTCATCACAATATAAAGGCATCCATCGGATCTTTCTCCAGGGTTAACTTTCTTGCCGAAAGGTAATAGTGCCAGCATTGCCATTTTTAAAGTTTGGATGCCAAAGGGTATTCCGATGATTGTAATAAAAAGAATAATACTGCCAAAGAGGTAAACAATGAAAATGATAAAACCTCCAAAAATTATCCATAAAATATTGCCTACTGCGTTCATTCCAGATAGCTCTTTGACAATTAAACGATTCCTTTTTTCAAAGCCAATACTCGTCCAATAATCTTGTCCAAAACCCTGTCAGGCATCAAACGTGGTATGGTATACCTTGTGAATTTACTGTTTAGAAACGTGTATCTCGTTTTTGGGTTGGATGCTTCAAAAACTTTGAACAGTTTTAAAGAGAATTCTTTAACCGGTATCGATATTTCTTCGACTTTCTGAAATTGCTTTCTCATTCTTGATAATGGCTCGCCGTAATCAGAATCAAGTAACTCCTGAGGTATTTCATCGCCCTTTGTCCAGATAGGTGTTTTAATTGGTCCGGGTCCAATTATTATCACATCAATTCCATAAATTAACAATTCCCTTCTTAGCGAATGGGACCACCCCTCCAATGCGAACTTTGAAGCACTGTATGGGCTCATGAAAGGGTAAGCAATCTTTCCTGCAACTGAACTAATGTTTAAAATTCGCCCAGGTGGATGTGTGCAATTCTTTCTTGCTCCCAGTAATGGCAAAAAGGTTTGGGTAACAGCTATCGCTCCAAAAAGATTTACTTCAAACTGGTGTCTGTAAACACCCATGGGAAGAAATTGGATCGGGCCGCTCAGTGCTAATCCTGCATTGTTTACCAAGCCTGACAAGCCATCCTCTCCTATTCTTTCCTGGACGATTGGCAACGAAGCAGCAATTGCTTCATGGTTCGTTACATCAAACAGCAATGGCGTAAACGGTTCACCCAGTTCCTCCTTTACTCTATCAAAGTCATGCTGCTTCCTTACACTTCCAAAAACGTGATAGCCCTGACTAATGAACTTCTTCGAAAGCTCATGACCTATTCCCGTTGAAACACCTGTAATTAAAACATATTTCATATTTTAGATTTATAGTTGACTAGTAAGCTGCCCCATCACCCAATTTGTTCTGGCACCGGAAATCCCGGTACTTGGGCTTTTTCCCTTGCCTAAAAGCTCATCAACTATGGTTTGTATAAGTGGTTGTTGAATGTGTTTTGGCATTTCAAATGACATTACCTCTTTCACCCTGCCTTCGACTTCCAGTGACAAAGAATGGTCACCAAAAAATGGAAATGATAATTGTCCTTTTGATCCAACTATAGTCGTCAGTTCTTCATCCGAAGTCCTTGACGTAGTAAAGCACCAGATGCCCTGCCCTAGAACCCCACGCTCAAATCGGAATGATCCCGAGACTATATCTTCAGCCGCATACACACCGGCCTGGTTGCTTTTAAAACCATAAGCTTCTGTGATAGGCCCAAAAAGGAAATCCAGGAAATCCAACTGATGTGATGCCAGATCATAAAAATATCCACCACCGGCAACTTCCGGATTAACACGCCAATTATTAGCACCCAAATTATTAGCCACAATATCCGGTTCGAGTGTTTTGTTGAGTTTTACATTCACATAACGAACATCCCCTATTAGACCACTTTCTATAATTGACTTGACTTTGAGGAAATTGGGGAGACTTCGACGATAAAACGCTGTAAAAAGTGGAACATTAGCCTTCTCACAAGCTTCTATCATTAAAAGGCTTTCCTCGTGTGTTTTAGCCATTGGTTTTTCCACATAAACTGGCTTTCCTGCTGCTGCCGCTTTTAGGGTGTGCTCTATGTGAGTGCTTGGCGGCGTTGCGATATAAATGGCGTTAACGTTGGGATCATTGATCAGGTTATCGGCATCATCATACCATTTTGGCACACAATGACGCTCAGCATAATCTTTTGCTTTGTCTCCATTCCTCCTCATTACAGCAACAAGTCTTGATCCCTCAATCCTGTCAAAAGCAGGGCCGCTTTTGACTTCACAAACATCGCCACAACCAATGATGCCCCATTTTATTTCATCCATATTTTAGAATTTGGAGATTTTGAGATCCGAAAGTTAAACGGTTTAGAGCTTTTATAAACTTGAATAGAAACATCTATTGTCTTTTGTTTTTGGTCTTGGTTCTTTTGTCTCCATACTTGTTGTTCCTAATGCTCAAAACAAACCATAGGTTGATCAATGCCGATTCAAGGAAAATATCTCAAATTGAGACTGAATCAATTGACCTGGTAATAACCTCTCCTCCATACCCGATGATTGAAATGTGGGACAAGGTATTTGAAACTATGAACCCTGAACTCAAGAATATTATAGAAAAGAAAAATGGCAATGTATTTGAACTAATGCATCGGGAACTGGATCACGTTTGGTGCGAGACTATACGAGCATTAAAACCAGGTGGAATTGCTTGCATCAACATTGGTGATGCAACCCGTTCAATTGATAGCAATTTCCAGTTGTTTCCCAACCACAGCAGGATAATACAGGCCTTTACAGCCAAAGGGATTAACAACCTTACTAACATCATCTGGCGCAAACCTACAAATGCACCAAACAAATTTATGGGTTCGGGTATGCTCCCGGCTGGAGCTTACGTCACCCTGGAGCATGAATACATACTGATCTTCAGAAAAGGCAGCAAACGCGAATTCAAGTCTGAGGAAAACAAGATTTTAAGAGCTAAAAGTGCCTTTTTCTGGGAAGAAAGGAACAAGTGGTTTTCTGACATTTGGGAAATCAAAGGAGCTACACAGAAGATAAAAGGCCAGAACCGAAACAGGAGTGCTGCATTCCCAATAGAGCTACCTTACAGATTAATTCAAATGTACTCGTTAGCAGGAGATACAATTTTTGATCCTTTTAATGGTACCGGAACGACAACGCTCTCGTCTATCATAAGTGGAAGAAGCAGCGTCGGATCAGAACTTGATCCTAAATTGATAGATGCTTTTAAGGTGCACCTTGAATCATTAACAATTGACCAACTTCAAAAAATTCCTCTTGATCGACTAAATGATCATAAGAAATTTGTTGATTCAAAGCCTCTTGATTTCTTTATACACCATAACAAGCATTATCAATTTCCTGTTAAAACAAAGCAGGAAACTGGTATAGTCATTCCTATGATTAACACATTACAACTTGACGAGAATAATATTAACGTTACCTATAACTAAAAAAGGGAAAACAAAATGTCTTCCCTTTTCACATCAACATGAATCTAAGTTACGAAATCTTGATCGTTTTAATTGGTTGCGGCTGATTTTCAGGCTTTTTAGGTATTGTTAGACTTAAAACGCCCTGTTCGTATTTGGCCTGAATTTTATCTGCGTTTACCGTTTCGGGCAATGTAAAAGACCTCTTAAATGATTGGTATCCGAACTCTCTTACATTATAACTCTCCTCTTTAACCTCATTTTCTGTTTTTTTCTCAAATGAAATAGACAGTACATCATTATTTACTTCAATATTGAAGTCTCCTTTACCTAACCCCGGTGCAGCTAATTCCAAATCAAATGACTGGTTTGTTTCTTTAACATTTACTGCTGGTTGAGAATTTAATTTGGGAGAAGCATTTTCTCCATTCCAATAAAGATCTTTGGTGAAAAAGTCATCAAAAAATCTGTTCAGGGTTGGAACATTGTAATAGTTTCTTTTTACGAGTGACATATTAACCTCCTGCTTTTAATTTTTAAATCAATTTTTTTATAATTAATTTCTCTTTTGCAAGGTCCATACCAATTGAATAAATCATTGATTTTGGCTCAAATTACTGCCATATTGTCTTGTTTAAGTATTTTTATTCTGAGTAATCGGCCATTATGTCTTCTTTTTTGTTAAAATCACATTCACAAATGGGTCTATATCATTCAATTGAAGAATGATGTTTGAAATCCATGCTTTCTTTGCCGACTTTGAAACGCTTACTATCCATTAAACTTCTCCTCCCCTTATCCTGGATATATCATTGTATTGTTACCCTAAGAAACTGGCTCTATGATTTGGAGATATTAAAACAGACCTCTTTTGATATTCCAGTTATATCAATCGGCAATATTGCGGTTGGAGGAACGGGAAAAACACCAATGATTGAATATCTGATCCACCACTTCCTGGATCAGAAGAAACTAATTGCAGTTGTAAGCAGAGGTTACAAAAGAAAGACTTCAGGATTTAGAATTGCCACCAGAGATTCAACATTTAAAGAAATTGGTGATGAATCATATCAGATTTACAGAAAATTTGGAGATCAGGTAATTGTGGCTGTTGATGAGGATCGTGTAAAAGGAATTAAACGTCTTCTTCAGGAATTTGAAAATCTCGACATTATCCTACTTGATGACGCATACCAACATCGTCGTGTCAAGCCTCAGCTAAACATCCTGCTCACCACATTTATTCACCCATTTTATAGTGATTATGGCCTGCCTGCAGGAAAGTTGAGAGAGTCTCGTTTTGCCACCAAAAGAGCCGATGTGGTGATAATAACAAAATGCTCAAAACAAATTGACCATGGCCATAGGGAACGCATTCAAGTTCAAATGAATAAGTATAAAAGATCTGAGGTACCCCTACTTTTTAGTACAATTGACTACTCCACCCCTCATCTTATTGGTGGAAAAAATACAGTAATGAACAACAACGTTGTCCTTATTACTGGAATTGCTGATGCTACCCATATAGAGGATTACATCCGATCTAAATTCAACCTTATCAGGCATTATGAATTCAGAGATCACTATAATTATCGAATAACTGACATCAACAGATTGCTTAAGGAGAATGAAACAAGGGAGCACATAAGCTTTATTACAACACAAAAGGATGCAGCTAAACTTGAACGATTTAATGGTTATTTCAATGACACATTATATGTTCTTCCAATCCAAATGACCTTCATTAACAGAGATAATGACAGACTTATTACTCAACTTAATTTTTTCAATTAGGAAACCAATTTACCTGTGATGTCATTTTTACATCAACCTTTTTATTAAGCTGACTAATTTCGCGGTGTGTTTTCAAGGTCTCTTTGGTATACTATCCTTATAATGCTCTTGTCGTCAAATGGAATTGCCCAAATTCTTGATGACACAACCAAACTGATTTATGGAGCGTTTTCAACGAAATTCTTTTATAAGGACGCCATAAAATTTGATACCGGGAAAGAGTTTGACCTCGACACTACCCTTACCAATGTTCATCTGTTTGAATGGTCGGAAAAATACAATCATGAATACCAGGGATTGGGTAATTTAGGCACGGCACTCACGCCAACCTTTTTCCAATTTCCAGATGTTGTAGGACTAACTGCTGGTTATAATGCTTACAATTTGTATGCTACGGATCCAAGCCGGATCAAGTATTTTGAAACCAGATCGCCATTCATTGAATTTAACCTGCTGCTGGGTGGTCAGGGCCGATCAATGGGATCTTTTGACTATTCTAGAAACATCAGGGAAAGGTGGAATGTAGGATTCAACTTCCGAAAACTCGAAGCCGATAAACAAATTGGAGCACAATCTTTACGGGGAGATAAGAATGTCCGCGAAATCGCTTATGACATTTACATGTCCTACGAAAGCGAAAATAAGAAGTATTCTGCCATGGGATATTTGTCACGTTTCAGCCATAGCGTTCTAGAAACCGGTGGTATACGTGTCACTTCAGAGGATCCGGCCGAGCTCTTTGGATATCGGGATGCAGCCATATATTTGCGAAATGCCAAATCAAAAGATTTCAGGGTCGATTACCATATTTATCATCAATACAGATTAACACCCTATACCCAGCTCTATCATTCATTTAGAAGAAACGCTCGTCAGAATATTTTCAGAGACTATAAGTTAGCATCAAATAATACAGGATTTTATCCAACGCCACTTATCAGTCAGGATTCGACTCAAGACGTCAGCAACTTTACATACCTCGAAAACGAAGTTGGAATGAAAGGCAAAATTGGACCTTTTTTCTATTTAGGATATCTGAAAAGGCGGGACATAAATCACTTCTATCGTTATTATAAGCCATTTCAAAAAACAAGTGAAACATATATTGGTTTCAATGGCAGATTCGATTTCTCTGAAAAAATTAAACTCGGAGGAGATGGTGAATTTTTACAAAATGGAAATTTCAAAGCCAATGCATTCATTGAAACACCAATTTTAGAAGGTGGATATCACGCTGCCCGCTATGAACCCTCTATTTTACAAAAAGCCTTCTTAGGAAATCATGCGGAATGGCATAATAGTTTCAATCCAACATTTGCCTTCGAACTTTATGGGAATTTGAAATATGAAAATCAATTCATATCACTAAAGTCGGGCCTATCATTTAACACGATAGATAACTATATCTATTTCAATGAAAATAAGACGCCAGACCAAGATGGTAATCCAGCAAACATTACGACAATCAAACTTGACTTGAAAATGAATCTTCCATTACATCTTCATTTCAAGGCGAATAGTAGGTTCACAAATGTTGGTGGTCAGGCATCCGATTTATTCCGAATTCCTAAAATATTTGCCACTGGTGGCATTTACTACGACAATTTCTGGTTCAACAGCTATATGCAGGTACGAATTGGGGTAGATGGATATTTCAGAACGGCTCATTACGCCAATGCCTACGATCCCATTACACAACAATTCTTCCTTCAAAATGATTTCGAATTGGACACTTATGTTGTAGCAGATGCCTACTTCAACGCCAAAATTCAAAGCCTGATAATATTTCTAAAATACAATCATGTGAACCAGGCGTTCAATAATGGCTATCTTACTACGCCATTTTACACCGGTCTACCAAGAACGTTCGATATTGGTTTCAGGTGGAGATGGTACGATTAGATCCTAAGATTTAAGGTTCGTTGGGTACCACGAATCAGAAACATGTATTTATCTTGGTCATATTGAACTATAATGCAGAAAACAGTCCTTGGTCTTAATTTACCAACAGATCCACGTTGGACAGATATTGCCAATAAAAAGCTGGAAAATATCCTCACTGACCATGCTTATTGTGAACAAAAGGCAGCATCTTCTTGCATCTCACTAATTGTTCAATATCCTGACAAAGAAAAGATTGTGGAGATGTTGACACCCGTCGTCGCCGAAGAATGGTGTCATTTCCAGCAAGTAATAGAACAGTTGAAGAAACGAGGTTTTAAACTAGGTACCCAAAGGAAGGATGAATATGTTCTTGAACTTAATAAACAAATTAAAAAAGGTGGTAGCCGTGAACAACAGTTGGTTGAAAAACTTCTTGTTAATGCACTGATTGAAGCCCGGAGTTGTGAACGCTTTAAATTGCTTTCAAATAACCTTGTAGATCAGGAGCTAAAAAAGTTTTATCATGAATTGATGGTTTCAGAAGCGGGTCATTATTCTAATTTTTTAGAATTAGCAAAGTTCTACTGTCCTGAAAAGTATGTGAATGAACGTTGGAAAGAATTACTAGCAGTTGAGGCTCAAATCATGGTGAGAATGGAGATTAGAGGGGATAGAATTCACTAGATGAAATCAATCCTATCCATTGATATCGGAACAACCAACATCAAAGCAATTCTCTTTGATTTGAGTGGGGCATCTCTCCACGTCGACTCTGAAAAAGTAACTACCCTGCATCCAGAAAATGGGTTTTCTGAACAAGATCCTCTCGAAGTATTAAACGCATTCAACAAACTGCTTGAAAGAACCACTTCAAAGTATGAATCGAGCCAAACCCTTGCGCTCTCATTAAGCAGTGGAATGCATAGTCTAATGGCCGTAGATAAGAATTGCAAACCACTTTCAAACGCCATGTTATGGTCCGATCTAAGGGCTACAGATATTGCCATGAGCCTCAAAGCATCTCCACTGGGAAAATCTATTTACAACCAGACCGGCACCCCAATTCACCCAATGACTCCCATTTGTAAAATCATTTGGTTGCAAGAGAATCAAACAGATATTTTTAATAGGACCTTCAAATTCATATCACTAAAAGAATTTATCACTTTCCATCTCACCCGTAAATTTATAATAGACAAATCCATGGCCAATGCCACCGGATTATTTAATAATACTTCTCTTGATTGGCATGCACCTTCATTAGTAGTGGCCAAAATAGCTTCCTCAAATCTATCCAAACTATGTGCCTCAACTGAAATATTCAATATTGTATCAGGAGCCTTTTCTAACAAAAAATTAGTGATTGGGGGCTCTGATGGTTGCCTCGCCAACCTTGGAAGTGGAATTTTTAAAAGTAGTAGCCTTTCTCTGACCATTGGCACCAGTGCGGCTATAAGAAAAATGCTAAAGACCCCTGCGATCGATCCCAATCACAGAACATTTTGCTACTACCTGGATGAAGAATACTATGTTCAAGGTGGTGCTTCAAACAACGGTGGAAACGTCTATGAATGGTTAATCAATCAGTACTCTGAGGTTGATATCAACCAGATTGGCAATGTACCTATTGGGGCTAATGGTATAACAGTTCTTCCTTATGTTTTTGATGAAAGAGCTCCCTTTTATGACACTGGTAGAAAGGTAGTAATCTCTGGTAAAAAAGATCATCACACAAGCAATGATGTTATCCGGGCCTTTATTGAAGGTTTGAGCTTTAATCTATACCTCATTAGTGAATCACTGGGAGAATTTGATGATATTATCGCCAGTGGTGGCTTTGTTGAATCCGAATGGTGGATTCAAATGCTTGCTGATATATTTAATCGAAAGATAATGCTCCTTCAAACAGGTGAGAATTCAGCTTTAGGAGCTGCCATCATAGCAATGAAAGCACTGGGGTTAATTAAAAATTATAGCGAAACATTGTCTATGTTCAAAACTGGCAAAGTATATGAATCGGATCCACTAAGACATGACGCTTATATGAATTCCTATGCGAAATTCAAAGCGCTAACTATCGCTCCTTTAGTTGAATAATTTCCTTTTGCAGATCTAAAACAATAGTAGCAAGTCTTTCAAGGGTAATGCGGTTTTCGGAATTTTCATCAGGAAACTTTGTACTTATAAATGCTTTTGATTCCCAAATTTCAATTACATCATCGGCTTCAATTTCATAAGGCGTATAGCTTTTGTTATCAGAAACCAGAAACAACTTTCCGTTTTCATCAACATAATTAAATACCCTTTTGTAAACTATTCCATCTTTTTCTGTCATCAGAATATATGGCTTACCATTTTTGATGTCTGCAATCTTCTCCACATATTTCCCAATAATAATAGTACCAGCTTCAATAGGCAGCATTGAGTCTCCACTAACTTCAAATGCTCTGTAAGTGCCTCCTCCGTTGAACTGAGGTAATCGAAATTTAGGAAGATCACCTACATACTCTGGATCAGCATACCCATTCAAATAACCTGCTGCCGCTTTTTGAGGAACAAGGTCAATATATTCCCTTTCATTATCGTCAACGGTTATAGATAAAACTTTTATTTTTGGTGCAACACCTTTACTGGATCCGACTCGCAATTCCTTATCCGAAAGCCTCCGCACGTCATTATGCATCAAAATATCAACGGAAGTTTCAAAGACCTTTGCCATCTTTGAAAGGTTAATCAATCTGGGTTCTGCCCTACCTTCCTCGTAGGCTCCAACCAATGATCGCTTTATCCCAATCAATTCCGCGAACTGCTGTTGCGTCAAATTCATTTTTTTGCGTAAAAAGCGAATGTTTTCATTAACAGCTACCATTTTGTTAATATTTTTAGTAATTAGGTAAATATAATAATTTTACTATATTTATTAGTAATTGTTAGTGACTATTGCTCGCACAATACTCCTCGGCTTAAGTTATTACCACTTTAATGGATCTAAACTACTGAATTGAGAATAACTGGATCTAATTGAGAGGTTGGAAAATATTCAATAAGCCTTTGCAAACACCACCATTTGTTTCGATGGCTTACCAGTTACCATGCAATGTCCTGGTGTAGCTTTAACTTCTATCGGAATGCATCTGATTGTTGCTTTAGTCTCTTCTTTTATTCTTTCTTCCGTTTCCGTTGTACCGTCCCAATGGGCATAGATGAATCCTCCCTTGCTTTCAAGGATGTCTTTAAACTTTGAATAACTATCAGCTTCATGAGTGTTTATTTCTCTAAACTTTAGAGCTTTTTCATAAAGATTTGATTGAATTTCATCCAGTAAATTTGAGATTCTAATGGCAAGTTGATCATTCAATTCCCAAAGCTGCTTTTCCTTTGTATCACGTCTTGCTACCTCTATTGTGCCATTTTCAAGATCATTTGGACCAATGGCCAGTCGAACGGGTACTCCTTTTAGTTCATACTCTGCGAATTTCCATCCAGGCTTTTGGGTATCCCTGTTGTCAAACTTCACCGAGATTCCGGAGTCTTGCAATTGCTTTATAATAGGATTTACCTTTTCAGCAATTGCATCTCTCTGGTCTTCATTTTTAAATATGGGTACAATCACCACCTGTATGGGAGCTAGCTTTGGTGGCACTACCAAGCCTTCATCATCTGAATGAGCCATAACTAAAGCTCCCATTAAGCGTGTACTCACACCCCATGACGTGCCCCAAACAAAATTTAATTGTCCTTCCCTATCCAAAAATTTCACGTCAAAAGCTTTGGCAAAATTCTGTCCCAGAAAATGTGATGTACCAGCCTGCAAAGCTTTTCCATCCTGCATCAATGTTTCAATACAATAAGTGTCTTCAGCACCTGCAAATTTTTCACTTTCAGTTTTAAGTCCCTTTAAAACCGGTATAGCCATAAATTCTTCAGCAAAAGTTGCATAAACATCAAGCATTTGCCTCGTTTCGATCAAGGCTTCGTCTTTCGTTGCATGAGCAGTATGTCCTTCCTGCCATAAGAATTCCGATGTTCTTAAAAACAATCTGGTCCTCATTTCCCACCTCACCACATTGGCCCATTGATTCACCAATAAGGGTAAATCTCTGTAGGATTGAATCCAGTTTTTATAGGTACTCCAAATGACTGTCTCACTTGTAGGTCTTACAATCAATTCCTCCTCCAGTTTCGCCTCCGGATCAACAATAAGACCTCCCCCATTTTCATCAACTTTAAGCCGATAATGCGTAACTACTGCACATTCCTTCGCAAAACCCTCCACATGGTCAGCCTCCCTACTTAGGTACGATTTTGGTATGAACAATGGAAAATATGCATTAGTATGGCCTGTAGCTTTGAACATATCATCAAGACCCCTTTGTATTTTCTCCCAAATAGAGAAACCATATGGTTTTATAACCATGCATCCCCTTACGGCCGAATTTTCAGCCAAATCTGCCTTTTTTACCAGGTCATTGTACCATTGGGAATAATCTTCACTTCTTTTTACCAGTCCTTTAGCCATTTTGGTATGGATATTGCTATTATGTAAATCAAAGTGGCAAATATACAAATGATGATGTTCGCCAATAGTTGTAAATTGTAATGACTTTAAATATTTTGATCATGAAAGCATTGAAGAAAGTCTTAAAAAGTATGTCGGTTGTAACTTTAGTTGGGGCATTTGTTTTGCCAATGACATCCATGGCACAGGAATATGATGATATGTATTTCACAGCATCTGACCGAAAAACAATTAAAGTAGAAGCATCTGTAAAAAATGTGAAAATTGAAGAAGACAACGATGCTCAGGAAACGCTGGAAGCATACCAAAGGGATGCCTATACAAATTCAAGCTTCTCCGCAAAGAATATTAATCCTGAATATCTTTCCAAGTACAATAATGGACAAACTCAGGAAGATGTTGTAGTAGAGGACTACTTTCCGGAAAACTATGATCAACAACTAAGCGATAATAATTATAGCAGCGGCGCACCAATAGTCAATAATTATTACTACAACAGCAGCCCTGGCTTACAGTATAACCCTTACAGTAACTATTATAGCCGACCCATGGTAAACTTTGGTTTAGGATATTCATCCGGATTTTATGGATCAGGTCTTGGATTTTCAATTGGATTTGGCTCACCCTTTTATGGGGGATATTACAGTAGCTTTTATGATCCATTCTGCAGTTTTTATGATCCTTTTTATAGCCCATATTATAACCCATACTCTTATAGATCCCGATTTTACGACCCATTTTACGGTGCAGGGTTCGGTTACGGAGGGTATGGTTTCAGACCCCGATATTCAAGCTATTATGGTTATAACAGCGGCTACTACAATGGATACTATAACGGATCAGGTGAAGGATCAAGGTTCAACCGAAGGGATGTCGTAAGGGGTGGAAGAAGTGATCGAAGCTCGCGGAGTTCAGTGGCCAATTCCGGTGTAACACGATCATCAAGATCAAGTGGGGTTGTTGCAGGTCAAAGTAATTCGACCAATGCCTCTAATGGCAGAACCCGATCATCCGGTAACGATTTCTCACAATCACAGAATGAATTAAACCGGAGCAGAAGGGCATCTTCGGGTAATACTTATGCTGGGCAAACAAACCAAAGTTCAAGTAGCAGAACCTCAAGTAGCAGAACATATCAATCAAACAATACTGGCTCGAGAAGTCAAATAAGCTCCGGTAATGTTAACTCTACTACTTATACAGGAAGGAACTATGGTACGAATTCTTTGAATCAAAATAGCAGAAGCAATACGTCACGTTCCTATAGCAACAGTCCAAATACTTCCAACACACCGAGCTATCAGAGGAATTATAGTAATTCAAACAATTCATTCAACAATTCGAGGAATTATGGCAACGGTAGTTCATCCGATTCTAACAGAAGTCGCAGTTATACACCGAGCTCGAGTGGTGGAAGCAACTCACGGAGTTATGGTAGCTCTAATTCAAGCGGTGGTTCCAGGTCAGGGAGCTACAGTTCAGGGTCATCTTCTGGTGGCTCGAGATCAGGAGGCTATAGCTCAGGTTCATCCTCAGGCGGCTCAAGATCAAGCTCTGGCAGCTCAGGATCTTCCTCAACACCTTCAAGATCACGCGGTCGGTAATTAAAACGAAAAGGTTAGTACCCTTAAGAACTCAATATCATGAAAAATCAATTCAGGCTTATTTCGGTAAGCATAGCGATAGCTCTGTCTACTACACTTGGCAATGCACAGATAAATCCTGAAGCACTTGGTTTATATAACGAGGCATTAAAATTTAGTCGTACAAGATTTAACGGATCTGCAAGAATACAGGGAATGGGCGGTGTACAAACAGCGCTCGGTGGTGATTTAAGTTCGGCCTTGGCAAATCCGGCCGGGCTTGGGTTTTATAATAGGTCTGAATTTTCATTTACTCCTTCGCTCAATTTTCACCGGTCAGATGCTGATTTCGAAGGAAGAAGTGCTTTAAATGAAACAGAGAATTTTAATTTTAACCAATTGGGTGCCGTTTTCAACAAGCCGAACCAGGATGATGAGAGTGATTTTAGAAGTGCAACCTTTGCCATAAGCCTTACAAGAACAAATGATTTCCGTCAGGAGTTCAATTACGACAGCCAGAATTTCGCAACTGAGAGTTCCATAATTGATTTTTTTCTTGAACAGGCCAATGGAATACCTGCCAATAATATCAACGGTTTAATGGCACAAGCATATGATACCTATCTTATCAATCCATTACCTGCTCCTGCACCAATTGGTGAATATGATTCTTTTGTGGTCGGATTTCCAAGACAAATAGAAACCGTAAAAACAACAGGTTCTCAATATCAATGGAGTTTCGCCGCTGGTGCTAATTATAAAGATCAGCTCTATTTTGGAGGAAATATCGGTTTTTCGACCATAAACTATAAAGTCAAAAAATCATTCATAGAAAATGATTTTATTGATAGCCAAGGTAATCCTGATGTTATTGACAATATCATGATTGATGAAAAACTTGATCTTAACGGGATTGGGGTGAATGCAACATTTGGCTTGATTTACAGGCCGATTAGTCAAATTACTCTTGGACTGTCTTATACCACGCCAAGTTGGTACGAAATCAACAAAGAGAGTTTCTCTGACCTTGAAGTGAATTATAGGGACTATTATTACATTGAGGAAGATACTCTCCTTTCAAACCTGATATCCCCCCAGGGCGATCTTTTGGTATCCAACTATAGCCTGCGAACACCCTCAAAACTCAACATAGGAATGTCTTACTTTTTTGGAAAAAGTGGATTCCTTACCGCTGATGTCGAGATGGTCGACTATTCCAATGCCAACCTCAAATCCGATGATTTCTCTCCCACGGCTGATAACGAGACAATTTGTGACCTCTATGACCGCGTGATAAATTTCCGATTGGGGACAGAATGGAGATACGACAATTTTCGCTTCAGAGGTGGTTATGCCTATTGGGCTGACCCAATCAAAGGAGCCCTGGGAGATAATGATCGACAGAACCTAACTTTTGGACTTGGTTACAGGAGCAAGAAATTCTTTGCAGATTTCGCGGTCATAACTTCACTTACAAAGGAAGCTTATAGCCCATATTTTCTGGCTAATGGAACGCAGCCAAGCATTAAGGTTGAAAACAAATCCACAAACGCTGTTGTTACCATAGGATTCGGTTTTTAAAACAGCCAACTCAAATTATTATTCCTTAAGGTCATTGCCTTTATTGAAAAAACCGCCGCCCAAAGAAAATACGTGAGGTAGTATAATTTCTGAGCCAGGCCATCGATCGATTCTATTCCTCTTATAATTATGAAGATTACAGCAAGCCAGACCAGAACTATTTGTTTCCAATAGACCGGTCTCCAGTATTGATCGGCTTTTAGTTGATCGGAGATTGTTAAGCCAGCTACTACGAAGAAAAAGAAACTTCCCAGTATTCCAACTTCATGAACGACAGCTGAAAAAGAGGAACCGCTTGTAATCGTTGCAAGGAATCCTGCAAGCGCAAAAAAAATACCGGATAGTATGAAGGAGCCAATTGGTAACCATCTGACTTCACCATTTAGAATTGTTCCTTTAAGGAAAAAACCTTGTATTGTAATTAGAAATCCAGGAAGTACATATCCCCAAAAAGAAAAATTGAATAAGCCCTCGGCTTCAGTTCCCAACTCCTCATAGGTGTCACTTAATTAAATGATTATAACCTGTACTGGCTGATGAAAATATGAAACAATAGTTAGTATACAAGCCAAAACACCAAATGAAGCAAAAAGTTTATTTAACATAATATAAAACCGATAGCAGGATTTACTTGATTAGGAACATGGTTTGCTGTTCTATACACAATAACGCAACAAACATATCTTTATGGCAAATAATTACATAATGCAACCATTTAATAAGAATATAGGTATTGAATCCGAGGTTAAAAGCTTTTTTTTCTCATTTAGTTATATATTGGTTGAACATAAAACGATATGCGGATTATTCTGATTTTATTTTTCACAACAGTTTCTCTTAATGTAACGGGGCAAAAATACAATCTTGATGTAAGTCTTGTTTCCTTTTATTCCTATTCGGTTATTGAAGATATTTCGGCTGAGAATAGCGAATCTTTAGGACTGATTGATTTGTCAACTAATCGTGTGGCCTTCATCGTCCCAATAATTAAATTCAAATTTAAAAAGAAACTGATGCAAGAGCATTTCAATGAAAAATACATGGAATCTGAATTGTATCCTCAGGCCACATTTCAGGGGACGATGGTAGGTTTTGATTCAGATGCTTTAGGAAAACAGGATGTTTCAGCCAGCGGAAAACTCACAATACATGGGATTTCACAAGATGTTAGTTTAACTGGTGGGATTCAAAATATTTCTGATCAGATCGTCAATCTTTCTTCTGAATTCAAAGTGAAACTCGAAGATTATGAAATTGAAATCCCACAGCTTCTTTGGCAAAATATCGCTGAAGAAATAGAAGTAAAAGTTGAATTCACATTCAAACTAGTTAAATAAATGAATCTTATCAACTTGCCAAAAACACTTACCCCAATTGCTTCAATAATTGCGATCCTGATTTTTTGTGCCGACGTTTCAGGTCAGGATGACCTCCTCTCGGAGCTCCAACAATCCAAGAAACCAGAAAAAGAATACACCTCCGCTAGCTTCAAAGGCACGAGAGTTGTCAATGGACACTCGATTGAAACAAAGCGAAGTGGGGAGCTTGAATTTATCATCTCACATCGCTTTGGGCGAATTAATTCAGGTGCCTATAATCTCTGGGGCCTCGATGATGCATTCATTCGCATTGGCCTTGAATATGGAGTTACAGACAAACTGGGTATTGGTGTTGGAAGGAGCTCATTCAATAAAATTTTTGATGGATATTTGAAATACAAAGTTCTTCAACAAAGTTCAGGGCCCGGTAGTTTTCCTTTTACCCTAACCGCTTTTGTATCTACAAACATTCAAACCGTTCCCAAGGCGGATACTGATCCTTCCATCGATTTCGCTGATCGTGTTACAGGTAATTATCAACTGCTTGTCGCCAGAAAAATTAATCCTCAATTAACGATACAGATTAGCCCAACTTTAGTTCACATCAACACAGTTGACGGTTCGGTAGCGGATAACGACCAATTCGCTCTTGGTATTAGTGGCCGTCAAAAAATTACCAAAAGTGTTTCATTGAATGCTGAGTATTTTCTCCGCCTAAATAGACATGAAAATACACCCTATTATAATTCACTCGGATTGGGTATCGACATCGAAACTGGTGGTCATGTTTTCCAGCTGATTTTTTCGAATTCACAGGGTGTGATTGAAAGGACTCTTGTCACCGAAACCGCTGGTCAGTTTTTCGATGGAGATATTCATTTCGGATTTAATATCACCAGGACATTTCAACTTAAAAAATAGAAAAATGTATTTTCTATAAATTAAAAAAGACCCCACCGAGTTGATGAGGTCTCTGCACAATGTTTGCTTAAATACTTAATTGGATATACCATAACCCGATGCAAGAATCGAGTATTCGTCAAGAATTTTACCAACCGTATGTCGTAAGAAGCGTTCTTCGCTCAATCTGGCAACTACGCCAGAAGCATAACCTTGCCATACGGTCTGCTTAGCTCTTCGATCAAAAAATGTAATGAGGAGTGTTCCCTCAGTCATTTCACATTTTAAATCTCCATATTCCTCATCATCAATATCAATAAAAGAGCCATTGTTAGTCACTGTGTAATAATCCTTTAGATCCTCCGTATCACTATCATCAGCCTCATTTGAAGCTTTGACTATCTTAACGTCATCATGAAGTTTGGTCTCTGCCCAGGCGGCAAAATTTGGTTGTAGATATCCATTCATGTAAAAGTCATCGTAATAAATCTTGTAAGAGACAATTAGGCTGGGCCTTTTTTTGGTATAGCTATAGCCCATATTGCCCAGACGTTGACCTATAAACTTTTCGACAAGTTGCTGCTGTTCTCCTTCCACTCCAGAATCCTGATTAATCATAAAATCAAAAGAGTCATAACGGTTAAACTTTCCTCCATAACTATAATCGGACTCTATGATACGATCGTAATATGATGCACAACTGCTCAGGAATATAATAGCAACAATGATGGTTAGTACCTTTTTCATATTGATTCAAATAATATAGTTTGTTGAATAATTAATTAAGGATATTCCTCCAATTGATGAAGATAAAACAATTTCCAGTTATTTTAATACAACCCTCTTTAAAAGATAGTTGCTTAACCCAAATTAATTGGGAATTGCTAAATAACATAAATCCATTTATCAAACCGTCAAAAAGCCAATACAATAAAGTTCATATTCCTAATCGACACCGTAAAAACATCAAGATTAATTTAGATTAAGCAAACGGCAACCATTTATCGATTCTATATGAATTGTCCATTAAGTAGGCTTGAGACTAAAATATTCATCCACCACTAAGGAAATATTAATATTTAAATCTATTGAAGTAGGCACTTAATAAATACAGATCACTTTGTAAGGACATGGCTTGTGGTCAACCATTTTAGCCAACAGGTTATCAAATATTCCACTTTTCATAGTGCTTCGGTTGAACCTGTAGCAATACTGGTCAATATACCCCTGGAGG
>JAQCLE010000074.1 GCA_027592755.1 Bacteroidota bacterium | reverse complement strand
AAAACGTGGCAAACATTAAGCATTACGGGATATTGCAACTTTATTCATAAAGGTTCGGATGAGTGTGACTGTTGGAGGTAATACAATGCAATGTAGGGTAATCATGTTATGGACAAATACTTTCTCAAAGATCGGTATTCACCTAAATTGCAAGTATGGGTCTCTTGCCAAATTATTATTACCACATAAAATCATGAACAATAGAAAATTCATTTTATTAATCTCAATTCTGATACTTACTGGTTGCGGAGGTGAGGTCAGTGATGAACGAAATTACGATTTCAATGAAACCATCAGGTCCACTGAGGCTATGAGCCCGGAAGAGGAGAAGGCTATGTTTAAAATACCGGACGGGTTTGAAATACAGCTGTTTGCTTCTGAGCCTGATATCATGAAGCCCCTGAACCTCTCTTTTGATGCACAGGGCCGGATGTGGGTCACTCAATCGTCAACTTATCCGATACCCGGATTACGGGGCATGACGGGAGACCGCATATCCATTTTAGAGGATACCGATAATGACGGCAAGGCCGACCGCTTCACTCATTATAATGACACCTTGAATATTCCCATTGGAATCTACCCACATAATCAGGGAGCTTTGGCTTTTAGCATCCCCAATATCTATGACATCACAGACTTCAATGGTGATGACAAATCGGACGCTTCAAAATTGTTATATGGGCCATTTGGTTATCAGGATACACATGGTATGGTAAGCAATTTCATACGGGGATTTGATGGCTGGGTGCATGCATGTCATGGGTATACCAACACGTCTATCGTTGCCGGGACCAATGGTGATTCCATGAAACTGGTTTCCGGAAATACATTCCGGTTCAAAATGGATGGTTCAGTGATTCAACAAACTACGTTTGGCCAGGTAAACCCTCATGGTTTGGCCTATGACGAAAAAGGCTACATCTATTCGACTGACAGCCATAGTTCACCTTTGTACCAATTGGTGCAAGGTGGAGATTATCCGCATTTTGACAAGCCCGAGATTATGGCATTCGTTCCTGATATGAAATCATTTGAGGATGAAGCAACAGCGCTCTGTGGTATTGTATATTATGGGGATACCAGGTTTCCAGTGGAATTTCAGAGCAATTTCTTTATTGGAGATGTTGTAAACTCCAGGGTACATCGCTATACATACACCAATAATGGGTCAAGCCCTGTGGGTAAGAGTGAGGTTGATTTTGTAATGAGCGCCGACCCATGGTTCCGGCCTGTCAATGTAAAACTTGGTCCTGATGGTGCCATATACATATCTGATTTTTACAACCCAATAATAGGGCATTATGAAGTTCCCCTGGGACATCCTAAAAGGGATAAAGTTCGTGGCCGTATCTGGCGGGTAACCTATAAAGGACAATCCAATAATGTTAAAAACCTGCTGGAAGCTTCAATGGATGAACTGATAGCTACTTTCAAGGATGACAACATTTTTGTCAGGATGACAGCAGCTGATCAATTGGTTGACCGGATTGGTCAACCGGCCATTGATGCTGTGGAGACGCTACTAGATAACAGCGCCGTGAGCTCGCAGGAATATGTGCATGGCCTTTGGGTACTAAAAAGACTCGGGGCATTAACTGACGAACGTATTTCGAATTCTGCCATACATACCGACGCGAATGTAAGATTGCATACTATGCGAATACTCGTTGAAAATTCCACTTCAGACGATTATTATAACCTGGCAATGCAAGCGCTGGAAGATGCCGATGCCCATGTCAGGCGGGCAGCACTTGAAGTAGTTGTAAAATACCCAAATATGGCTTCACTGAAGGCTGCTCTCAGTTTATTTCATGGAACAGATACCATCGATACACACCTCAAGTATACTGCAAGGTTAACTGTGCGTAATATATTAAGAAATGAAGATGTTGCCGAATTGGCCCTCGGTAACGATTGGGAAGATAAAGATGCCGCTGTGATTGCCCATGCCATGATTGACGTATCACTGGCCCAGGCTGGTACATTTCTACTAGGTTATCTGGCTAAGTCCTCACTGCCTGATTATAAAATGGAGCTCGCTTACAGGCACATGGCACGTTATATCCCAGTAGGTCAATTGAAGCAGACTGCCACGATGGCACAATTTAAAAACAATGGTGACCTTGCAAAGACGGCCGATGCCTTTAGGGGCATCCAACAGGGACTGGCACAACGCTCCGGGCAAAACGATGCCCGTATTTTGTCGGCTTGGGCAAATGCATTCGGCAACGATATTTTAAGGCAAATTCCGCTTGGCACCACTACCAACGCTGATCAAAATCGCCATCAGTCCCTTGCCATTGAATTAGTGGGCACATATAAAATTGCTTCGCAGGAAAGTAGTCTCAGGGATTTTGTAGCCCAGAACTCAGATCAGGGTGAAAACACCATCAACCTTAGAGCCGGGGCTTTAAGGTCACTGGTCATGTTGTCACCTGACAGATACATTGAAATAGGGGCGGAAATCCTTCAAAACAAAAAAGAATCTTTGGAACTGAAGAAACTGGTGGTTGGCATATTAGGTGAATTTCCTGGAGAAAAAACCAATCAAATCCTGGGCTCTATATCAAATATGCCTACTGACTTACAGACCGTAGTTACAAATTCTTTGGCTTCAACCCCCCAGGGTAAAGACATCATATTTAAAAAAGTAAGGGCTGGGGAGATTCAAACCAGAATTCTTATTGACCCAAACGTAGAAGAACGGGTATCGTTGAATATATCACCAGAACAGAACGCAACCTATCAGTCATTGATAGCCAATGTTGAACCGATCAGCGAAGAAAAGAAAAAAGTAATTAGCGCTCGTCTGGAGAACTTCAAGTCCTTTGGCCAATCTTCTGTGGCCTTAGATTCGGGGAGACGAATTTTTGGAAGGCACTGTGGTGCTTGCCATAAAAGTGGTAATCAAAGCGGTGTAGGGCCACAACTGATTGGGATTGGCAAAAGAGGGTCAGAAGCGATTATTGAGAAAATACTCGATCCAAACCGCAACATTTCTGAAGCTTTCAGAAACTATATAGTTAAGCTCAAGAATGGCAAAGTGATCAGTGGATTATATCGAAGGGACGAGGGACAGGAAATTATTTTTGCCAATATTAGTGGCAGTGAGTTTTCAATTTCCAGAAACGATGTGGAAGAAATGGTTGCTTCGAAGTATACCCTGATGCCGGCCAACTTTGACCAGACAATCCTGAAAGATAATTTTAATGAATTGATCGCGTATCTTCTTACATGGTAGGCTTAGAAATACCGACCCTCATGAATAGGCAATTAACCAATAGCCAATTACAATATGGGGATATTAAACTCCATTGAAGCGTCTACTCAAAATGCATTGTGAGCCAATTAAAAACGAAACAACTATGTACAACAAACTAAAAACAATGGCCCACGGCCGTTGGTCTATTATATCCCTGCTTGGTATTTTAACAGTCAGTTCTTGTTCGACTGAAAAAAAAGAGACAGTTAAGGCAGATGTGAGCTTTAAAAAAAATCACCTTTGGAAAGATTTCTATTCTGAGGGTGTAACTGTTGGTGATGTCAATAGAGACGGTAAGATGGATATAATGGCCGGCGCACGTTGGTTTGATGCACCTGACTGGAGGGCCCACGACATCTGGATTCATGGGGAATTTGATTACACACAGGGTTACAGTGATTCGTTTCTCAATTATACAATGGATATCAATGAAGATGGCTGGGTAGATCTGATTGTATTTGATTTTCCCGGCGATGAAGTTTACTGGTTCGAAAACCCAAAAAAAGATACGCTCTGGCAGCGGTACCTGATTGATTCAACAGCTTACAATGAATCCCCAATGCTTGAAGATATTGATGGCAATGGCAAAAAGGACCTCGTTTTCAGTGATAAACAAGGCGGATATATTGCCTGGTATAGCACTGTTGTTCAGGATAATCAGGTCACATGGAAAGAAAACCTGATCAGCAAAACAGGTATAGAATGTCCTGGCATGATAGAACATGGTATGGGATGGGGCGATATCAACAGCGATGGCGTCAAAGATGTAATGGTTCGTGGAGGATGGTGGGAGGCCCCAAAAGATATGCAATCCTATACGTGGGAGTTCCATTCGTCTAGCCTTGGTGAACCATGCGCCCAGATGGTAACCTATGATTATGATGGAGACGGTGACAACGATGTGCTTTCATCATCGGCTCATGATTATGGCGTGTGGTGGTATGAGCAATCGTTTGATAACAATGGGGAAAGCTATTTTACAAGGCGTACTATTGACAGTACTTTTTCTGAGGCACATAGCATGGTACTTACGGATGTTAATAATGATGGGATTATGGATTTCATTACTGGAAAGCGGTACTTCGCACATCAAGGAAGAGGACCTGGTGGAATGGAAACCCCGTTTTTATATTGGTTTGAATTGCTTAAAGACACAGAACAAAAACCTACCTGGGTAAGGCATCAAATTGATGACGACTCGGGGGTAGGCATTCAGTTTGTTGTTGAAGACATGAATAAGGACGGGAAAATTGATATCATCATCTCGAACAAAAAAGGTGTCTTTTATTTTGAACAGGAATAAAAGACACCTTCTTTTCTCATTGCTGGATAAAGTAGACCGCGGTACTTCCCAGGTGATTTCTAGTACTTCGCCATAGAAGTATCTATCCTATCTGCCCAGGCCAGGATGCCTCCTTTAAGGTTGTAGAGGTTATCGAAGTTGTACTTTCTCTCCAACTGGGTGATAGCGGTGGCGCTACGGGCGCCGCTTCGGCAATGAACAATGACTTTTTTATTGGACGCTATTTTCTCAACACTGTCAAGGATAGCACCCAAAGGAATCAATTCACCTTCAAGGTTACAGATGTCATATTCATAAGCCTCTCTCACATCGATAAGCTGATATTCCTCTTTAGAATCCTGAAGCGCTTTGAGCTCCTCAACAGTAATTTCTTTCACGTCTTCTTTATTTGCTTTACCGTTCAAATTTAATCCACAAAATTGGTCATAGTCAATCAATTCTTTGATTTCAGGGGTTTCCGGGTTTTTATGAACTTTTAGTGTTCTCGTTTCGAATGTCAGTGCATCGAAAAGGAACAGTCTTCCAGACAGGGTGTCGCCAATACCTGATAGTATTTTTAAAACCTCGTTGGCCTGCAAGCTCCCGATAATTCCTGGCAGTACCCCTATCACGCCACCTTCGGCACAACTTGGCACCAAACCAGGAGGTGGGGGAGAGGGAAACAAATCCCTGTAATGTGGACCACCTTTGTAATTAAATACTGATACCTGACCCTCAAACCTGAAGATGGAAGCATAAACGTTAGGTTTCCCTAAAATCACACAGGCGTCATTCACCAGATATCGTGTTGGAAAGTTATCTGTACCATCGGCCACTAGGTCATAATCCTTAATAATGTCAAGGGCATTATCAGAGGTTAACATGATATTGTGTACTATGAAATTTACATGGGGATTGAGCCCTACAAGACGTTTTTTTGCAGCTTCTACTTTCGGGTTTCCAACATCATCGACTGAAAACAACACCTGACGCTGGAGGTTGGAATCATCCACTACATCAAAATCAAGGATACCAATGGTGCCTACCCCAGCAGCAGTAAGATAAAGGAGCAGTGGGCTACCCAGGCCACCCGTTCCAACAACCAATACCCGGGCACTCTTCAGCTTTCTCTGTCCCTCGATATTAAATTCGGGGATGATCAAATGACGGCTATATCTTTCGAGTTCTTCTTTTGAAAAGGTAACTGTGTTCATCGTTTTCTTAATTTTTTCCACCAGCAATAGCAGGAATGATGCTGACCACAGAATCTGGTAAAACTTTGGTATTCTCTTTATCAAGCACATTAATGTCTTCGTCTCCGAGATAGATTCTGATAAACTTCCTGATATCCCCATTCTCATCGAAGATGTGTTTTTTCAAATCAGGAAATTGCTCGGCCAGAGAGACAATGTTTTCTTTGATAGTTCCTCCGTCTGTATTAATAGTTCCCTGATTGTGGGTGAATTTCCTTAAGGGAGTTGGAATAATAACTTTTGCCATTTAATTGATTTTAAACTTTATCTAATTCGTTGATATTGATTTCTTCCTCTTCAAACTCATTGGTATCAATATTTAATTGCCATGAGGTTATTTTGTCAGTAGTGCCTTCCATCACCGATATAATGATGTATGAAAAGAAAGGCACTGCTTGTTTTAGATCATGTTCTGATGGTTTAGCGGGATGATTAGGGTGTGAGTGATAGATACCTAAAAGTGTCAGACCATTTTTTTCTGCGAATTTTTCTGCCTGTAAATAATCAAACGGATCAACTTCAAACCTTCTCCTTTTATCGCCATCTTTGGAATTGCTCACCTCCCGTGAAACGATAATCTCCCTATCATTCCCTTCTTTCCCATAAAAAAATCCCACGCATTCGTCTGGGAAAGTTTCTTCCGCATGTCTTGTCATTTCTTGTAAGACATCTTTATTAATTATCAATTTCATTTGTTTCAAAAGATAGATTGGAGGACTTCACTGTATTTTTCAGCATTGTCAGGGAAAACAGTAACGATAACTCCCTTATCGATCTGCCGTGCTATTTCAAGGGCACCAAGAAGATTTGCAGATGAGGACGGGCTGACCAATAATCCTTCCTTTTTAGATATTTCTGGTAACAAACCAAGTGCCTCATAAGTATTCACCTGGATTGTTTTGTCGATAAGATCAGCGCTGAAAATTCCGGGCACTTTGGCCGTTTCGAGGTGCTTCCAACCTTCAAGTCCATGAAGTGCTTCATCAGGTTGGAGAGCAACAGTTTGGACGTTGGGAGCTTCTTTTTTGAACCTTTTGCTTGTCCCCGTAAATGTGCCGGTTGTCCCTAAGCCTGCAACAAAATGGGTGATTTCCTGATTAGTTTGCTTTAAGATTTCCAAAGCTGTGGAATTGTAATGAGCCTTCCAATTGTTTTCATTATTGTACTGATCGGCGTAGAAATATTTTTCGGGATCATTAGTGTAAAGTTCCCTGGCTCTTTCCTGGGCCTCATCGGTGGTTCCAAATTTTGAGGTCAGGATGATTTCAGCACCATAAGCCCGAAGGATTTGCTTACGTTCCTCCGAAGCGTTTTCAGGTAAACAAATTACCACAGAAATTCCAATGGAGGCACCAATGGCGGCATATGCAATGGCGGTGTTCCCACTCGAAGCATCCAGCAGTGTTTTACCAGGTGTTAATTCGCCTGAAAGAATAGCATCCTTAATTATTTGATAGGCCGGCCTGGCCTTTACACTCCCGCTGAATTGTTGCCATTCCAGTTTGGCGAATATCTGAACGCCTGGTTTTTGAATCAGGTTTCTGATTTCGAAAAGTGGTGTATTGCCGATAAATCTCCCTAATTGTGAAATTTTATTTACTAACGCGGGGTTAATTTCTACTGCAATCATCATCAGTTTTATCAATAAAAAAGGGCCTTTCAGTATGAAAGGCCCTTTAACAATCTTGATTTAATTTCAAATCATCTGGGTTCCTTCATACCGTATTGTGTGCGCAACAACAAGTGCAGGCACAGCAACATGAAAGACAACAGATAATTAAGTTTCTCACTTTAATTAATTAGATACCGCAAAGTAAACGACTCAGCGCAATTAATGTTTACCAAATGTAAAAATTTTCATCAGCTTTCAGGATAAATATTTCTTGGTCAGCTTCGCTACAGTTTCACCAATTGATAATGAACTGGTAGCCCCTGGTGAGGGTGCATTGCAGACATGGATCAGATTTTCCTCTTCAATGATGCTGAAATCATCTAGAAGAGCCCCCGATCTGTCGCATGCCTGAGCCCTCACACCAGCCCCCCCTTCTATCAGATCGTCTTCAGTAATATCTGGCAGTAGCCTCTGAAGTGCTCGTGTAAATGCAGTTTTTGAAAAACTACGGTACATTTCACCCATTCCTGTTCTCAAGTACTTTGACGCTACTTTTTGGAAACCAGGCCAGGTGAGTGTTCTCCACAGTTCGGAGGGTTTGATTTGATATTTTGTATAGCCTTCCTTCCTGAAAGCAAGTACGGCGTTAGGCCCTGCTTCAATACCTCCATTTATCATCCTGGTGAAATGAACCCCGAGAAATGGAAAATTGGGATCAGGAACCGGATAAATAAGATTTTTAACAAGATATTCTTTTTCTTTTTTCAGTTTGAAATATTCTCCACGAAAAGGTATTATCCTAAGGTTCAAATTTTTGTGCGTTTGAAGGGCAATTTCATCTGAGTATAGTCCGGCGCAATTGATGAGAAAGTCAAATTCATAATTGTTCTTATCAGTCCTTACCTGGATATTTTTCTTTCTCTCAATTCCCAGGACTTTTTCTCCAAGATTAATTTCTCCACCTGCTTCTCTTATTTTATCCGCATATTTCTGTGAAACTTCCTTGTAATCGATTATTCCTGTCTGTGGAACCTGAATACCGGCAATACCATTGACATGCGGTTCGAAATCTTTGAGTTCGTCTTTTGTCAGCGGTCTTAGATTCTCCAGTCCATTTTCGATTCCTCTTTCATGTAATTTGTTAAGATAAGGTAGTTCTGCCTGCGAAGTTGCCACAATGAGCTTGCCACACAGATCGTAATTAATACCTTCCTGATCGCAGAATTCTATTAATTGCTGATAACCCTTTTTGCAGTTGACTGCTTTTAGACTGCCTGGTTTATAATAGACTCCCGAGTGGATTACACCGCTATTATGACCTGTTTGATGTGCTGCTATATCATTCTCTTTTTCAATGATTCTTAGTTGAATATCGGGATATAACTTTTTGATCTGAAGGCCAGTCGCCAAACCAATAATACCTCCTCCTATTATACAAACCGATCTAGCCATAAGTATCTTTCGTTCAATGGGCAAAATTAAATGAAAGCCTTAACTCTTTACATTCCAAAGGATTAATACAGTTCTTCTTTTACGAAGTCTTTGTCTATGGATTGATAAATGCTTCGCCATACTGTTATACCGTTTTAAAATTATTCTTCCAGCTTCCCAATATTGTCAATTGAGACAAATAGACCTATCTTCACGAAACCTTTCTGAAAAGGAGAATGTTAAGAAAATTACCCCCAATAACCCGAAATTTCTACTTTATAGCATCAGTTGTTTTTATTTTTTGGATGCTCTTCATCGATTCAAACGATTTTATTTCCCAGTACCAATTAAGAGATAAGTTGAAAAGCCTAGAAGCGCAGCGCAATTTTTTCCGCACCAAAATTGAAGAAGTAAGAAAAGACAGAGAAGAATTGCTTAGCGATGACAAGATGCTGGAGAAATTTGCCCGGGAAAAATACTATATGAAAAAGGAAACCGAAGATATCTTTGTAATCTTCGATGGTGACGAATAGGGGAAAGTTATCCTAAATTTGTTTTAGTCAGATGAGAAATTTGATTGTTGTTATTGCAGTTGTCTCACTCGCTGGTATTGGAACGGCTTCAGCCCAGCAGGAATTTGGTGAGAACAGTTCATTTCTAGACAGGGTGTACACCGGTGGGGGAATAAATTTGTCCATTGGAAGTAACGTTACGATTATCGGAGCTTCCCCGATCTTGGGTTATATGATTACCGATAAGCTTTCTGCAGGTATTGGTGTGACCTATATGTATTACAGGCTCAATAGGGCCGACCTCTCCACAAGCATCTATGGTGGCAAAGTGTTTACTCAGTACACTGTCTACCAACCCATTATACTTTATTCAGAATACCAGGCACTCAGTTATGATTTTGTCTTGGGTGATGGCATTGATGACCGTGAGATTATTTCATCTTTAAACGTTGGTGGTGGTATCATGCAGCCGATTGGATCGGTAGTTAATTTTCAACTCTTGCTACTGTATGACTTGCTTTATGATAATCTCAAATCACCAGAGCCCAATGCATTGAGCCTTCGCGGCGGGATCACAGTAGGTTTTTAGTCTTTTTCAAAGAATTTCCTTTAGTGTACAAATAAGATAGATATACTTTATCTTTGATTTAGTATACAGGTGTGGTAAAAGATTATCACCAGGAAACACTCGTCACTCCGGTATTGATTGCAGACCGCGGCCGCTTCTTCTACGACACTGTTACAATGAACTCCTGGCTTGACAATTTCGCCTATCGCATTAATATAGGATGGGTTGAGTTCGCCACTTCATTTCTTACCCTTATTTTGATCATGGAGTTGACCATGACACTTCAGGTTTGGAAATCGGCTAATGTTAATCCTGTAGAAAGTCTTCGAAGCGAGTAGGTGCTCTCCGGTGAGTAAATCCAAAATAATCATAATTATACTCGATTGTAATCCAAAATAATCATAATTATATTCGATTGTAATCTAAAATAGTCATAATATTGTAAAGTTGTAATTAATAAAATTATGATCAAACGGGCTATTGAGCATGGAATTGTCGATTCTATGAATAAAGGTAAGGCCATTATAATATATGGCCCCAGACAGGTTGGAAAGACCACATTGGTACAGAATGTTCTTAGTCAATTGCCTAATCGGTGGTTGTTATTGAATTGCGATGAAACGGACGTTAGGGAATTGCTGACCCATACTACTTCAACGAAATTGAAATCAGCCATCGGTAATTACAAATATGTGTTAATTGATGAAGGGCAAAGGGTTACAGACATAGGATTGACCCTAAAGCTATTCACAGATCAAATCAAGGATGTTCAGGTGATCGTGACCGGCTCATCATCTTTTGAATTGGCGAACAAAATCAATGAGCCACTAACAGGTAGAAAATTCGACTTTTTCCTGTTCCCCTTTTGGTTTGGTGAGCTGTCAGGTCATACCAGTCCATTAGAAGAGAAAAGAAACCTCGAAGAACGACTGATATTTGGGTATTATCCTGAAATTGTGACGAATCCAGGCTCAAAAGAGAGATTATTAAAATTATTAGTCGACAGCTATCTGTATAAGGATTTATATACTACTGATTTGATCAAAAAACCTGTGGTATTGGAGAAAATACTCAAAGCGATTGCGCTCCAGTTAGGCAATGAAGTTTCACTAAATGAAATCGCACAATTGGTCAATGTGGATTTTCAAACTGTTGACAAATACATTAATCTTTTGGAAAAATCATTTGTCATTTTTACCCTGCATGCTTTTAGTCGCAATGTCCGTAATGAAATCAAAAAGAACAGGAAAATCTACTTTTATGATTGCGGGGTAAGGAATGCAATTATAGGCAATTTCCGGCCAGTACAATCAAGGACTGACCTTGGCGCTTTGTGGGAGAATTTCCTGATTTTGGAGAGGATGAAGAAGCTCAGTTATCAAGAGAAGGATGTTTCACGATATTTTTGGAGAACTACACAACAGCAGGAAATTGACTATATAGAAGAGGATTTGGACGGGTTAAAAGCTTATGAATTCAAATGGAACAGCAAGTCGAGGGCCAAGTTTCCATTGACCTTTACCAAAAACTACCCACAAGCTATAACAACACTTATTACCCCGGAAAACTTTAGGGAGTTCATCACCTGAATTGAATCAAACCATCTGAGTCACTACAGAAATCTCGCTGTGAAGTGTTCTGTGCACCGGGCATTTATCGGCGATTTCCAATAACCGTTGTCGTTGATCAGCATCAAGATTACCAACAAGCTCGATTTTCCTTTCGATTTGGTCAATGCGAGCTCCTTTATTTTCGCAGTCCTCACAATCATCCCGGTAAGCTTTATCATGAGAGAGATGAACCAAAATCTCATCAACAGGCCATTTCTTTCGATCTGCATAAAGACGGAGGGTCATGCTTTTACAAGTGCCAAGGGCAGTCAAAAGAAAATCGTATGGCGTTGGTCCTAATTCTGTTCCTCCCACTGATTCGGGTTCATCCGCTATGAGATGATGTAGTCCTGCAGCAATTTCGGTATATAGACCTTCTTTACCGGTTCTTACCGTTACCTGGTTTTGCGGTTTTAATTCTTCACTTTTTAGGTCAAGGTAGCGCTTAGCCCATGAGGAAATTATTTCACCTGCATAAATGGAATCCGACTCATTGGTCAGCAGATGATCAGCGCCATCCAGAGAAACAAAGCTCTTCGGGTGCATGGCTGCATCGTATATTTTCCCGGCATTTTCAATCCCAACCGTATTGTCTTGTGGTGAATGCAGAATCATAAGTGCTCCTCTCAAATTTTTGATTTCTTTGGAACAATCATACTTTTCAAGGTCATCAATGAATTGTTTTTTGATCTTAAATGGCCTTCCTCCAATGGAGATTGTTGCTTCACCTTTCTTATTGATCCCATCGATTCCTTCATCGAATAGTTTTCTCACATGCGACGGATCAAAGGGAGCACCAATTGTTGCAACAGCCTGGATTGAGCTAATTTTTGAAACGGCTCTTAACACAGCGGCCCCTCCAAGGGAATGTCCTATAATGAGTTGAGGAGCCTTATATTCTTCCCTAAGAAAGTTAGCAGCATTTACCAGGTCGTCGATGTTGGAGCTAAAATTAGTATCTGAAAATTCACCCTCGCTGCCTCCAAGACCGGTGAAATCGAATCTCAATACGGCTATGCCGTTTTGATTCAATCCACGACTTATATTCCTAACTGCATTGAGGTTTTTTGAACAGGTAAAACAATGAGCAAAAATGGCAAATGCAAGTGGTCGTTGGCTTGCCGGGAATTCTAACTTGCCTGAAAGCATTTGACCTTCTGAGTTTTTAAATTGAACTGATATTGATTTCATAACTTGTAACTGTATTTGTGTTAATGCGTCTTTGTTAAATATGAAGAATCAAATTAAAACAATCCTTATCGCGGTAAGTTTATTTATACTACTTGTCTTTCTCCTTACGGCAATAAGTCAGATTGCTCAAATCTATCAGCTGGCGCTTGGTATAAATCCAACTTTTGGGTTTATAACGCTTTGGGCCATGATTCTCACATTAACCTTCCTGCTACTTGTACCGGTGTATTTATATGTGAAATTGCCAAAACCATTAGAAAGGGGTGGAGATGTCGAGAAATTTCGAACGAAGTATTACTACCGACTAAAACGGAATAGATTTTTAAAACAGGAAAGTTTTGAGCTTGATACAGTATCCGATATAGTTCCGGCATTAGAAAAATTAAATGTGGAAGCCGACAGGATTACCAAGGAAACGGCTGCAGCGGTTTTTCTGACTACCGCCATTTCACAGAATGGGAAACTTGATGCGCTTACGGTTTTTATAACGCAGAGTCGCATGGTATGGAAAATTGCTCACCTCTATTATCAAAGGCCATCATTGCGAGAGCTGGGGCATCTTTATGCCAATGTGGGTGCGGCAGTCCTTTTGGCATCTGAAATTGAAGATCTCGATATCTCTGAGCAACTTGAACCTGTACGGAAGAGTTTTCTTAAAAATTCAGCGGGAAAGTCCATTCCAATTTTCGGAGCCACAGCGAATATTATTCTGGACTCCTTGCTGGAAGGCACAACCAATTCATTTTTAACACTTCGGGTTGGCATCCTTACCAAAAGATACTGTTCAAGCCTGGAAATCGTTAACCCTAAGAAAGCAAGGAGAGCCGCCTACAAGGAAGCAGGGGCTTTGTTGGGTGATCTTGTAATGGAGTCTTCAGGGAAGGTGGTTTCGGCTTTAATTAAAGCAACCAAAAAAACTGGTGTGGATACCATAAAATTCGGCATCTCATCAGTCAGAGGCGCTGTTGGTAACCTAAAGAAGAAAGTACTAGGCTCAAAGGACAAAACGTCACAATCATCTTAATAATTTAAGATCGCCAATAAGTTTTATTTTTTTAGGTGAAACTTAAAGGTATGATTTGCATTCTTAGTTTACTTTTTATCCTCAAAAACTATATCTGATGAGAAATCTGTTAAAGACACTAACCATTATTTCTATTTTTTCCGGGTCACTTCTGGCTCAGGATTTCAACCTAAATGATCTAACAAAACAAATTCCTATTGATCCTAAAATCAGGATTGGCCAATTAGAAAATGGACTTACCTATTATATTAAGTACAACCAGCGACCTGAAAATAAAGTCGAACTGAGACTTGCGGTGAACGCAGGGTCATTGATGGAAGATAATGATCAGTTGGGATTGGCACATTTCACCGAACACATGGCATTTAATGGATCAGAGCATTTTGAGAAAAATGAACTGCTGGATTATGTTCAATCGGTGGGTGTCAAATTTGGTGCCCATATCAATGCCTATACCAGCTTTGATGAAACAGTTTATATGCTACCTATCGCGTCAGATTCTGCTGAGATACTGGAGAATGCTTTTCTGATACTCGAAGATTGGGCTGATGGCTTGAGTTTTGATCATGAGGAAATAGACAAGGAAAGAGGGGTTGTAGTGGAAGAATGGCGACTTGGGCAGGGAGCACAACGCCGGATGCTTGACAAATGGTTGCCGGTAATGCTCAAGGACTCAAAGTATGCTGACCGTTTGCCTATTGGCACACGTGAAAATCTGGAAAACTTCAACTATGATGTTATCAAGCGGTTTTACAATGATTGGTACAGACCAGACTTGATGTCCGTCATCGTGGTTGGTGATATTGATGTCGATGAAATGGAACAAAAGATAAAGGATCATTTTGCAGATATAACAAAACCAGAAAATCAAAGAGAAAGGGAATTTTATCCCGTTCCAGACCATAGCAATACCGAGGTAGCAATTGTAACCGATAAAGAGGCTTCATTTACTAATGTGCAGATCATTAATAAATATGACCCTGAACCATTTATTACACTTCAGGACTATAGACGTTATATCATGTATAGCATGTATACCGGAATGCTAAATCAAAGATTAAGTGAGCTTACCCAACAAGCTGATCCTCCATTTATTGGCGCTGGAACCTTTGCAGGTGGGATTGTGAGGAATAAGCATGCCTTCCAGTCTTCTGCAACTGTGAAAGAAACTGACATAGAAAGAGGATTGATCGCTTTGCAGACTGAAAATGAACGTGCTGCACGGCATGGTTTTACAGCAGGTGAATACGAAAGATATAAAAAGGATATGCTTCGTGGTTACGAAACAGCCTATAATGAAAGGGACAAAACAGAGTCACGAAATTTTGCCAATGAGTATGTCAATAACTTCCTTGAGCAGGAACCAATTCCTGGGATAGATTTTGAATACAGCTTTGTAAAAACACACCTCGAGAGTATTTCAATAGAAGAAATCAATGGCCTGTCTAAAAAGTGGCTGACTGATGAAAACAGGGTCGTAGTTGTGACAGGGCCTGATAAAGAAGGAATAATTTTACCCACCAGGGAAGAAGTTATCGATATCATCAACGAAATTGAACAAACTGAAATAACACCGTATGAAGATGAGGTAGTTTCGTCAGAATTAATTGGTGAACTTCCAGCTGCAGGAAAAATTATATCAGAAGAGCGGATTAAAAATATTGGAGTCGATCAGTTGACTCTGTCTAATGGTATTCGGATTTTCCTTAAGCCAACCGATTTCAAAAATGATGAAATACGCATGGAAGCTTATAGTCTCGGGGGGCATTCGTTATCGACTGATGAGGACTATGAATCAGCGTCGAATGTATCATCAATAATTAACATTAGCGGCGTTGGGGAATTTTCAGCGATTAATTTGGAGAAAACTCTTGCTGGCAAATCTGTTAATGTGTCACCATTTATCCGGGAGCTTACCGAAGGGATGAACGGGCAGTCAACACCGGATGATCTGGAGACTATGTTTCAATTGATTCACCTTTACTTCACAGCTCCGCGTCGTGATGAAGAAACATTTGCATCATTTATTAATAGAAATAAGGCCGTGCTTGCAAATATTATGGCAAATCCGCAATACTACTTTCAGGACCAAATGGCGAGGTTTATGAGCCAGGACCATTTACGTGGAGGGGGCATACCAACACCTGAGGATATGGATAAAATCGATCTCGACAAAGCGATGTCATTTTATAAAGATCGGTTTAAAGATGCAGGGGATTTTACATTCATTTTTGTTGGAAATTTTGACAATGATAAAATCAGGGAACTGTCTGAAAAATATCTTGCCAATCTTCCCTCATCAGGAAGGATAGAAACGTGGAGAGATGTTGGTGTTAGGCCACCATCGGGAAGGATAGATAAGGAAATCAAGAGAGGGACTGATCCCAAAAGTACTGTTATCATGAGGTTTTCAGGAGAAGTTGAGTATGAAGAAGGTGATGCCTTTTTGATGGGTAAATTTGGCGATCTGATGGACATCAAATTGGTGGAAAGTCTGAGAGAAAAAATTGGTGGAGTTTATGGTGTTGGGGCCAACGGGAGCATGCAACAATGGCCCTATGAGCATTACAGTTTTCAGATTCAGTTTCCATGTGGGCCTGAGAATGTAGAAAAACTTACACAGGCTGCTATTGACGAAATCAAAAAAATACAAGAAAACGGACCAGAGGAAGAAGACCTGGTGAAAATACGAGAACAATACCGCCGTGAGGTGGAAGAAGGCCAAAAACAAAACGGCTGGTGGACGGCGGTTCTTCGTGATTATACCCTGTACAACAAGGATTTTGATGATCTCTTGAAATACAAAGAACGTATTGAGCAGATAACGATTGAAAATATCCAGGGGATTGCTAAGAGGTATATTGATCCTGATCAATATATCAGGGTTGTGCATAACCCGGAATTGTAGAGACGCAAAATTTTGCGCCTCTACAATTGGTACGTCTGATTAAATATGACCGATAAATACCAAAACAAATACCGAATTCCTTCCGCCCGGTTGCCCCATTGGGATTACGGGTCGAATGCCGCATATTTTGTGACCATTTGTACGCAGGATCGGGTTTGCTATTTTGGTGATATCACAGAAAATTATATAAACCCAACATCCTGCGTCTGTTTATCTGAAATAGGAAAAATCGCCAACGATTGTTGGTTGGAAATACCCCAACATTTTCCATTTGTGAAATTGGGCGACCACATTGTGATGCCCAATCATGTGCATGGTATCGTGATTATTGCTAAACCTGTAGAGACGCAAAATATGTTGTTGGTAGAGACGCAAAATATTGCGTCTCTACCAACAACGAAAAACAAATTTGGCCCACAATCCCAAAATCTGGCATCTATAATCCGTGGTTTTAAAATTGGTGTGACCAAAAATGCCCGACAAATCCATGTGGATTTTGCCTGGCAATCACGGTTTCATGACCACATCATCCGTGATGACAAATCATTTCGGACGATTTCTGAATACATCATCAATAATCCATTGAAATGGCATGAGGATAAATTTTTTGCATCATGATTACCAATTAGAATCGTAGGATTAATAAATCCCTTTTTATCCCTTGTTCAACATGCCGAAAAATATTATATAGCTAATCCATCACTCAACTACATTCAGCCATCCACCATCGACATAATACGTAGAGCCCACTGAATAGCTGGCCAGTGGTGAACAAAGGAAGACAAAGAAATGGGCCAGTTCTTCAGGAGTGCCAAAACGCCCAATGGGGGTATACTCCTTTGCCAATCGATCCAGGTATTGGTCTGCTGTCAGGCCTTCTTTTTCGCCCAATGCTGATGCGGTTTTCTTCCAATCTGGTGTTAAGATAAGCCCGGGATTTACCGTATTTACGCGAATGTTAAAGGGAATTGCTTCATTTGCCAGGCATTTGGAAAACATTGAAAGTGCCGCCTTTGTGGTATTGTAGATCGGTTCATAACCCAGGGGCTGCTTTGCACAGATAGAAGCATTGTTCAGGATCACGCCACCACCTTTGTTTTGCATCAGTGGGATCACGGCACGTGATAACCGTACTGCTGCCATTACATGTAAATCCCAATAGTATTGCCATTTTTCGTCCGGAGCATCGATAATTTTTTCTTCACTCCCTGTTCCGGCGTTATTGATTAGAATGTCAATCCCATCATATGCTGACTTTACTTTTTCAATGATGCTATTAATATCATCAGACTTACTTACATCTGCTGCAATAGCCATCACCTCCACGCCAAACTCTGATTGAATATCTTTACAAACCTTCCTGAGCCGCTCTTTATCCCTGGCACATAAGACGAGATTAACACCTTCCTTTGCCAATGCCTTTGAGACTGCCAGTCCGATGCCGACACTGCCACCGGTAATCAACGCGAGTTTTCCTTTGAGTTGAACATCCATAATTTAGTTATTAAGAAAATTTAAAATTAGCAGTTTGATCAGCATTCATTCAAATGAAAACAGTATTTTACCATTAATGAAATCTGAGTCTAATTCATCAAATCATTTAAAGTATATTTCCAGCTATGTCAGCAAAACATCTAACTAAAGAAGAACTCACTGAGCTTGCCAGGTATGATACCCCAACGGTCTGCAATGTGATTGAACTCTTCAATTTCCGCCCTCGCACTGAGGGATATATGGATCAACGAATTAAAGCCTGTTTTCCTGAAATACCACCAATTGTGGGGTATGCTTCCACGGCGACATTCAGGTGCTCAACTCCGCGGGGCAAGGAAAGCTATTCAAGTCTTGAGCAGCAGGCACTTTCTTTTCAGGAACTGCCGGGACCTCCAATAATTGTTTTTGAGGATTTAGATGATCCTGTCGTCGGAGCCACGTTTGGAGAGATAATGTGTACTTCCTATCAAACGTTTGGTGCTCAAGGACTTATTACTTCCGGTGCTGGTCGTGACATGTTGCAAATCCAGGCGATGGGGTTTCCTGTATTTACCAACGGGATCAATTGTTCACATGGTTATAGTCAGATTCCATCAATCAATATACCCGTCACAGTTGGTGGTCTTCCGGTCAGCCCGGGTGATCTTTTACATGCCGATTGTAATGGAGTAACTAACATTCCACATGAAATTGCCAGTGATGTGGCCAGCATTTGCGGGGAATTTATTGGTGCTGAAAATATTATTCTCGACTATTTAAATGGCAAAAACCCTACGCCGAAGGGATTGTCAGAAGCACAAAGGGAAAGCGTCGAAGTTATAAAGCGCCTTACAGAAAGGGTTAAGAGATGAAGGGTCCAAAGATCAGAGAATTAAGAGTGACGCCTATTGCTGTCACCGATCCACCACTGTTAAACTGTGTTGGTGTTCATGCGCCATATGCCTTAAGGACGATAATTGAAATCATAACAGATGATGGTATCACTGGTATTAGTGAGATACCTGGGAACATTGAGATCGATGCTTATTTGGAAAAATCGAGAGAACTGATCGTTGGCGAAGACCCTTTTCAGATGAATAGGGTTAAACAGCAGCTATTCGATCGATTTGGACAGGATGAATCTGATCAACGAGGTAACAATCCCTGGGACAGCCGGTCATTAGTGCATGTTTATAGTGCTTTGGAGGTGGCTTGTCTTGATATTCAGGGTAAAATATGTGGTCGGCCGGTAGTGGACCTCCTTGGTGGTCGTTGTCGGGACAGCGTTCCTTTTGACGCCTATTTGTTTTACAAAAAGAGAGGAGCGGGAGGAAGACTTGGGTTTGACATTGATCCAAATGCTACCGGTTGGGCTGCTGCAAGACAGGCAGCGGCAGAAACCCCAGAGGAAATTGTTGTCCAGGCCAGGGCCATGATGAAGGAGTTTGGATTTAAATCAATAAAACTTAAAGGGGGCGCATTTCACCCACGAGAAGAAGTAGAGGCTATGGTTCAATTGCGAAAGGAGTTTGGGCCGGATGTTCCTTTAAGGATCGATCCCAACGGAGTCTGGTCGGTTGAAACTGCGATCAAATACGGCAGGAAAATGGAGGGCATTCTTGAGTACCTTGAAGATCCAACCCTAACGCAACAAGGGATGGCTGAAGTAAGAAAAGCACTGAATATGCCCCTGGCGACCAATATGTGCACCACATCATTCGAAGAAATTCCAGAGAGTGTTCGTCTCTGGTCAGAAGATGTGATACTGAGTGACCACCATTTTTGGGGCGGACTGAGGGAGTCCATAAACCTTGGTAAAGTCTGCCAGATTTTTGGCAAGGGACTCTCAATGCACTCGAATAGCCATTTGGGCATTTCGTTAATCGCCATGGTGCATATGGCAGCTGCCATCCCTAACTTAACGTATGACCTTGATTCTCATTATCCGTGGCAATCAGATGAGGTGATCGTAGGAGGGAGGGTAAAATTTGATGGAGGCCGCGTGGCAGTACCATTGGAACCCGGTTTGGGAATTGAACTTGATCATAGTGAGGTAGAGAGATTGCATAAGCAATACCTTGACTGTGGTCTAACCCATCGGGATGATACAGCAGAAATGAAAAAGCTCGACCCTTCCTGGGAGTATAAGCCTGTTCGCTGGTAGCCACCATTAGGTGGGGATCGTTATTCTAAATATATTTCTATTCATATGAAAAACTTGAAGGATAGGTTAAAAGCACAGGAGGCTGTCCACGGATGTTGGCTGAATTCCGGTTCAGAGATTAACGCTGAAATTGTTGGAAATGCCGGTTTCGATTGGGTGTTAATTGACCTTGAACATGGCATTGGTACTGAAAATAACCTGGTTCTTGAATTACAAGCCTTGAGTGGTTGTGAGACCATTTCAATTGTTCGCGTTGAAGCGCTCGATTTCTATGGTTCAAACAAGAGCAGTCATATAATTTTTTTTATACTTTCTGTTTTGGTGGACACAA
>JAQCLE010000187.1 GCA_027592755.1 Bacteroidota bacterium | reverse complement strand
GTGTCAATTAAATATGGCTAATCTTACATTAAATTTTATTAATGAAATCTTCAGGAATAAAGAAATACTGGGACTGAAATGAGGGTATATCGACCTGAAGAACAGGAGAATAACTCTCTTAAGAATTAAAAATGGTGAGAGGAGAGTGGTTCCTTGGGTCGGCAAAGCTTATGACCATATAAGGGACTTGTATCTAAAACTAGAGCCTGAGGGTCGGGACTTAGTATTCACTTCGACCCAGGACTTGTGAGAACGGCGGAGCAATAATGTACCAGTGAGTCGTTGAGATATTTCTGTTGTGGCGGAGTAAAAGTGTACCACTCACGTTAAACTTTCTTTCCTGAAGCGAACTTATAATCAGGAGGAAGAGCGAAATCCAATGTGTAGCTTAAACTCCGAGATTTATTGTCTTGACTCAGGGGTCCACTATAGTTCCACATTTGGCTATAACTCTTGCAATACCTGTATGGTTTCTATATATACTGAATACTCGTATAAGTATTTTTATTGAGAAATCAAGGATATGAAGAATTACCTTTATTCTCTAATTAGGATTTATTTATGAAAAGAATATATTCAACTCTAGCCATTTGCATTTTACTTTTGGATTTTTCTGGATGTGCAACGGTTTCTGATAAGCAGGAATCCAAAGAGTCCCCTATAACTCAACCAGACCAACTGGCGGCTCAAAAGAAACTCAGTGCACCAATGGAAAAAGTATATAAAAGAAAAATTGCTATTATTAGATTTTCCAACGAAACCAATTATGGAAGATCTTTGCTTCTTGACGAGGACCTAGATAAAATTGGCAAACAAACCTCAGATATGTTAGCAAGCCGTTTAATTCAATCGGGAAAATTCCTAGTATTTGAGCGAGCCGACTTGAATAAGTTATTAGATGAAAAAGATATTTCCTCCAATGCGGACAGATTGATAGGGGTAGACACAGTAATTACGGGATCGGTTACTGAGTTTGGAAGGTCGATTGAAGGTAAATCAGCGTTCTTAAGTTCAACAAAAGTCCAAGTAGCTAGAGCGAAGGTAGATATCCGCCTCGTTGATGTCAGTACGGGCCATGCATTTTATTCCGCCATTGGTTCTGGGAAAGCCAGTACGGAATCTGGGACTGTATTTGGCTTTGGTAGTAAAGCTGAGTACGATGCAACGTTAAATGACAGGGTGATTGCCTCCGCCATATCGGATGTGATCGATAAGCTGGTTACAACCTTGGACCAAAGACCGTGGCGAACCGATATTTTAGAAATTGAAGGTGGTCAAATTTATATCAGTGGGGGAAGGTTGCAAGGGTTAAAAGTAGGTGATCTACTTGACATCATGAAACCTGGGAAACAAGTAAAAAGTCAACAAAGTGGTTTTAATATTTCTCTACCTTCCCAAAAGGTGGCCTCGGTAAAAATCGTTAGTTTTTTTGGTGAAAATGAAACAAATGAAGGCTCCGTTTGTTCGTTGGTGGAAGGGAATCTTGACAAATCGATGATCAATGAGCTCTATGTATCTGGGGAAAATCATGAACAGTAAAATATTGCCTACAATATTGCTTTTTCTTCTACTCATGGGTTGTGGCTCCATGCCAGAAACAAGAATCCAAACAGCTGATTCCAGACCCAGATTGGCGATTCAAGGGGCTCCTAAAAACTCCCTTTTGTACGTGGATGAAATCATGGTCGGCCAGGCAAATGATTACAATGGAGATCCCAATATATTAATTATTTTGCCCGGTACTCATAAAATCAAAATTGTGACTTTGGCGGGAGATTCTATCCATGATCAAACAATCTTTGTAGAGAGTGAATTAAAAACCATCATTCTTAGTGAGCAAAAGTAAACATGGCTATTACGAAATACCAGATATCCCTTTACACATTTTTTTTACTTTTCTTTTCGAGTTGCGCTCCAAATACATTTTACTCGTGGAATGGGTATGACGATGTGTTACTTGAATACTATCAAAACCCCAATGAAAGAGCAGAGTATATAAAATCATTGGAGGAAATTATTTTAAAGTCTGAAGACGGGGGCAATATTCCTCCGGGCTTATACGCGGAATATGGGTATGTTTTTTACGAGGAAGGAGCTTACGAACAAGCAATTATTTATTTTGAAAAAGAGCATGCTGTGTGGCCGGAATCTAGAATTTTTATGAACAAAATGATCCGTAATGCAAACTCTCAAAAGAAACAAAGCAATAAAATTTCGGGCAAACTAAAACAACCAAACGATAAATCACTATGAAGAAACTCGCAATTATTACAATTTTTTCTATATTAATGACAGGATGCGCAACCGCTCCACCTACCAAGGATTATTCCAAGTTTAACGCCGCTGGCATTAGATCGATATTGGTGATCCCCGTGGTCAACAACAGCGTTGAGGTTTCAGCATCGGATTATTTTTTATCCACTGTCCCAATTCCAGTTGCAGAACACGGCTACTACGTATTTCCTGTAAACCTTGTAAAGCGAGTGTTAGAAGACGACGGGTTATCTGATGCCAATTTGGTTCATTCTGCTTCTACTGAAAAACTTTGTGAGTTATTTGGTGCCGATGCAGCACTCTATATAATTATTAACCGTTGGGAAGCGCAATATATAGTTTTTTCTACTCGGGTCACGGTTGAATTAACCTATGTATTAAAAGATGGGGTAGCGGGGGAAGAAATTTGGAGAGACGAGGAAACCATGGTTTATTCCACTCAGGATTCAAGCTCTGGAAACCCTCTTGCGGATCTAATCGCCATGGCAATTGTTGCTGCGATTGCTAAAGCCAAACCTAATTATATTCCTCTGGCAAGGCAGGCTAACCAAAAAGCATTTGCATATCCAGGTGCTGGATTCCCTCATGGCCCCTATGCTAAAAATAAAGCCTCTTCCGCTGAAGAAAAATAAAAATATCTTCGAGACATAACTAGTGTCCCGTGCGGTTAGTCATTTAGTTTAATTAGAGGATGCTTTATAATGGTTGAGTTATAGTCAAATGTGGTGTATGAGAACATGATCAAGCGGCGTTCCTTTGACGTTCGATTGTTTCCTCATCTATTCCATCAATGAATTTTATGCCATTGATGACATCAGCTAATCGCCTGAATCCTCTCAGTTTTCGCCAGCCCTTTTCTGCACTCAAGCCAAGTTTATAAACCATGGTCAGTATGGTTGTTCTACTATAAAAGCTATTTCCGAAAGGTTGAACCGTCTTATAACCCAAAAGGCTTCCCTATGAAAACACCCGGTCGCTGGGACCACCTGTCCCCGCTATTCGGCGTTCTCATATGCGTGCTATATTCCTGGCCGTGATTCCCCGGCTCCATTTCCCTTAGTTTCTGGGTAGTAGCGAAAATATAGCGAAAATTATTTGACACCATCATATGGGCAGGTTAATTTGTCCTATGACACTAGC
>JAQCLE010000073.1 GCA_027592755.1 Bacteroidota bacterium | reverse complement strand
ATGGAAAAGGGCTAAAAAATTTAAACAAATGAAAAATTTATCTTTTATAACAGTTTTAATATTTCTTACATCATTTACCGTTATTGGATTACCAACTATTAAAGGTCATGAAGCAGATAAAAATAATTCACAGATAGTTGAAAAGAATCTGAAATTTACGATTGATAAACAATTTCTTGTTTTTCCGGTTAGGGAAAACAACAAAAAGATAAGAGTAAATGTCAGGATTGAAGGTAAGTACTACGATGATTTCGATATTTCTCTCAGCTATAATGCTATAGCTGAATTTTATGTATTTATTGATTTGGAAAAATATCAAGGGCAAGATTTGGAAGTGCTTATCCCTGAAATGAATGAGGAGCAACTCATAAGTTTGGACAAGATAAAACTCATGGATAAAGTTCCTGGTTTCGACAGTTTATATAAAGAATCATTGAGACCAAAATTTCACTTTACATCTAAGCGAGGAGTGATTGGGGATCCCAATGGATTGGTTTATCATGATGGAATTTACCACATGTACCACCAACACAACCCTTATGGCAGATACTTCCAGAATACAGGTTGGGGGCATGCCACCTCAAAAGACCTGATTCATTGGAAACAGCACAACGAAGCGATTAGACCGGCATCCTACAAAGACGATGCATATTCGGGATCTGCCGTCGTGGACTACCACAATACATCTGGTTTTAAATCTGGTGAGATGTCTCCAATTGTAGCAGCATATACCAGTACTAAAAGAGGTGAATGTATAGTATTTAGCATTGATGGTGGAATGACATTTACGGCATATAAAGATAATCCGGTTTTAGGTGGGGCTCCTGAAAACAGAGACCCAACGATTTTCTGGTATGAGCCTAAACAACATTGGGTAATGGCAAGACATTATGCATTTGAGAAAAAGGGATACATAGGCTTCTACTCATCACCCGACTTGAAGAAGTGGACATTGGAAAGCAAAGAAGGTTTTTTCCATTCTTGTCCCGGAGCGTACGAATTACCAGTGATAGGCATGAGTGGAATGAAAAAATGGATAATTCACGACATGTTTGGGCTTTATAAAGTAGGTGATTTTGATGGTGAAAAATTTACGTCTGATGTGAAGGAAAAAATTCAATTCAATTATGGTTCCGCTTATGTCGCTGGACAGGCCTTCAGTAATCATCCTGAAAATAAAGTAGTTCTAATGGCTTTTTCTTACAATGGGGCTTGCCCAGACATGCCTTTTAACAATTGTATGTTATTTCCAGTAGAATTGAGGTTGAAAAAGACTTTATCAGGAATTAGGATGTGCCCAAAACCGATTGATGCCATCTCAAAGCTACATGATCAAAGCATAACAATTAAAAACAAAAGTGTTTCCAAAATCAACGACTTACTTGAATCAAAAGGTGACTTGGGAGATGCATTGCACTTGAAATTGAAATTGGAAAATGTACAAGATAAATTCACCTTGGAATTCAACGGAGCAACTATAATTATAGATAGAGATAGTTTGTTCTGCAAAGGAAATCTAAAACCACCTGTTGAGCCAATAGAACGTACAGCTATTGATCGGAATGGCATTGTTAAAGGTCCTCTAAATACTGGAGGTATTGTTGAACTTGAATTAATACTTGACAAAACCACACTTGAGATATTTGGTAACGATGGAGAATTGTACATGCCAATAGGATTGTATTTTTATCCTAATTTCATGGCTGGAATTTTTGGAAATCCATATGGACAAACTGGAATTACCCCATTCATGGATACTTCAAAAAGAGGTGTAAAAATGCATTCAAAAAACAACAGTGTGAAGGTAGAATATTTGGAAGTACATACCATGAAATCTATTTGGGAATAAACCTCATCGGATATTTGGAGTCTATACGACTTCAATCTTGAAATGAATATCTGTGCTGTGTTTTGGGCACAATAGAAATATTAATAATCAACAATGAAAAGTATTTGGTTGTGTAGAAGAAGGAATACCATAAGTAATTGTAAAGGTCTTATAGGAGGTAATGATAGTATTACTATTATATTGAGCATATTAATGAGAATGGTTCACACATCAAAAGACTGAATTAAAAAATAAAATTGAAATATTATGATTAAGAGCCCATTCAAAAAATGCTTATTGTTATATCTATCTCTATCCATTTTGCCAGTAGGTGCAAAAAGTGTTTTTGCACAAAAACCAGAACTAACAGATCAAAACAATCTCGTTAACAGGGCATCACCTTCTGAAATAAATAGGACTAAGCCGGACTTGGTCATCCATGATCCAACAAGCGGAGTACCACGTGAATGGACTGATCCCGATTTTTTTTGGTTAAATGAACATGTTCATGTTATTAGTCTTGGTGGTGATGATCTACTTGCAACATGGACCTCTGAACGTTTGGTACCACAGCAGGTTCTAAGGGTGGTGGCTAGTAGAAGTCATGACAATGGATTTTCATGGTCTATGCCTTCGATTATCGATGGAGAAGGAAGTACCGCTGCCTGGCAGGTACCAATTGTGAATTCATCTGGAAGAGTCTATTTGTTTTATAATTATAATGATAGACAAGGGATTGGGGGATTCATAGGTGGACTTAGGTGTCGGGTTTCAAATGATGGCGGTAAATCCTGGTCCCCTCCTACAGATATAAATTTTCCCCGCTCGATTATTGATAATCCAGATATAGGGGCAGCTACCATGTGGATAACTCCTTCAACTCCGATATTTACGGAGAACGGAGAAGCCCTTTTTGCATATACTCGTTGGGCGGACAATGAGAATATTCCATTTGGTAAAGGAGAAATTAGAGATAGGTATTCGCATATTGAAATTATGAAATTCGAAAACCTTAACGATAATCCAAATGCAAATGAAATTAAATTTTCCTGGCTAAATGTTGATGATCCAATAATCATTCCTCATGAAAAAGATTCCTTATCTAGTTTTGCTCAGGAACCTTATTGGGTTCGCCTCCCTGATGGAAGACTATTTATGACCATGCGCACAAACAGAGGGCAAACATGGTATGTGGTTTCAAAAGATAAAGAAGGGGAAATATGGTCTTCACCTCAGCCGATGCGATATAAAGATGGAGGTGAAATTATGTTAAATCCTGTAACGCCATGTCCAATATTTGAATTAAATTCCGGTGACTATTTGTTTTTATTTAATAACAATGATGGTTATGTTTTTGGTTCACAACGTCGTTGGGATTCAAAGAACAGAAGACCAGCATTTATATCAAAAGGACAGTATATTCCTGATGCAGAACAGCCTATTTGGTGGAGTCAACCACTTTTGTTTATTGATAATGATAATATCCCATGGGGACCACCGGGAAAAGGCAGGCTTGAGGCAGCGACTTACCCTAGCATGACTCATGCAAACGGGAAAGATATCCTATGGTACCCCGACCGTAAAGGATTTGTAGTTGGAAAATATATTTCTAACCAAATATTAGAAAGCATGAAAGTACCCGTTAAATAATAACCACTAGCAAATTAATCAATGAAGTTGTCAGAAGTAAGTTCTTAAAAAGAAAGATAGATAATTCAGTGTTCCCCGGTCAAGCATGCCTGGGCGGCGTGGCAGGCAGTGTAATTACAAAGGAAAAATGTTAGGTCTCCGAATGGGTTTTTGTAATTGGTAATTCGAACTCAGGTTAATCTGGTTATTATTGAATAGGGAAAACACCACTCCCATCCGAGCCCATATACGCACCCCAAACCGGGTCTTCATCAATCGTCATGTTGGACGAAATCCTTTTTACCCGCATTCCTAAAAACTCAAGTGGAGGAGGGAAAACATTAAAATACTCACAGAAAACAATATCGAGGTAATTGTCCCCATCTATATCTCCAATCCATGGCGTTGAAAAAATATTCTTATAGCGCTTCTCACTATGAAGATTTATTTGAGCTCCTTTTTTAAATTCAATGGCAATTAGCCTGTTTGTCATTTGAGTTGCATCTTTTTGCCATAAAAAGCCCAAACTACAGTCAAATTCATTCACGCTGATAATTACCTCATCATTACCATCGTGATTTATATCATAGACTACTGCAGAAGAAAATGCCGTGCATCCAATGGAATCATGATATGCGATACGCCCATCTTTGCCATCCAATACGATCTCATTAGTCCCATAGTTTTCAGGCCAAACCCCTTCATGAACGAATGTGAAAAAGTCAGGGACATCATCATCTCCGGTGAAATATTCAACACCAAAGCTGTTGCTTGTCTAGGTTCCTTCAATTTTCTGCTTCCAGATTATGGATTGGTCTTTCCCGTCAATTGCAAAAATATTGCTGCCATGAGAGATCGCCACGACATCATAGAACCCATCATTATTTATATCTGCAGCTACAGGAGGTGCTACAAACCCATGCCCGGTATCTGCCGCTATGATTTTTGCATCGGCCAAATTCTGATTCCTCAAATCGGTAAGGGTAGTCATGTACAAGTTTCCATTCAGTGTTTCACCACCGGAACCAAAAATGATGGTCAGATCATCAGCGCCTGGCTGCTGAAAAATGATAGGTGACATATATGATTCCTGGCCATCAGGCATGGTGTCTGCAGCAATAACCTTTCCATCGATAGCGCTGAAAATCATCAATACTCCAGGCAACCTTCCTTCTTCAACATATGGTGCAATAATTGGTGAGCCTCCATTTACAATCAATAAGTCTTTAATATCATCACCATCCTGATCTGGAATTACCTGGCTGTTAAAGAAATTGCATCTGGCATATGTCAAGATGGGATCATCCTTATTAGCTAATGTATAAGCCCAAAGGACATTACCATTTCTCCCATCCAGAGCCCGGAAGTTAGGTGACCGACCACCTATGAAGACATCGGGGATTCCATCACCAGTAATATCTAAAAAGGTAGCTGATCCAAAGACCTGATCCTGTGCATCTTGCTGCCAAAGAATTTCACCATCCCGGCCATTGAGTGCCAGTACACCCGTTTCGCTGTAGTTGAATTCATTTTTTCCAGCCCCAATGACAATGTCAAGAATGCCATCATCATTCAAATCCGCAGCCCGAGGTGATGATTGCGATCCTATATTTGGAAAATTTTGATCCCAGGCTAACCTGTTCTTTTTGGCGCATGCATTGACAAGGAAGAATACAATGAGGATGGAGGCAAGCGTTGGTGCCGTAAACTTTTTACTAATCTTTCTCATAAACACAAACTCAAATTAGAATAGCCAAGTTATTGAAGAATCTATTTTGCACTGGCAATTCACAGGAAGCGGATAGGTTCTAGTGTTCCTTGTCAATGTGTAGGCGACTGAATCAATGAGCCGATAGTGTTATTATTTATCTTTTGGGCACCTCCATGTTTTGAAGCATTTCCTCTCCGAGGAATTTCCCCAATAGAAAATGCTTTCTATCGGGATACCAAAGTGTGCGCTTTTTATGCCATTCAGTGAGACTAGGATACATAGCCACCGATGCAGTACCTTTAGGGCCAAAAGTAACACCTTGGGTGTCTAGAATCTGTGTTGGCTTACTAAACCAGATTGGTTGATAAGCGTCTTCCCTGAATTCCCCAACAGCGATAAAAGCCGGATCTCGCAAATAATTTAGCTGGTTTCCATTGTCCCAAACCTTCTTAAATTGATCATATTCTCCTCTTTTACCATTATTATTGTTATAAACAAGAAGAAACCTCCCATCTGAAAGTGAATAAATTGGACTTGAAGCAATTGGATTGGGGACTTTTTCTCCACCGTCCTTGTATCGAAGGACCTCAGGCTCTCTCCAGGTTGCACCGTCATTTTCTGAAACTGAGTACCATATATACCCTGTCATTGTCCGCATTACAGTAAAAAGTCTATTATCAGGCAAAAGCAATAGTGCAGGCTCCTGGCTTACAGAAATCTCAGGGTACATTTTGTGAGGAACTTCCAGGCCTTCCTTGTCAACTGGCAACCATGTGATTGACATTTCTTCCGGCAAAGGATTATCGTCAATATTTTCGAAACGCATAAATGCGGAACGGCTGTCGACATCTGGCCAGTTTTTCGAAGCTTTTTTAATGACCGTTTCACTAGTCCACTGGGTGTATCCGGCAATAAATCGTCCCTTGCTATCCCTAATAGGTTTCTGCCAAACAATCCAATTTGGCGGAATTGCTGGATTAGGATTATCAAATTTATTGCGAGGTATCAAAATGTCCTTACCGTGAATCCAGGAGTAACCGTTATCATCCGAATACCTACAACCCATAATCCCAGAAATTTGCTTCATATCGATCTGATCTATTTCCTTATTATAAAAACAATAGATCCGACCCTTTGCTGAAACAATTGGAAAAGCCCAACTCGCTTGTTCTTCAGTTCTTCCAGGTCCCTTTCCCGCAATAATTATAGGCACAGACCATTCTTGACCATTTTCACTCCTGGATAATACTGCCCGGTTATCACCGCGACCCTCAACACTGCTTTGGGTCCATATTGCCAGTAGTTCATCACTCTTTGGAGCTTCAAAAACAAGGAAATGCTCATTATCCCCATCATCTTCATTCTTAGGAAGGTATACAACAGCATCAGGTTTGGTTCGCAACCATTCTTTCTCTAGCTGATTGTCACTAGCGTTTTGCTGACATGACAATGAAGTTACTGCCGTAAAGGCCAAAGCAATTGCAATTTTTGTGTTTTTCATTCTTACCTTTTATTTAGCGAGCTAGTTCATTGTACCGACTCTTACTTTTTGCAACCTCAATTGTTCCTTCATCTGTGTCGATTGATCTAAACCGATATAAAATGAAAGTAGTTTTTTGGTTAGATCAGCTGTAATAGCTTCGTAGCCAGCAACGCCCGCCAGGTTATTTAATTCTTTAGGGTCATTTATCAAATTAAAAAGATAATAAGTACCCCCTTCTTCCGGATCGAAAACCATTTTCCATCTTGCAGTCCTTATCATCACCAGGGTTCCCAGTTGAGAAAATACAGCACCACGAAGGTCTTCATTATTCCCTTTTATAATATTTAGTAAATTTTTGCCGGGTAGTTTTCTATCTGAAATATCTACTCCAGCCAAATTCATGATTGTAGGATAAATATCCAATGAGGATACTAAAGCTTTAGATTGAATATCCCCAATTCTTATATCCTTCCCCGGGATACCTTTCCCGGAAATAAACAACGGGACACCTGCGCTTTGTTCATAAAAATATCTTTTATCCCAAATACCATAGTCACCGAGATTATCACCATGGTCGGCTGTAAAAATGATAACCGTGTTGTCGGAAAATCCTCTTTCTTTTAATGATTTTACGATTTTTCCAACGTAGAAATCCAACTGGGAAATCATGTCCTTATATCTTGCCCTCTTCAGCCTGGTGGCATCATTGTTAATACTACCAATTGGCGCTACGGTATCTTCGGGTTTGGTACTGATAAATTCTTCTGGTACGACGTAAGGTGGGTGTGGGCCGATAAAGGATACACTTAAGTAAAACGGGGCATCTTTATTGTAATTATCAATAAAATCCCGGGCAGTCAAACCGATAAATCCATCTTCAGTATCCTCTGATTTTAAAGGATGTATGCCACTTCTTATTCCAGATGTTATTTTGTCAAAATATGTTTTTTCCAAGCCTTTTTTTCTCAGATAATAGATATAATCATCAACATTTTCTGAATGATTCGAATTCGGAATATGTTCGCCAATATCTGCGACCTGAACTACGTAATCAAACCCGTATTTCTTTATTTCATCTGCATCAGCCTGAATCATATTTGTCCCGGTAGCATATCGATCGATATAGTGATGCTTACCAATAAATCCGGTATAATATCCGGCCTTCTGTAGTTCATTCATAAACGTATTATCTCTTAATTCATCAGAAAGTGGTCCGGTTTGATTCCCATAAATTTTTGTTTGACTGGGGTAAAGCCCGGTAATGATTGATATTCGTGAAGGCTGACAAAGCGGTGAGGCAGTATAGTTATGGATAAATCGAACTCCTTCTTCCGACAGAGTAGATAGATTTGGAGTCGTTGGGCCAATTAGATGATCCGGTCTCATTTGATCAACCATGATAAATATAATGTTTGGTTTTGCTGTTGCATCCTGTCCTTTTGCCGGAGTTGTAAGACAAAATATTGATATCCCAATCGCAACTATCAAGATTCGTTTTATACTTCTTCTTTGTGTCACATTATCCATAGTAAAAAAATTACATTCATTAAATAAAATAAATATTTTTATTGTCCTGCATTAAAATTAGCAATGGCCTCGGACGTTCTTAAGGCACGGTTATAAACGCGGATATGGTGAATAGTACCATCAAATCCTTTATCAAAAGTGCAGATATTAGTATCGTTTTGGTCTTGTAAATAAGGATAGATCCGGCCCCATCCATAATCTCTGGTTGACGGGCTTCCATCACTCAGCACGCCATCAACAATAATGGTTGCAATTTTGGCAGCTCCATCAATTGTAAACACAACATGGTGCATTTGACCTTCGGTAATGGTATTTTGATCTGAAATGAATTTATTATTTTCACTGATGTCAACCTCCCTCACTTCTCCGTCATTAATCAATATCTCAATAGCATTATTTTCCATTAAGGACACCTCAATACCTTTTTTCACGAATAAATTGATTTAAAAATCACCTCCTTAAAGCATCAAACCTATAAGCTTAAGAAACCCACTTCTTAATCTTATAGATGACACTTAAAAGCTACATACCATTCGATACACTTCTATAATTCCCGATTGCCTCTGAAATTTTTATGGCCCGGTTATATATGATCACTTTCTTGATGGTCCCCTTGATATTGGTACCTACGCTTACTTCATTGGAACCATTGACGGATTTTAGGTAAGGATTGAACCTGCCCCAACCAAATTGCCGTGTATCTCCGCCATCATTTAAAATACCGTCAACAACAAATGCAATAACCTTAGGCCCTCCATCAACGATTACACTCACATAGTGGTTTTTATTGTTCTGAAGAGTATTTCTATCCGAGTCCCACACCGATCGGATATTGCCGTCATTTAAAGATAATTGAAGGGTTTTTTCATTCGTAATTCTTAAAAACCAGCCTTTCCCAGATTCATCACGGGCATCCAATAAAATCTGATCTGCAGATAACTCATCCAAATTGAATTGGATATCTATAGAAAAGCCATTACGTAAATGCATGCCACCATAATCCTTCTTTGTTGGATCTCTTTTATGAAATTCAGGCAACGATGGAAGATCCACAATTTGTGGGAAAGTGCCTCCTTGAAAATTCCAATCTGCAACAATTCCTTCCTTTGCACTCTTTTTATTTTCAGGTTGGTTCCAAAGTTTTTCTAACAACGCTTTATCTATTTGATGAACTCTGGCAATATCCTTCTGGGTCTCTGATATATAATAGTTTCCATTATCCTCAACTAAATCCGGATAACTCATCCTTATTAATGGATCATCATCATAAAGCAAAATCTCGGGCTGGGTCCATTTGATAATTTTTCCATTGGGACCATCTTCTTCAAGCCCGCCGGCGATCCAAACAGGATTTCTATCATCGTACGCCATGGAACGGCGGTTTGGATGCTCTTTAATAAACCTTCCTCCGTGATTATGAAACCAATATAAATATTTACCGTTTTCACATTTCCATGCAAAATTTGCAGCACGAGGATGCTTGACCAATCTACCATTTGAATATCGTAAATATTGCGGTGCCTCCCATGTATGACCTTCATCACGACTATAGGTATAAACAGGGTATCCATCAATCGTTCGATACACACAATAAAAAGAACCATCACTCATTACGGAAAAACTTTGCTCCCCTGCAATTGGACCACCTGATAATGGAGTCCTTAAACCAATTTCACCATCGGGGAGTGTCTCCCAATTGGCTTTTGCAGGATCTTGTACTTGAAAAAGATTATTACTTTTTAATAAGACCCCTTCATTAGATGTAAAAAAACCTTCTCCGAATCCTCCCACCTTAGTCAGAGGAACATATGCATTATCTTGATATCCAAATGCTTTTCCTACATTCCAAAAAAATTGAATTTTACCATTGTAAACATTATTTCTGTCTATCTCAAATGGTCGTAACGGGATTGTATATCTATCTTTAGACCATGTTTTTCCATGATCATCAGAAAATTTAAAAACAAAATACCCCTGGCTATCAACTCTTCTCACAAGCCCATCCTTATAGGGTGGGTCATCTCCAATTATCGACCTTGTATTATCTGTATTGTGATTATAAAAGGCAAACACTCTACCTGATGGAGCCTTCAATAATACAGCATATGACGCTTCTACGTCATTTCCAGGTTCTACATCATTTTGATCAATCCATGTTTTACCTTGATCAAAACTACGTTGAGAAATAATATGCTGTCCTGTGGCTCCTTCATGTCCGGATCCAGTGGTCATAACACATAGCCATGCCCCGTCATCAGTCTTAGTAATATATGGTTGATCGCTATAGGATTCATCTGGAATCATACTTCCATTCTGAATGTTGCGCCAATCTTCGGTTTGTGCAAAAACAGGTTTTACAAGAATAAATAATGTTATTAACGCGAAGTATACTTTGTTTTTGATTCTCATCTCGTTTAATAATTAAATAATATTTAATTGTTCTAAAAAAAAAAAGTGCACCAATAACTTAGTGCACTTTCTTTTTTAAAAGTTTATTTTAACTCCCACCACCATATGCAGGATCTTGTATTAATACCCCCCTCTGAATATCTACCTGAGTTTGAGGAATTGGCCAATGGTCATTTCTATCCAGATCAAAATTTGCCCCTGTCATGACACTTCTAAACATTTGTTCATTTTTAATGTATGCAGGTATTACCTGATCGAGTATTCCCCATCTACGTAAATCGAAAAACCGGTTACCTTCTAAAGCAGTTTCTAACCGCAATTCCATTCTGACTGCTTCCCTTGCATATGTTTGATCAGGGAAAGATGTATACTCTCCTATTAAGTAATTTGCAGCGGGTTGGGTGTCGTCAATGTCTAGTACATAACCTGATTCAAAGGTAGTGTTATTGACTTTACCCATTACCAATTGATTTGACGCACGCCTACGGACTCTATTCACTAATTGCACAGCGGTTGTAAGATCACCTTCTTCAACAGCAACTTCGGCTCTCCATAATAATATATGAGAAAAACGGTAAGTACGGTTATTAATAGATGTTGCACGTGCAAATGACTTGTGAGAAGAAAAACTGCGTTCAGCTTTAGAAAACATTTGCTTTTTCGTATAATATGGCCCGCCATTTGCCTGGGAACGAATATAACTGGCCCCATAGTGAACTCCCCAATCTAAATATGGAATTCCACGTCTGCCAACTGTATGATCCAGACGGGGATCAAGATTTCCAGTCTCCGGAATAAACGGAAGATCTGATGGAATACTCATGTCGTTTGCCATATTGTTATAATTATATTTTGGGCCACCTATGCCTAATAATGGAAGGCCATTTGCATCAGTTCTAAAAGCGTTCACCAAATCCTGAGATGGCTGATACATGGCGCAGCAGGTGGGCAGAGTGGGATTTAAAGGGTTGGTGACCCAGGAATCCGGATTTCCATTATAACCTCTATTGGTACCATCATTGACAGCAGTTTGAATCTCCCAAAGAGATTCTATATTGTTTTCGGTAGATGCCTTATAATTATCAGTATAATTATCGACCAAATCATATCTACCACTATTTATAATATTGTCAAGTAGTGGTTTTGCTGCCGCATACTCCTGTTGATGGAGATGAACGTATGCCTTAACCGCCATTGCAGCCCACTTCGTTGCTCTTCCGGGTTCACCAGCAAAAGCATCCGGCAAATTATCGATTGCAAATTGTAAATCAGCTTCAATATCATCCCATATTGGACGATCATTTGCAACCAATTCAGGACTTACTATATCTTCTGATATATAGGGTACTTGAAAGTGCATTCTTTGCACCCTGAAATGAAAAAATCCCCTTAAAAACCTTGCCTGTCCCTCCAAAAGTTGGATATCAGTTGCACTGATATTATTACTTGCAATTGCCAGTGCCCTCAATGCATCATTTGATCTGGAAACTCCGTCATACATCGTATACCACTTTTGTGCAATTAATTCATTTGTAGGTTGTGCGATATATCGCTCAACTTCTCCAGCTGTTTCGAAATCTCCCGAGGCTGTGCCTTTATAAGCGTCATCTGATGCGGTATCCCATACCCAATTTCTGATAGAGGAAGCATAGGCATGCCCACCAGGCCATCCTGCAATAGCGCCTCCACCATCCAGCAATGAATAGGTGCCGATCAACAGAAGATTAACCCCTTCAAGTGTATTCAGTGACTCTGTTGAAACTACACCTTGCGGCTCTTTATATAAGAAGTCCTCGCCACAGGAATTCATCGTTAAAAAAACTATCGTTGAAAAAAGTATTAATAATAATACGTTTCTCATTTTTTGATTTAAAGTTCTCATTATCTTTTTTATTAAAATCTGTATCTAAAATTTTAGTTAATGACTATAAGCCAATATTTATACCAACCATGAATCTTTGAGGCTTAGGCCAATTAGCTGCATCTATGCCGAAATTTCGGTCAGTTGTCGTGATTGATGGATCAAGCCCATTATAGCCAGTTAGCGTAAATAAATTCGTTCCCATAACATATATGCGAGCATTTTTTAATGCAATCTTACTCGCTATTCGCTCTGGAATGTTATAACCTATTTGCAGGGATTGTAAACGTAAATAAGATCCGTCTTGAACGTAGTGAGTCGAAGGTACCTGGTTTAATCGATCATTCACCTCTACTTTTGGCAGTTTTGCCTTGCTATTATCACTTAAATATGGGCTACCCCATGATTTGTACAACGCATCCGTACCTCTATTTCTACTGAAATAACTAAAATCTAATACACGACGGTCTAAATTCAATATGTCATTTCCTACACTTGCGTAAAAGTTGGCTACAATGTCAAAATTCTTATAACCAGCTTGAGCAACAAAACCTGCAGTAAAGTCAGGATGAGGATTCCCAATATATGTTCTGTCTTTATCGTCAATAACATTGTCACCGTTTACATCCCTGTAAATCCATCTTCCAGGTTGATTGTATGTACCCCCCGCACCAAAAGCTTCTGGATGTCCATCTACTTGTGCCTGAGTATCAAAAATACCGATGATGTCGTAGCCAAAAAATTCAGGAAAAGATGTGCCTGGTTCAGACCTTGTATATACTTGTTCACGAAAAGAGGTACCAAGTATAAATTCTTCCTCAACATCAGTCAATTTGACTACTTCATTTTTATAGTGACTAAAAGTTGCTGTAAAGCTGTAGGTCAATTCGTTATTCAATGCTGCTCCATCAATATTGAGCTGTATGTCTATCCCTTTATTCTCCATTTCACCAATGTTTACCGAAGGAGTATTAGCCCTGCCTCTAACCCATGGAATAGCTTTGGGATAGAGCATATCTTCTGTTTTTCTTTGCCAGATGTCTATGCCCAGATCAATAAGATTAAATAGGGTAGCATCAAATCCTAAATTTATTGTTCTATTTGTTTCCCATTTAGCATTTGGATTTCCAAAGGCTAAAGATTCAAATCCTGGTACAATAGAATTGTTAGAACCAGTTACAGGATAGTAAGAAAATTCAGGACTTGTTCTGAAAGTGGTAAATCCATTATAATTACCAATTTGGTCATTTCCTGATTTCCCCCAACTGGCACGTACCTTTAAATAATCTATCCAACTTGCCGATCCATCCATGAAACTTTCACTTGAGACCAGCCATCCCAATGCAAATGAAGGGAATGTTCCCCATCTCTCGTTTTTACCAAAACGTGATGAACCGTCCCGGCGTACGGTAACATCTGCTAAATATTTACCACTAAACCCGTAGTGTATTCGACCAAAATATGACATGGTCGACCAATCACTGGCAGAACCAGAATTTCTCTGTGTACCTGAACCAGCATCAATAACAAAGTAATCACTGCTTGTTAATAGATAACCTTCTCTTGAGGCACTGACGCTTCTTGATTCATTGCTGATTGCTTCAGCACCTAGTAACACATCAATTTCATGATTATCATTGATGGTTTTTGAATAATTAATAGTGTTTGTCCAATTCCACAACCTCGATACGGTAGAGGACTCTGTGAGTTGATTGTTAACACGGGCGATCCAGCTATCTGGATTTGCTTCAAGGGGTTCTTTGAATCTATAATCAGATGTATTTATCCCAAATAATGTCTGGAATTTGAGATCCTCCATAATGGTAATTTTGGCATATGCATTTCCTAATAATCCCAGTTTTTTTCTCGTAATATCCTTCCCTTTCTCAGCGTCACCAACTGGATTGCCACCAGAATTAAGTCCAACAATCCTTGAAATCGGAGAAGGATTTCCCATTACATCATAAATAGGAAATAAGGGATTTAGATCCATTAGGATCCCAAATGTAGAACCTTCACCACCTTCGGTTTGAAATCCCCAATTATCTGAATGGGTTATCCCAATGTTTTGACCCACCTCTAACCAAGGGGTTAGCGTTGTACTAATATTGGATCTAAATGTATAACGTTCAAACCCTGTTTTCTTAAGCATTCCTTCTTCATCTAAGTAACCCAAACCAAAAGCGTAAGTTGTATTTGCAGATCCACCTGTTATAGACATGGTATACTCCTGGGTCACTCCATCATGGACAACTGCATCATACCAATGATTACCATTTGGACTAGACGCTGTTATTGGATTTGGACCAACATCATAAGTGGATAGATCAACCGTTGTAGCTCCTGCTGGTTGTATAAAATTAGGTATCTTTGGGGTTGGTCCATTACCATATAAAGGATGGTTTGGAGCAACTCCTGAATTACTGAATCCTAACCAATACCACTCACCCAATTCCTCACGATTCAAAGTCTTTTGTTGCTTAGAATTATGAATTGCTCCAACACGCGAAGTGAAATTTATTGCCGGTGCCTGGTTTTTCTTACCTTTTTTAGTCGTAATGAGAATAACCCCGTTTGCACCTCTGGCACCATAAATAGCAGTTGCAGCAGCATCTTTTAAAACCGTAAGTGATTCAATGTCAGAAGGACTGATTTGATTAATACCCGAAGTAGCAAAAGCGCCATCTATTACGTACAATGGTTCATTATTATTAATTGTACCTAGTCCACGTATCCTTATCTTTGCATCCTGCCCAGGTCTATTTGAACCAGTTACAGTTACACCGGCAGCCATCCCTTGTAGTGACTGTGTTACATTTCCCATTGGATTTAATGCCATTTTTTCGGTCTCAACTGAAGTTACACTTCCAGTCATCTGTTGTTTTTGAACGGTGCCATAACCAATCACCACCAGTTCATCCAACAATCGACCAGCATCGACTTTCATTTGGATATCTATAGTGCTCCTGCCTCCAATGGATACTTCCTGGGTTTCGTATCCTATGTAGGAAATACTTAGGGTTCCATTTGACGGTGCGTTCAGATTAAAATTACCATCAATATCGGTTACCGTTCCTGTAGTAGTCCCTGTTACAGCGACTAAAGCGCCCGGTAGACCGCCGCCGTTCTCATCCGTAACTTTTCCAGATACAGATGTGTCTTGCGCAATTGCTAATGTTGTTACCAACATTAGCAACACAATCAATTTGACTTTCATGTAGTGTGTTTTCATAAAATGAATTGGTTTATAATTAGCATAATTTCAAAGATCAAATATCGTTCGTTTTGCTTTCTAAGTCTTATACAAAGTTTGCTCATAATGGTGTTATTTTAACATTTTGAGTGTTATTTAAGGTTCGTTTGTGAAAATATAATAAAATTAGAGCAATAATTTCTTATTATATTATTAGGAGAGATATTTTTATTCCTAAAAAATAATTGAACTAAAGAAATGATGAATAGTATCGATAAAAGCAATCAATCCGATGGCAAAAAAAAAGAGGGAATGGGTTATTTAGATTTGATATTATCAGTAATCCTGGGACTGATTGTCGTTATTATGTTTGCTCAGGTTATTTTCAGATATGCTTTTAACAATTCATTAACGTGGAGTGAGGAGGTTGTACGATTTTTATTTATCTGGCTTGTATTTATAGGAGCTTCAATTTTGATCCGGGATAAATGGCATATTGGGGTAGACTTTTTTGTAGACTTGTTACCCAGTGGCTGGAAAAAAAGGGTACAATTGATGGGTACCTTACTTATTGTTTGTTTCCTTATTTTTTTATCTATATCCGGCTTCTTATGGATGTACTATACACGTGGAACTGTAAGTAGTGCATTGGGATTACCATTGAATATCATATTGTATGGCGCACTTCCCATTTCTTCTTTATTAGGAATTCTGTATGGGATTGGAATAATCAGAAATGATATCAATGATAATCAGAAAGGGAAAAACCAACCATGATCTTTTTAGTTCTCTCTATGATTTTATTGATTCTATTTGGTGTAAGAATAGCTTATGCTTTAGGAATCAGTGCTTCTCTTTATATAGTATTCTATACTGATATTTCCGTTTTGGCGGTTGGACAGCTTATAACGTTGGGATCAGATTCAATTATCATGGTTGCACTACCATTTTTTCTACTTGCTGGAGAATTGATGAATGCCGGAGGAATAACTGCCAGATTAGTGCGTTTTGCAATGGCACTTATAGGTAATGTCAGTGGTGGATTATCTTTTGTAGTTATTTTCACAAATATGATTATGGCAGCTGTTTCAGGGGCAGCAATTGCAAGTGGTGCCGCCGTTGGTTCCGTTATGATCCCTGCTATGTTAAAATCAGGCTATAATAAAGGGTATGCAGGTGCAGTAAATGCGGCGGCTGCAACAATTGGCCCAGTCATTCCTCCCAGTATAGGTTTTATCATTTTTGCGTCTGTCTCCAACGCATCTATTGGTAAATTATTTGTAGCGGGGACACTTCCGGGAATCCTTCTCGGAATTTTATTGATGATTCTTAGTTTCATACTTTCCCGTATAAGAAAATATCCTAAAGGTCCAAAAAGGAATAGTAAGGAGTTATTTCAAAGTTTTAAGTCAGCTTTTTGGTCTCTGATGATGCCGGTTATAATTATTGGGGGAATAATGAGTGGAATTGTGACCGCCACTGAGGCCGGAGTATTGGCAGTGATATATGGGCTTTTTATTAGTTTATTTATATATAAAAGTATCCGATTACAGGATCTCCCTCTTATTTTACACCGCACTGCAAAGCAAACTGCAAGGATTATGTTAATAATAGCCAGTGCATATGCATTTGGTTGGATCATTTCAAGGGAAGTCGACCCTGAGCTTTTTATCACTGGATTCTTGTCGTTCTCGGACCAAAAGTGGTTGTTTCTATTGGTTGTAATTCTCATAATACTGCTGCTTGGAACCGTTATGGAGGGAGGAAGTATTATGATTATTTTAACCCCATTATTGCTCCCGATATTGCTAAAATTTAATATAGACATAGTACATTTTGGGGTTATATTTCAATTAGCGATTATGGTAGGTCTATTGACTCCTCCTATCGGTATTTTGCTATTTGTGATATCTGGTTCAGGTAATATTTCAGTAAATGATATTCTAAAGGAAATCTGGCCATTTTATATCGTTCTATTATTGGTATTGTTTCTCTGTGCTTACATTCCGGAAATCCCCTTGTTCCTTGTCAATATTCTAGAAAATAGGTTAAAATGATCGTTTCCATTTTAAAGAAAAGGAGGATTATTAGTCATTATTTGATTCTGAAGTTTTAAATATGAAATATCAAAAATACCTCCTGCTAATTTTAGTGATTCTATTAATATTTAGCTGCCAATCTGATAAAAATGATAAGCTATTCCGTATTGCATACGCAATGGCGCCAGGGGGTACATCTCACCTGGGAGCTGTTCGTCTTAATGAGTTGGTAACTCAAAAATCAAAAGGGAGAATCGAAGTAAAACTCTACCCTGGTGGAGTTTTGGGAAAAGAAGCACCATTAATTGAGGGGATCCAACTTAAAAGTGTTGATATGGTGATTGCCGGACCGTCCATAATTGGCAATTATGCTCCGGAGTATGGCCTAATAGAAGCTCCCTTTCTATTCCGTGATTATGATCACCTAAATAATGTCTTATATGGACCAATTGGCAAAGAGATTGAAAAAGCTGTGTCCAAGGATCGGGGGTTACATTTTATAGACTATTTCCACCGTGGGCCAAGATATTTGACAACAACAAATTCTATTATTAGAACACCTCTGGATTTGGAGGGTTTAAAACTCAGAGTTCCCGAATTGCCTGTTTATATCAAATCCTGGAAAATATTTGGGGCCAACCCCACACCTTTGGATTATTCTGATATGTTTATTGCACTTAGACAAGGCGTTGTAGAAGGGCAAGAAAATCCTCTGGAGGTAATTTACTCAAGTCATTTATATGAAGTACAGCAATACATTATGAATACAAGACACCTGATTAGTTTTTATGTATTAGTGATAGGAGACTCATTCTTTGATAAATACTCGGAGGAGGACCAGAAAATTTTATTGAGTTCAATTCATGAAGCGGCAGAGTATCACAATAAATTAGTTGAAGAATATGAATCAAAATACATCAAATTGCTTACAGCTTCCGGATCCGAATTCATTGATGTAGATCGAGACCAATTTGAGAGGTTGGCATTGGATAATCTCCCAAAAGAATTTACTAATGAGTGGGAACCCGGGATATACAAAAGAATTGTTGATACGAAATGAATATCGATTACCAGAAATTCTTATGACAAAAACCTATCCATAAGAAATCATTAGAATATCGAAGTCTGTCTTTAAAATATTAACATTCGAGTACATAGGGTATAAGTGTAATTGAACTTATTGCTGCAATAGCCAAATTGAGTTAAGAGCACTTGCACGCCGGTATAAAAAACTGAAACACTTTTCCCAATTTCCCATGGCTCCAATCCCTAAAGCTTCAACTTCGAAAAACAAAAAAATAATCGTCATAGAGAAGAAATAACGTTGCATAAGAGTTTTAATACATCACTCATTCATTTTTTTGAGAAGTTCACCAATAAGTTATGGCCGAAATATTAGCGTTGTCTCTACTGATCTTTATTATTGAATCAATATGATACAAACTACCGTTTGGTAATCAATTCATGAACCAACAATCTCTTTCCGGGTGAAGATTCAGGTTCGTACTTTCCCTGATGAAAATAGATATCCTTGCTCTCATAGTTTTTTTGGATGGCTACTTAACAGGATAACATTCAAAAATAACCCACAGAGTTTTGAAACGAATGTCTATATTAAGGTGGTAGCTTTTAATAATTATATTAGATAGAACCAAAGGAAAATGAAAAATCTAAAAAAATGGACGTTGCTCATTGCTAGTCTAATGTTAATAATCAAAGCAACTGCTCAATTTTCTGGAGGCGGAGAGGCCAATCCCAATCTATCTACCAACCAGGAAGCCTTGAAAGCTTTTCAGGACAATCGTTTTGGCATGTTCATCCATTGGGGGCCAGTAGCTCTTCGTGGGGAGGAAATATCTTGGTCGAGAGGAAAACAAATTCCCATAGAAGAGTATGATAACTTGTATAAAGAGTTTAACCCTGTATTATTTAATGCAAAGGAATGGGTGACCGCAGCTAAAGATGCAGGCATGAAATACATTGCCCTAACGACCAGGCACCACGACGGTTTCTGCCTTTGGGATAGCCAATTTACAGATTACGACATGGCAAGTACACCTTATGGAAAAGGAGTGGTCAAAGAATTGGTTGATGAATGCAAAAAACAAGGTATTGACTTTGGGGCTTATTACACGATTTGCGACTGGCGACATGAAGATTATCCTGTGGTTTACCCCGATCCCAATTACAAATTCCATGTAGAAAAAGACATTACTGATCCGGCGGTCAAAGCCCAGATGGATAGGTATGTTAAGTTTATGAAAAATCAATTGAAAGAATTGATAGAAAATTATGATCCTTCTTTTATTTGGTTTGATGGGGAATGGGAGTGGGCTTGGACCCATGAAATGGGGATGGATTTGTATGCTTATTTGAGAAGTTTGAAAGATGACTTATTGATCAACAACAGAGTAGATAAAGGTCGGGAAGGTATGGATGGCACTACCAAAAGCAACCTTTTTGCCGGGGACTATGCCACTCCTGAGCAGCGTGTAGGGAATTTTGACAATGAGAATGCCTGGGAAACCTGCATGACCATAGCCACACAATGGGCATGGAAAGCCAATGATAAAATGAAATCCAGGAAGGAGTGCATTCATACGCTTCTGCAAACGATCGGAGGTGATGGTAACCTGCTGTTTAATGTTGGGCCAATGGCTGATGGCCGTATTGAGCAACGTCAGATAGACCGCCTTCGGGAAATGGGCGATTGGCTGAAAATCAATGGAGAAGCAGTCTATAAAACCCGAGGAGGGCCCTACAAACCAACGGATAATTTGGTGAGCACCAGAAAAGGAAATAAAATATACCTGCACATTCTTAACCAACCGGATACCAACCTTACATTACCTTTTCCCAAAAAGATCAAAGTCAACAAGGCCTACTTTCTTGATGGAAATTCTACGGTGACTTTTAACCAAAACAAAAAATCAATCGATGTCAGCTTGCCCGAAACATTACCCGATGATATTGCTTCTGTTATCGTTTTGGAGCTGAATAAACAAGCATCAGATATGGAAGTGATCGAA
>JAQCLE010000005.1 GCA_027592755.1 Bacteroidota bacterium | reverse complement strand
CAAAGGTTTGAACTTTTTCCGCTATTTTATCCGTTTTTTGAAATTAGACTTTCGGATAGTTGTGATTTAGTATTAGATTTATCCAATATATACGCTCAAAAGTGTGACTTTTATAGGATAAATTTCAGCTAAAGGAATATGGAGGACTACAATAAAATTATCGAATCCCTCTCCGTACGGTTCAGCAAAGCAAAGAATATTCATATTTTGCAACCTCTTACTATCGAAAATTATTATGATGTAGAGAATACGGTCATTCTGGTTCACAAAGGCGAGTTAAGGTTTGGGAAAGATAAAGAAGCCGTTAAAGAGAATGAAATCCTCTTTATCCCCGGTGGAAAAATGGTTTCTGTAAGTTACGGAACAGGCACTCCAGTTAGTCTCTCAAATGATGATTTTATTAATACCAAGGAGAAGTATTTCAGGCAATACAACAAGGGTGAAGACCATCCTTATTATGAAAATTTCAGTTATGTCAACTTCAGTGCAAAAGTCTTCGATTCCGTAAACTTCTTTGCGTCTTTGGACATCAATTCGTTCGCCATTAAGGGTAATGATAAGCTCAATCGGCTTGTACAAGAAATCATTAAAGAATCTGCATCAAATATAGTTGGCAATGAACGAGTCGTTAAGCTTAATACTGATCATCTGGCAGTAGAATTAATTCGATACATAATTAATCAGGGTATGTTTGTTGAGCAACTGGCTACCAACAGCACCTATTTCAAGGACCCCAGGCTCATAGATATTTTCGCGTATATAAAAGAAAATCTAGGTGAAGATTTGTCAAATAAAAAACTGGCCAACGTTGCCAATGTTTCTGAGGACTATGTGGGACAGTATTTTAAAATGTTAACCGGCATTAATCCTCAGGATTATATCGAATACCAGAGAATGGAACTTGCAGTAGATCTGCTAAGAACCTCAAAAAAGAGCATAAGAGAAATAGGCAAAGAAATCGGCTATAAGGACACCGCTTATTTTTGCCGAAGATTTAAAATGATGTTTGGCATTCCGGCCGGCAAAATGAGGAGACGTGAGTCCCTGATGAACGTCTGACTAACTTTACTTCAGCGGCAACCTTTTAAATTCTTTTGTCTCATCAAAAAGCATCCTGTAAGTGTTGTGGACTTTTCCAATTTCGGCACCTATTTGCTTGACAACAACGATCATTTTTCGGTTAGTATCCTGAACCCAGTTCATCTCTAAAATAGGATAGCGCCGATAATCTTTTTGCACCATTTGTGCCGTTGCCATTACCAAAGCACCATCAAGACCCTTACCCTGATGTTCAGGTGCCACCCCAAAGACTAAACCCATCATTTTCTTGTTTGTCTTTCTCAATTTGTGATAAAGGAATTTTAGTTTTCCAATCCAATCCAGTTTACCGTTTACATACTTAAAAATCTGGTTGACTTCCGGGAGATTGATATAAAACGCAACGGGCTCTCCTTTGTAATAGGCAAACCAGATGATTTTTTCATCGATAATGGGTTTCATCTTTTTCATTATCGACGACGCCTGCTCCGATGACATTTGCGGTACTCCTTCCCGATTCGCCCAGGCTTTATTATAAACTGTTCTGAAGTCCTCACCATATTTCACCAAGAGCTTTTTCTTCAGATGTTCAAAATGATAATCCTTATCTCGATTAAGGACTTCCGCTTTTTCCATCACTCGCTGATGAAATGGATCGAAAGTATTCCTGATAAAAGTGAATCCCTGGAAATATACCTGAAATCCATAATTTTCGAACAATTGCTGATAATAGGGAAAGTTATAATTGCACTGATAGTTTGGTTCTTTTTCAAAGCCATCCACCAAAAGACCCCACCATCTATCCCGTTCTCCAAAATTGATTGGACCATCCATTGCTTCCATACCTCGCTCCTGAAGCCATGCTTTGCAGGTGTCAAAGAGGAGGTCGGCCGCCTTTTGGTCATTTATACATTCAAATAAACCTAACCCTCCGGTAGGCTGAACATTATCCTTGTTTGCGGTTTTTTCATTTACAAAAGCTGCAACTCTACCAATTGTCAAGCCATCATCCTGCAAAATCCACCTTGTGCATTCTCCGTTGTTGAAGGTCTTATTGATTTCAGGATCAAAAAAAGCTTCAATATCCTTATCAAGGGGCCTTATCCAATTCGGTTCGTTTTTATAAAGTGGAACCGCCATTTGAATGAATAGCTTGCGGTGTGTTTTATCTGATACTTCTATGATTTCCATTGAATTGCAAGAATATAGAATTTATGACTTGTAATGTAGGATAGCTTTTTCAAAAGGTGTTTACTGGTTAATTTCACCCTCTCTCCTAAGCAGGAAACCTTTATGAAACGAATTTTCTTACTCCTAAGCTTCCTCAGTGCTTCGTCCTCCAATTTCGCCCAGGTAAATGGGATCATTAAGGATGCTACCAATGGAGAAGCCCTGGCAGGAGCTACCGTACAGAGCGACGCGGGAGAAGTAGCTATTTCTGATAACAATGGGAAGTTTAATTTGACCCAACCAGCAAAATCCTTTGTTGTTTCTCATGTTGGTTACGAAACGGTTGAGAAATCGATTTCTGAAGGACCGGCTGAATTGCCAATTGCACTCTCGGCTGGAACGTTTAATCTCAACGAGGTAATAGTTACTGCCTATCATGACAACAGAATGCTTATTGACGTTCCGGGTCCGATCTCAATTATTTCCAAAAAAGATCTTGCCAGAGATCAGGATATTATTTTCACTAATGCCCTCAATAGAGTTCCAGGAGTATATATGCATTCAGGAGCACTTAATACTAACAGAATTACTATACGCGGAATCGGTTCCAGATCTCCATTCTCAACAAATCGAGTTAAAGGTTATCTTAATGAAATTCCTCTTACAACAGGAGATGGAGAAACTACAATGGAAGATATCGACCTGAGCATAATCGATAGAGTGGAAATAATAAAGGGCCCTTCTTCCAGTGAATTCGGAGCAGCTCTTGGGGGTACAATCAACTTGAAAATCCAACGATCGGATTTTATGCAAAATAGAATAAGTTCAAACACACAAGTTGGTTCTTTTGGTTTGATAAGAAACAGCACTTCATTTGACCTGGGAGTTAAAAAAGGTTCTATTAAATTTTTAAGATCTATAACAAAGAGCGATGGATACCGGGAGAACAATGAATATGATAGAGAATATAGCTCGGTATCAGGGCAATTCGATATTAGCGAAAAGACTCAACTCACCTTCATTTTTAATTTTATAGACCTCAAGGCGTTCATTCCCAGCAGTATTGATAGTGCCACTTTTGCTGAAAACCCTAGAGCTGCGGCTTTTATATGGCAACAAGCTAAAGGATTTGAAGACAATAAGAAAGGCCTTCTTGGTGTTTCTTTTGAGCACCAATTTTCGGACAGGATGAATCTAGTTTATAGCGTTTTTACCAATTTTAGAAATTCCAACGAAGTTGCGCCTTTCGATATTCTCCGCGAAAACGTTAATGGTTATGGACTGAGATTCAAATACCAATATGATCTTGGGTCGGCCAAAGCACTCCCAATCCTTACCTTCGGCACTGAAGTATTCCGTGATCGTCTTATTGCAACAACTCACCTTAACGACAGCCTCCCTGATTTACCTGGCGTTATTCAAAGTCACCATAATGTAAATCGGGAGTATCAAAACTATTTTATTCAAGGAGATTGGCAATTCACCGAAAAGTTTGCACTTATCGCTGGTGTTAACCTTAACCAGACCAAATATAATTTCGAAGACCTCTTTAAACAGGATGGAGATCAGTCGGGTATTATCGAATTTGATGTTATTGCTTCCCCCAGAATTGGATTGAACTATAAAATTAATCCCAATGTAGCTATTCACGGCTCCGTCAGTCACGGATTTGGAACCCCGACATTTGAAGAAACCAGAGATTCAGAAGGACTTATTAACCCAGCCATAGAGCCAGAAACAGGGTTCAACTATGAAATAGGTAGTAGAGGAAGTTTATTCAGCAACAAGTTAATTTATGATATAGGCGTTTATACATTAAGAGTAAGGGACCTCCTCGTCTCTCGCAGGAGAATGGAAGGCTCCAACGAATCAATTGGGGTGAATGCCGGAAAAACAACTCACAATGGGTTCGAAATGGCCTTGGGTTATCAAATATATCAAAATTCATCAGGTTTTGTTAGCAGTATAAATACCCACTTTAATTATTCTCTTTCAGCCTATAAATTCAAAACTTTTGTTAACAATGAAGATGACTTCTCTGGAAACAGGTTAACAGGCGTGCCACGTAGCACCTTGAATGGAATTATTGACCTGAACACCTCTATTGGGATTTATGGTAACATCAACTACCGCTTCGTAGATGAAATTCCCATTCTGGATGACAACTCAATTTTTTCAGAGGCTTATCAGGTAATAAATATGAAACTAGGATTTCGTCATTCATTTGGTGATTTTAGTCTTGATGTATATGGAGGTGTGAACAACCTGTTTGATGAAAAGTATGCTTCTCAAATATTAATTAATCCTCCATTTAACAAGCGGTACTATTATCCCGGTCAGGAAATAAATTGGTTCAGTGGAATCGAGCTGTCTTATATATTTGACTAATTCAATTGGCTATTTAACTATTAGGAAGCGAACATCTAATCCCGTTTCCGTATTTCAAAATCTACACTTCAGGCATGTAAAATTTTCAGCATTTTCAATTCAATTTTTCACTTAGTTGATTGCTGAACCTATTCTCGATATGGGCTGTTTTACTCGAGTTGAAACCAATGGAGAAGGATTTGAGCAGATCAACCTGCTTTATGGAGAAAACCCCAATAAGTCGGTTAGGGATTGGACCCAGCCATTTAACGATGCCGGCATTCAAACACAAATGTTAGAGCGTGGGCTTAATGGATTGCGGATGTTTCCAGTACCAAAAGACGTTAGGAAGTTGATGTTCAAGGTGAAAAAGATTCAAGGAACAGACATTTCAAGGTCCTTTGACGGACTCAATGACGTGAGAAACCTAAAACTTTCTATTGATTATGCAAAGCAGGGAGGAATGGTTTCTCAGGCTGCCTTGTGTATTACCTATTCGGAAATTCATACGGTTGATTACTTTGTAAATATGGCTAGCGAACTCATCGACATGGGCGCCGAAGAAATTGCTATCAAAGACATGGCAGGGATTGGAAGACCTGTATCTATTGGTAAAATCGTAGAAGGAATCAAGTCCATCAAAAAAGATATATTGGTTCAATATCACGGACATTCATTCTATATACGCTAATATTGCTTTATGATATATTCTTATTCGATATGTATTCTTCTCAACTCTTAAAAGGCACCTTTGAAACTATCGTTTTAAAACTTCTCGCTGAGAATAATTCTCTATATGGGTACGAAATAATCCAGAAAGTAAAAGAATCCTCAAATGGGGAAATAAACCTTCCTTTTGGTTCAATCTACCCTACACTTCATAAGTTGGAGCGAAATGAATTGGTTACGATGAGTCAAATGAACATCGGTAAACGTGTTAGGCTATATTATACTATAACTGCTAAAGGGCGAAATAAAAGTGCTGAAATGGTGGAAGAATTCATGCGATTCGCAAGAACCATGATCATGTTGTTACGACCCTCGTAATTAGCTCTGATGTAAATTTCATACAAGTTGTGGCATCTATTTGCAACTCTATTGCATTTATACTAATTTTGGTTGACCATGATTTACGGCGATTTAGAAGCCATTTTGAGAGCGCATGCCATGAGAATAACTGCATGTAGGATCGACGTTCTGGACTCTTTTCTTGGAACCGGTCATGCCCTATCATTTAAGGATTTGGAGGGGAAGCTTACTCAATATGACCGTGTTACACTCTACCGAACACTCAATTCGTTCATTGACAAAGGAATTATACATAAAATATTTAGTGACAGTGGGTTCATTAGCTTCGGTATCTGCTATGATACATGCTCCCCCCATCATCATCATCATAATCATGTTCATTTTAAATGTGACGCTTGCGGGAACATTGAATGCCTTCCTTCTTATCATGTTCCAGTTCCAGAGATATCAGGTTACAAAATCACCGAAGCAAATCTTCTTGTAAACGGTTTATGTAGTAAGTGCATCTCTAATTGACAATTTAACTCACCCCATGAGAAGCCTTCAGATTTATTTTTTAATAATTCTAATACAAAATACCTTAAACCTCACTGCTCAGAATTGTACCTATGAGGTCGAAGGAAATATTTATGATCTAAACACCAGAATGCCAATCCCCTATGTCACTGTTCAAATAGAGGGAACCCAGAATGGTAATGTGGCAGATGATAGTGGATTTTTCAAAATCAATAATATTTGTCAATCCGAATTCAACCTCTCAATTTCTCATGTTGGATACCATAAAACTGTTCACCACCATGATATTTACCATGAAAGCCCAAAGATTTATCTTGCCTCAGATGAGTTCGTTTTGGAGAGCGTAGTTATTGAGGGCCAAAAACCAACAGGTGATTTAACGTCTACAACATCAACATTGATCAAAGCTGAAGATTTGGAAGTAGTTCAGTCCGGGAGTTTTGGAGATGTTGCTGGATCAATTGCCGGAATTTCAACAATCAGTACTGGGCAGAATATTGTGAAACCTGTGCTACATGGTTTACACAGTAACAGGATTCTCATTATCAATAATGGAATACGGCATGAGTTTCAAAATTGGGGTGTTGAACATGCCCCGGAAATTGATCCTTCATTGGCTGACAATTTGGAAGTCATTAAAGGTGCTGCTACAGTTCGTTATGGTGCTGATGCCCTGGGTGGCGTCATCCTCATAAATCCTCCCAAAATTGAATTATCAGAACATCTTCATGGAGAAATCAAGCTTGCCGGAAATTCCAATGGGAGATCAGGAGAATCAACCATTAAGCTCCAGAAAGGATTTAACCGCTTTGGCCTTTTAGCTGAGGCATCATTATTGAAACAAGGTGACCTCAGGGCACCAGATTACAACCTTTCCAATACAGGAAAGAATGAATTGAGCTTTGCAACCGGAGCTAATTATCATTTATCAAACATCGACATAGAGCTGTACTATAGTCATTTCAGTCAGGAATTGGGAATTTTAAGAGGTTCTGTAGTTGGAGATCTTAATGACCTGGATGGCGCAATATCAAATGAACCTCCTCAAAATACAAGATCTTTTTCTTACCGCATTAAAACGCCTCGCCAGGAGGTTGATCATGACCTGGTGAAGTTAAAAGGCGCATATTTGAAGGAAAATCAGTCGTTTAATTTTCAATACGGCTATCAGGTCAATCGCCGAATGGAATTCGATATCCGTCGGGGTTCCAATAATGATGCCCCTTCCATCAGCCTGCAACTTATATCACATAGCCTGGATTTGGATTGGAATCATCCTCAGATCAATAATCTAAATGGAATCATTGGAATTCAAACCCTCTATCAGGATAATAACAATTTGCCGGGTACAAATACAATATCTTTCATTCCTAATTTCAATAATTCGAGATTCGGAATTTTCATTATCGAATCAATGGAACGAGGTATGAATACATTTGAGGCTGGAATAAGATATGACTATCAATACTCGTCTGTACGGGGCAGAGATACTGATAACAGCATTTTTAGAAACGAGCTCGACTTCCAAAATATTACTGCAACCCTTGGGTTGAATCATGAATTCTCTTCTAATGCAACATTCCGGACAAACTTCGGAAGTGCCTGGCGTCCGCCAAGTGTCGTGGATCTCTACCGCCTGGGGAAAAATGAATTCATCAATGAAACCGGTCTATTGCGCTTTGAATATGATGAAAACCACAACATCAATACAAAACTGGTGTCAACCATCGAAAAATCCACACCAAACGAATTCGGTTTGAAATGGGTGAATTCATTTGAAAAGTACAACGATCGATATAATCTGGACATAACTGTTTATTCAAACTACGTTTTTAATTACATCTATTCTCGACCTGCCGGAATAACAAATACCGTCAGAGGGCCGTTTCCGTTTTTTGTGTTTGAACAGACAGATGCCCTTCTCTGGGGTGTTGATCTTAACCTTTTTTGGAAACACTCCGGTGTTATATCAAGCTTGGTGAGAGGAAGCTATTTATGGTCGAAAGATGTCTCGAACAATGATTTTTTTGTCGGACAACCTCCGTCGAACCTGCAGTATGAATTGAGTTTTAAACCGAAGCTTGAGTTCTTTGATGAAACTAAAATTAGTGTTTCATTGTATTATTCTTTCAAACAATATCAAGCACCCAAAAGAATTGTAAGTCTGGGACAAATTCTTGAAGCCCAGTCAAAAGGTGAAGATTTGTTCAGTGAAGACACCTCCAATTTTGATTTCTTAAAAGAACCCGAGGGGTACTTCCTTACAAACATTTCGTTCCGTTCAACAATCAGAAAGTTCACGTTGCTGCTGCAAGCTAAAAACATGTTAAATGTCGATTACAGGAGTTACACAAACCGGTTGAGATATTTCGCTGATGAAACTGGTCGAAATATTGGTCTTTCATTTATTTACCGCATTTGAATCATTGATTAGAACACCTGTGCAAATCGAAAAACTCATTCTTATTATAAGCTTCATCTTGTCATTATATGTTTCATGTAATGATGATGACGTTCCCCCGGCAGAAAACGAAGAAGAGATCATTACCGATGTGATCCTGAGTTTTGATGCTTTGGGAGGTGTAACTACAATTACAGCCAGGGCTGTAGACCCGGATGGAGAAGGCCCAGAAAGTATTCAGATTCTTGATGACATTGTACTTGAGCCAAATAAGACATATCACTTGAAAATTGCCCTTGAAAATTCAGTTGCTGGCGAAAGTATCACTGATGAAGTTGCTGCCGAAGCTGCGGAACATCTCATCTTCTTAGCCTGGACAGACGGGCTATTTTCAGATCCTGATGGAAATGGAAACATTGATAATCGTGCTGATCCAATTAATTACCTCGACCAGGATTCGGATGGTTTGCCCCTTGGACTCGAAACTTTATGGACCACAGGTGAAATCGGTGCGGGAAACTTCAGGGTAGTACTAAAACATCAGCCGGGAATTAAAAGCAGTTCATCAACAGTAACACAGGGCGAAACAGATGTTGATTTGATCTGGGATTTGAGGGTGGAGTAAATAACCGAATATTAGACAAAAGCCGCCCTAGAGCGGCTTTTGTCGGGGTGACTGGATTCGAACCAGCGGCCCCTACGTCCCGAACGTAGTGCGCTACCGGGCTGCGCTACACCCCGAATATCAATCGATCAAGATACAGCACCACCAGATTACACTAGCCTGGACACGCACTACTTCCTGATTAACTTATCAAATTTAGCCATCTAATTTCAGCCAACGACAACTGTACTATAATTTTCAGTCTTAAAATAACTTCTGGCTGTTTCGAGAATTTGATCTGAAGTTATCGAGTTGATGTTTTCGATATATTCCCGATAAAAATTATAATCCAAATTATGGAAATATATCGACTTGAACTTATCCGCCAGGCTAAATGGTGTTGAAATAGAGGATAGAAAACTGCCTAGCATGTAATTTTTTACCGTCTCCAACTCGTTTGGAGACACCAGTTCGTCTTTTAGCTTCTTCATCTCCTTGTGAATCTCATCAATTGTAGCTTGAGAAAATTCTTTTTTCACATCAGCACCAATAATCTGCATTGACGCATGCTCAAGGTTCAACACCTGGGAGTGTACACCATAGGTATACCCTTTATCTTCCCTGATATTTTTCATCAAACGTGAACCGAAATAACCCCCAAAAATTTCATTAACGACAAGCAGTGGGAGATAGTCTTTATGGTTCTTGGAAGGGATCAATCTTCCCAAACGCAGCGATGATTGCAAACTATCTGGTTTTTCAATGGTAAGGTTTTTAACCTGATCTACTTCATAGGATGAGGTGTTGAAATTACCTTTCATAAGTGGAAAATGACCCAAATGCTTTTGAATTGAATCCATCTCCTTTTCCTTTACGAATCCGCTTGCGATTATTAGCGGTTCGTTAAAAAAAGCGGTTTTATAAAAGTTCAGAATTTCATTTCTTGAAATATCATCAATGTGTTCAACCTCCAGATTCCTGCCGTAAGGATGATTCATACCAAACAGACAGGTTCTTATTTTCCTGGATGCCACAAATTGATTCTTTTCGAGATTAACCTTCAGTCCATCTTTTCTTATAGTTTTTTGAGTATTCAACTCTTCCTCTGGGAAGACAGGGTCTAACAAGACATCCTTAAAAATTAATAAAACTTCACTGAGGTGCTTTGAAAGGCAATAGACGCTTATTCCTGTATGATCTATTCCTGGATTTGTCTCAACATGTACCCCCAGATAATCCAGGGCCGCAGCTATCTCTGAAGAAGTCCTCATTGATGTTCCTTCTGCCAACATTTTAGATGTAAAAAATGTCAGCCCAGGCTTGAGGTCATGCTTTGACCCAATTCTTGTAATGAATTCCAGCCTTATTACTTCCTGACGTCCAGTACTGATGGTAAAAAGCGGCAAGCCATTTGGTAAAATGGTATGCTTAGGTTCAATCAATGAAAAATCCGAGATCTTTCCGTACGGAGGGGCAATTGTCCTATCTAACATGTTGGTTTAGGAACCAGAATCTGTTTCGACGGTCTCTTTCCCTGCGAAGTTAAATAGCAGTGAGAATCGGAGGGTTTCTGCTAACGGATGATTTATTTGAGTTGGAATGAGATAGGCAAAGTCAACTCCAAAAACCTGGTACCTGAAACCAACACCAACGGTTATGAACTTCCTGTTCCCCTTATCATAGCTCTCATGAAAATACCCAGTCCTGAAAGCGGCTAGGTCTTTATACCAATATTCAATGCCGGTTGAGAAATTGATTTCTTTCATTTCTTCGATAAACCCATCAGGAGCATCTCCGAATGAACCGAAAGTACCACTTATCAAACTGCGGTTTGGGTTCTTACCGGCAGTTCTGATAAATACACCGGGATTATTAGGATCTTCCTCGTAAATGGGGGGTGAAGGCACCATCAACTTATTGACATCAAATACGAAAGTGAATGAATTATATGGATCAAGGTCTGTTTTAAATGCCACCCCTAACCGAAGATTAGTTGGGATAAAGTCTTCGTTGCTTGCGTTGCTATAGGTAACCTTTGAACCAAAATTTGATATGTGACCACCAAATGAGATAGTGGAGTTTTTCCCTGAGAAAAATATATCTTTTGTATAATAAACCCCCAGATCTACGGCTACACTGGTCCCGGCTTTGGCATCCTGAGAAGTTGAAAACCGGCCTGATAAATTAGACCTGATAAATCGAGTAGTAACGCCAATACTCAAATTTTCACTCAACTTACGAGAATATGTAGCATCAACTGCCCATTCTCTTGGGTTATGAACTCCCAAATCCAGACCGATTTCATCGCGAAGAAAAATATCACCCAAATCGAAATATCTCAAAGATACAGCAACCGTTTGTAATCGATCAATACGCTTATAACCAGAGACGTAAGAAACATACATATCATTCACAATCTTCCCGAGCCACGGGGTATAGGCTACAGAAAAACCATAGTCATTGTCAATAAATGCAAGTTTGGCATTATTCCAATGGATTGAATTGACGTCCGGTGAAGTAGCTACTCCAGCATCTCCCAACGCGGCACCTCTTGCATCAGGAGCAAAGCTGACGAATGGCACCGCGGTTGTTATCGCCCTCCTGTCATTCTGGCCCGCAATCACCCGACTTTGGGCTTTTGATAAAGTGCCTACGCCCAGAAAAAGGATAAAAAAACAAATATTTATTCTTGGCATTCCTATAAAATTGGTTCAAAATTAGTCAATAACGATCAATTTTTGATGTGCCAGCCCTATGGCACCGTCAATCGATTGAACAACAATTTGGTATAAATAGATTCCATTATCTACACGGCTGCCATTTTCATCTGTTCGATCCCAACTGAGAGCATCAATTGTTCCCGTTGTATCAAAAACCTCAGCCTTAAGAATTCTCACAATATCACCTTTTAAATTAAACACTCGTATAACAATTTTCAGGTTCTCACTTATGTGTTGATGAGAAAACAAAAAAGTTGTCCTATCCGAAACAGGGTTAGGATAATTTATAACGTTTGAAATCCTGTTTTTAGCATCTGCAGTGACAAAAAATTCAATAGTTCTTTCAGTCCCATTATTATGTGTATCAAATGCTTTAATTATCAATGAATGCCGTCCTTCTTCTAATTCACTTAGCGGATACCTTAATACACCTCGCTGATAATTGTCTAATTCAGCTCGATAAAATGGATTTAGATTGATTGGATCCCCGTTGTCCAGCCTTGCACTTATATTTTGACCTATACCAATTTCTGAAATATTGATTCCGTTATCATCAAAAAATTTGGCAATCAGTAGTGGATTTGGGCCGATTTCATCACCTGAAATAAAAGAATCATCATTCAGGTAGATTTCCATTTCAGGAGGTGTGTCATCTTTGGTGACTTCATCGGCACTACCACCTATTTTCAATTCAATATTAGCGCCATTGGCATCAATCAAACCTGATGATTTTGCATAAAAGCTGATCTTTCCTTCCTTGATGATGTAGGAAATATTTTTTGGAACTACGAAATCCAACTTTAATTTCCCATTTACAATAGAAACATCTCCTCGAAAGATTGCACTGGTTCGCTCCTCAAAAATCGTCGGGTTACTCTCGTTTCCCAATGTAGTCTTCTCCGTTGGCTTGTCAAATACTGTGGCTGATAGTATTCCATTAAATGAAGTTTGTAATATTCTTTCATTATCTACTATTTCTCCTTTAATACTTGTGAGTGTCTGGGCTTTTATTGTATCGCCCTCGGCATTCAATGATCGCCCATTTAACTCCGTGATAATGATGTTATATTTTGGATAAGCGAGAATCATCATTGGATCTCCCAATAAGGCAAATCCCCTGTTTACCGGTCCCCTGAGGCTTTCATTCTTTGTACCTTTGATAATGTCTCCCAATCTTGGAAATTGCCCATCTATTTTTTTGAACACATTGTTGTAAAAAGCTTCATTCAGAAGAAAGTTAGTATTGGAAAAGACAGGCCTTGAAGTAGTTAATAAAGCAATCGCCCCTCCTTTTTCGCTGAGTACCAATAATTCTCCTCCGGAAAGAAGATCAGGATTATCATATCGCCCGAATTCGCATGTCGCCGTGATGAACAAAGGCATCCTATCCCGGTTTGTCCATCCTGAAATGATAGATTGATTCAGGATACCTTCCTGACACCAAAGATTTTCATTGCCATGGCCCGTAAAATTAAATATAAGTGAGCCTTGGGTAATGGCTTCATTTATAGCGTCTGTAACGCCTTTTGCAGTCTCTACTCCATTAGGTAAAGCTACCTGGGTAAAAGCATCGAGGTAAATTTTGTTTGGGTTATAAGCCGGAAATTGCTGATCAACAAAAGTTGCAAGATTATCCGCATCTCTTTGATGGATATTGAAATCACCGTCATCAGCGACAAAAACCACCTCATTCCTCCAACTGCCTAAAGATGATTCCTTGATTGCATAATCAATTAATTTATCGACTACAATATTAGCCTCTTTTAAAGTTTTGACTGGTAATCTGCCAACACCAATATCGAGCAAATGATCACCAGCTTCAGATTCTTCCCAAAACCCTTCGTCATCATCCAGAATAGCAAAGTAATCGTCGGAACTGTAACTAAAAATGGGATGAAGTGAATTTCTCGCCTCATAAATGGGAACAAAATTAGTATCGACAATAGCCCTCTTTTTGTAGTCATAAGAGCCATCTCCGAAGAGCAAGACATAACGCAAATTGCTACTCCCACGATACATGTATTTTACAAAATCCCTGATTGCAGAAATATCCTGTCTACCACTTGAAAACTCATTATAGATTTCTTCTGTAGTCACGACTTCAACCTTGAGGTTGTCATTTGAAGACCTGAAATTTGCCAATCTCCGGGCTTCTGATATAAATCTCGGATGAGTTACAATCAACCCATCCGGGATGCTTAGACCATGCAGGTTTTGAGAAGGCACCTCTCCAATGGGAATTGGTTTTTGAAAATCACTGCCTTGCAAGATGATAAACTCACGTAATGTTGCGGATGATGCTCCAAATTTGACTTTTCCACTTCCATCGGTATCGAACTCCTGGTTCAGTGCATTCTGTGGATCAGTTATATCCCAAATTTGAATACTCTCCGTACCTGTACTTATCTCATAAGTCGAAAATGGATTCGACAGACTTTCGACAGATCTGAACATGGTCTGGTTATTATAAAGTTTAAGATTCCGTCGAAACTCTATCAGCACATTGTTAAAATAACCAGTTGATGATCCTGAGGACGCTGGGTTGAATTTATAACTAAGCATCAAAATGCTCTCAGAAGATGGAATATCAGAAACAGGGATTGAAAATACATTTACATGATCTGATCCCTTAATATCATATGTCCCCTCAGGTATCGGGGCGATCACCTGGTTCCCAACCTGTATGCCATTAATCGTTAGATCAAAACTTGATTGGCCGAACGATTGTGCCATCACAGCTGATCTGAGCTGAATGGTACTCAATGGCAAGATTCCATCCACTTCAAATTCAATCTCCAATTCTCTGGAGATTGAGTTAAGGGCCCTTTCATACCACTCTCTCCCGGTTGACAACATGTTTATCCTGTCTTCTTCGTGATACATGAAATCATCGAAAGAATTAATCCTGGGATGATCAAGCCCCTCATTAGAAATTGTAGTCAAGCGCTTCCCCGGATTGCCACCAATGCGAATGAAATAGAATGTCGTATCTGAGTATAAATTCTTTGAATATTGCAGCATACCTTCAGGACTATACCCCGCAAGATCAGGGGTCTGGCCATAAAAAAGGATAAAATCGTTATTTCCAAACTGACCATCACCTTCCCCAGAGACGAAAATTGCATTCTCAGGTAAATCCTGATTACGCGAGGCATTATTTTCCTGAGGAAGCATTCCTCCACCGTATCCGAACAAACCAATATTCCTCGGATCAATGGAAGTAGTATTGATTCCTATATCTCTTAAAAAATCACTGTCAATGCGATAAATTCCTGGTTCGGTTACAGCTATTTTATACCAGGAATTTGATGAAAGAACACTATTCTGTGCCTGGGAGATCGAATACCCCAAGGAATGGATTACTAACAATGATATGATTTTTAGCTTGCTCAATTCATTAGTTATGGACTTCGACATTTTCAACGATGTCAAAGAAGAAATATTGAGGTTTCAAATCTTAGAATAGGCGCCGCTCACAAAAGAAACTATCATATACCAAATAACTAATGCTGATATTGATTCGATTCCGAATAGAGTCCCCAAAATCAACGCTCCAACCATCAAAACAATTTTGGCTTCGTTTCCCATCATATTACGGGATTTAAATTTTAATGCAACAAACTTTATTGGTGAGACCATAACAAGTGAAAACACTACTATAACAACAATTAGAAAAGAAGTGTTGCTTATCAAGGCAGAGTATGAATTATCTAAAAATATTAAACCTGTTAAAAAAATCGCACAAGCAGGGGTCGGTAAACCGATAAAAACGTCTCGCTGCAAAGTATCAACATTAAATTTAGCCAGGCGTAGGGCTGCAAAAACGGCAACCGAAAACGCAATAAATGGCAGGATTTCATTGCTTCCAGATCGTTTTAACATTTCAAAAAGAAAGATCGATGGCAGAACACCAAAAGTCACCATGTCTGCCAGTGAATCCAATTCCTTACCTACATCAGAGAATACATTTAAAATTCTTGCAACAAAACCATCGAGGAAGTCAAAAAAAGCTCCGCCCAAGACGAAATATGGAGCTGATTCAATATCACCATGACTGATATATACTATCCCTACGCAACCGGTTAGAAGATTTAGACTCGTGAAAAAATTGGGAATGTGCCGTTTAAATTTCACCTCTTTTGGTAGCAATTGCACAATATGGATTATAAAGCTTCTCGGCCCCAATTTTCGTAGTTGGACCATGACCTGGATAAACTACTGTGGCGTCGTCTAGGATGAACATTTTTTGATGAATGCTTTCGATTAACGTATCCAAATCCCCGCCAGGTAAATCAGTTCTTCCAATGCTCTTCAGAAACAACACATCGCCTCCGATACAAAATTGTTGGTTTTCACTAACAAAAGCCACATGGCCAGGGGCATGCCCCGGTACAAAAATTACATTCAGGATTGAACTGCCGAATGTCAATTGATCTCCCTCCACCATAAATCCATCAGCCTTGGCTTCTTCATAATTATTGAATCCGTATACCGGAGCATAAACTTTTACTGCCTCTAGTGTTACTTCATCTTTCGGGTGTATTATAAGACTAACGTCATAAGTCTCCTTAACAAAAGCATTTCCCAAAACATGGTCGATATGGCAATGAGTGTTTAAGAGTTTAACGACTTTAAGCTTCCTATCTTCAATAAAGCCCTGAAGTTGATTTTTTTCGGAAATGTTATAACACCCAGGATCAATTATGACACATTCACATGTTTCGTCATACAAAATGTATGTGTTTTCTGCAAAGTCATTGAATTCAAAGGATTTGATTTGAATCATATCGGGGTTTATGGTGAGCTTGCAAATTTGGTCTATAATTGATCAAAATTCAATCGGACTAATATTTTTTCAAATTTTGAAGAATGTCGACTACATCATAATTGGACAGGGGCTTGCCGGTTCGATACTGGCTTATACTCTTATCAAGGCCGGAAAAACCGTCCATATATTCAATCAGGAAAAGATCAATACTTCGTCAAGAGTGGCAGCCGGTTTGTATAATCCTATCACGGGGAGAAACATGGTCAAAACCTGGAAAGCTGATGAAATATTTACGGGTTTGGAACATTTCTATCGCCAGCTGGAACTTTGGGCGGAGAAGTCGTTCCTATACCCAATAAAAATTTATCGGCCATTTTTTGATGTCTCTGAGCAAAATGACTGGCAAATAAGGGCATCTGATCCTATTTATACCCTATATATTGAGTCAATCACCTACAAATCGGCAAAGGAAAACATTAGAGATCCAATCGGAGGAATATCACTCAAACCATCTGGTTTTGTGGATATCAATTCACTTTTAGATGCCTGTAGGGCTAAGTTCAATAGTTCGAATTCATATACTGAGGGGATTTTCGAAAAAGATTCTCTCGAAATCCGCAAAAACAGTGTCATCTACAGGGGGATAAGTGCCTCAAAAATTGTATTCTGTACAGGAATATCACCGATAAGTTTTTTTGACTGGTTGCCCTTCAAACCAGTCAAAGGCGTAATTTTAAAAATAAAGAACAATCTGAATTTGAATTTTATTCTAAACAGAGGAATATTTTTGATCCCACAATCAGACGGCACAATTAAAGTTGGCGCTACTTACGACTGGAACGACCTTTCTGAAGCGCCAACAATTGAGGCAGAAGCTTTTCTTAAAAATAAGTTTAACGAGCTTGTAGATGGAGATTTTGAAATCATTGAGCGATATGTTGGCCTCCGCCCCGCTACGCCCGATAGACGTCCATTCATTGGAATGCATCCAGAATTCCAAACATTATGTACTTTTAATGGTTTTGGATCCAAAGGTGTATCATTAACCCCCTACTGCGCTGAACATTTTTACAAGCATTTGGAACACAATGAAAACCTCAACCCGGCAGTAAGCATCAATCGCTATTATTCACTATTTTAATGAGATTTGATCAGGCAATGAAGAGGATCCTTTTTGTTTCTTTATTAATTATAAGCTATGCGGCTGGGGTTCGTGCACAATCAACCCAGGAAGAATTTGGGAAAAACAGGATTCAGCACAAAAACCTTTATTGGAGATTCTTTGGAACAGAAAACTTTGATGTTTACTTCTATGATGGTGGGGAAGAAAATGCCAGAATTGCCGCGGAATTCATGGAAAAGGAGTTCAACAGAATTACCGATCTTTTAGGATATGCCCCATATACGAAAACTAAAATTTTCTTATACAATTCCTTAACAGATCTCCAACAAAGTAATAAAGGTCTATATGAGGTTCCATTCACGATAGGCGGACAAACCAACTTTATCAAACTACAAGTGGAAATTGCATATCCCGGAACAATGGCTTCCTTTAAAGAAGAGCTGGTTTTTAGAACTGCTAAATTGCTAATTAATGACATGATGTTTGGTGGCAGCTTGGCGGATATGTTCCAGAGCGCTTACTTGTTAACTCTTCCTGAATGGTTTATGGATGGTGCAGCCTTATATGTTGCCTATGGGTGGGACCTCCAAATGGATGATTTCATAAGAGATTATTTTACCCACAAAAAATTTAAAAAACTCAAGAAACTTTCCGGTGATGAAGCCAAAATTGTAGGTCAGTCTATTTGGAATTATCTCACCCTCAAATATGGACGAAGCAATATTTCAAATGTATTGAACCTAACCAGGATAATTCGAAATGAACAAAATAGTATTGCCAGCACTCTTGGAATTCCATTTCGTCAATTTCTGGCCGACTGGGAAGCTTACTATATTAATTCAGGATCAAACATCGCTGCCAACTACGTGGATCCAACACCAGGAAGCAATATCTATAAAAGAACAAGGGATTTGAAGTTTAATAATGTAAAAATGAGTCCTGATGGTCTCAACCTTGCATACTCACAAAACGAAAACGGGAGGTATAAAATTTTTATAAAGGATTTGGCTACCGGTAAAATCAATAAGATTAGCGTAATGGGCTATCAACTGATTAATCAACAAATTGACAATGAAATACCAATACTCTCCTGGATTGATGAAAAAACTCTCGGTATTGTTGATGTTTCAAGAGGTTATTATCGACTGACCAGATATAATATTGAAACTGGCCTCAAAGTAGTTAGGTCAATGCAGCAATTCAACCAAATTAAGGATATTGGATTCAGCAGCAACGGAAATCTTGCGATTATCAGTGCTGATGTTGAGGGTAGGAATGATTTATTTTTATTGAGCCTCAGGCGAAATGCTGTTAGACGTCTTACTGATGATATATATGATGATGTAAACCCAAGATTTATTCCCGGGACAGATGCCCTGGTTTTCAGTTCAAACCGAGTTAGTGACTCTCTTGACGTCGATGGGACATTTGAGAAAATCTCCAATAATTATAACCTTTTTCTGTATGACCTTGACACCACAACACAAACCCTTGGTCGGCTTACCAATACGTTGAGTAAGGACACACATCCAAAACCTATTGACAGCAATACAATTTACTATCTCAGCGATCAGAAAGGTATTATAAACCTTTTTAAATACACCATATCCGACAATATTTTTCATCAGGTATCCAATTTCAATAGCAGTATTCATGACTATGATATTGTTCCCTCATCCAATGGATTTAGCTATATACTCTTAAATAGAGGGAAGTTCAATATTCATTACACTCAAGATTTTGATAGGAACCAGAACATATTTACACCTCAGACATTTCGACAAAACATCGAGCAGGCAAAATTTGTAAGTAACAGACTCAGTGAACGAGCAAAGGAAACCGTAGATCCGAATTTAGAGGAAGAAGTTGAACCAGTTCAATCTGAGCTTAATGAATTACTTGTGCCATTATTAGCAGACTCACTCATTAATTTGGAGGACATCATTGACACTGAAAACTATGTTTTTGATGAGGAGGAATATCAAGATGATGTGGTTCAGACTGAATCATTTTTATCAAACTTTCGACAATTTGAGACACCGAGTGAAATCATTGGTCCTAATCCTTATGAAACACGCTACCATGCTGAAAATATTGTCACATCATTTGTAATAGATCCACTTAGAGGATTTGGGATATTATTGGAGACACAAATGAACGACATGCTCGAAGATCAGCGTTTTTATGGTGGTCTATTAGCAATATCAAATCTAAAAAGCGGAGACTTCTTTGGTGAATATGAATTGCTTAAATATAAATTGGATCTTAATGTTCGATATGATAGGAAATCATTATGGCATCAGGTTGACGATCGAAACAATTTGTACAGAAATCTTACAACCAATCAGAAATACATCCTTAACAAAGTCGAATTGGGTGTTCAATTACCGATCACTACAACAGCGAGACTGGTATTTACTCCATTCTTCGCTAACACCCGATACCTAGAAGTAAACCCGTTGGAAATTAGTATAATCGGAGATCCATCACCTGATCGGAATAATTATTTTTCAGGCTTCAGAGCCGAGGCCGTGTTCGATAATTCCTTAACAAAGGGTTTAAACCTCTATGAAGGAACCCGGATAAAATTAGGATTTCATCAATGGTCATCATTATCATCCGGCAGAGATGGTTTCTCAAATCTCTTTCTTGACGTGAGACATCATCAAAAAATTCACCGGGAAATCTCCCTGTCGTTTAAAGGATTTTATGGCAAATTTTTAGGTAAAGACTCCCCCGAGTTCTTGCTTGGAGGAATGAATAACTGGCTTATAAAACAAACAGACAATGAAGGAGACCAGAACCCTCTCAATGGGGCGACGAACGCGGAAAATAGCAACATTCTATTCCATCAATTTATTCCTCTACGTGGTTTCAATTATAATAAATTCAATGGCAGTAATGTCATAACATTTAGTGCCGAATTGAGGATTCCTCTAATTAGATATATTACCAGAGGCCCTATTCAATCAAATTTCTTTAGAAATCTAATGTTTATCGCCTTTTATGATGTTGGGTCAGCCTGGACTGGTATTTCTCCTTTCAAACGTGAGAATAGCGTAAATACCGTAACCATCAAACCTACTAATTCACCATTTGAAGCGACACTAAGAAATTCACAAAGCCCATGGTTGGCAAGTTTTGGATTAGGTTTAAGAACGGTAATGATGGGCTACTATATGAAATTTGATTTCGCTAAACCTATCGAGAATTTCGACGTTGGTAAGATGAAGTTTTATCTAACCCTCGGTCACGAGTTCTAATTCATCTAATTGGATATTATTGTGCATTACAGGCCAAGTTATTAATCTTGACCCATGATAAAATCAATGACCGGGTACGGGGCATCGTCTTTTGAGCATGATGGCCGCACAATTACAGTAGAAGTAAGGAGTTTGAACTCCAAATTCATTGATACGCTGCTAAAGATTCCTCGACAATTTGCATTTAGGGAACTTGAAATCAAAGCCCTGGCAGTTGAAATATTGCAAAGAGGCAAAGTTAGTATCTCTATTGAAGTTGAAAATGCAACTGCCCAAGCAAAGTCTGTTATAAATGAAGAACTTTTTCTTCAGTATTATGGGAGTTTAAAATCTTTGCGTGAGAAAGCTGGCGAAGACAATGCTGATATATTTCATTTGGCACTTCAAATGCCCGAAGTAATTGGTCATGCAGTTGAGGGAGAAGATGATAAAAACTGGCACCAAGTCAAAAAAGCAATCCTGGAAGCCCTATTGGCATGTGATACTTTTCGAAAGGCGGAGGGTGAAGCCCTGAATCCAGCAATAATCGAAAATATTGATAAAATCAAGCGCAGTTTAGTTGAAATAGGCTCATTAGATCCATCCCGAGTCGAGGGAATTATGAAAAGAATCGAGGGTAATCTCCAGCAGTATATTAGCAAGGGGGAGATTGATAAGAATAGGTTTGAACAAGAAGCAATCTATTTCCTCGAAAAACTCGACATTAACGAAGAAAAAACAAGGTTAAAAAATCACCTTGATTATTTTCTTAGCGCAATGGATTCCGATGTCTCCCAAGGTAAAAAACTTGGTTTTATTACACAGGAGATTGGCAGGGAGATTAACACCATTGGCTCAAAAGCCAATGATTCAAAAATTCAGCATCTTATCGTTGAAATGAAAGAGGAGCTTGAGAAAATCAGGGAACAATTGCTGAATATCCTCTAAACAAAAAACCCCGGTATCTGCCGGGGTTTCAATGTTATCCTAATTTGAATGTTATCGGGAGAATCATCCGCACCTTTACCGGTCTACCCCTTTGCTTACCTGGCTTCCAATTTGGAGCCCCGCTGATAACTCTAACAGCTTCTTCATCGCAACCAGCACCTATTCCCTTTACCGCCTGAACGTCATTTAGTTTTCCGTCTTTGTCCACCACAAACTGAACAAAAACTTTTCCTTCTATGCCCATTCTTCTGGCTTGATTGGGATACTTAAGTCTTTTACCTACATATTCATAAAAGGAACGCATACCGCCAATGGGCTCAGGTTGATCTTCAACTATGGTAAATATTTCATCTGCAACTTCCTCTTCAGGAGCCTCATCGAAAACAACATCCTCAATAACTGTTTCTTCCGCTATTTCAACATCTATTTCAACATCAATTTCATCCTCAATTTCTTCCTCATCAGGAACCTCAATTATTTGAGGCAATTGAATTTTTGGCGGAGGTGGAGGTGGCTGTTCGGTTAGTGGAATCTCCATCAAATCTTCAAAATTATCATCTACTTGGCCCAAATCAACCAATGAGCCATCGTCATATGATTTGTATTCAAAGGCAAGGACGATAAATCCCAATGATATCGTCAAACCCAAATTCATAAATAATCTTGTGTAATTCGAAATATTCGTATAACTATATTTCTTCAACAAGGGTAAGCTTTTTTCAGGATGATCAGTTTCCGCAGCTTTTTTTACGGCATTATCCATAATCATCTTAAATAGCATTACAATTCCTGCGCATATAGCTATCAGCATTAGAAAGAAAACGAGTATTGCAACTAATGATCCCATACTTTTATTTTTTAATGATTATTCCAAAAATAAAGAGGTTTCTCCTTTTAAGCTAAAGATTTCCTTGCTTTATATTGTTAAATTGAATAAATGCAAAATATCCGACAATGGCTCCTATGACATCAGCCAAAATATCAAGTATTTCGAATGAGCGCCCCGGAATATAGAACTGAAATATTTCGACCATCATAGCATAAACAGACCATATGATAAGAATTAGGATAAACCGTTGCTGACTTTCTCCTAAACTAGAAACTGATAGCATGCCCAGAATGGCAAAGCTTGTTCCATGTACTAATTTGTCCGCCTCTGGCCAATTCAGAAATTCAAAAGTAGGAATACTGTCTAATGGCGAAAGCATTAACCAGCTCAGTAAAACGACCCATATCCCCAACAGCAAGCGGGAAATAATGATTCTCCTACTCAACAAGGGACTTATAATTTTCAGCACTAAGAAGGGTTTCAATCGCAGTAGTATCCAAAATCTTAATCCGGATCATCCACCCACTACCATATGGATCATCATTAACCATCTCTGGCTTATCATCTATTTCGGGATTTTTTTCCAGGACTTTACCCTTTAATGGCATAAACAAGTCTGAAACTGTTTTCACTGCTTCAACAGTGCCAAAAACCTCCCCTGATTCAACTTCTTCCCCCTCAGTTTCAATTTCAACAAATACGATATCTCCCAATTCTTTTTGCGCAAAATCGGTAATTCCAATTGTGGCATTGTTGCCTTCAATTCTCACCCATTCGTGGTCTTTTGTATATTTTAAATCTGAGGGGATATTCATATTATACTAAATTTTATGTGGTCAAAAATAAGGTGAATTCACCAGTGGAAAAATGTAAAAGCCAACTTATTGACTCAAACTGAAACGAACCTGTATTCCTGCGGAGGTATTGGCCCTCTTATAAGAATTTGATACACGTGGTTCATTAATGCTTCTTTCAAAAAATGCCATGACATTTAATTTTTCATTAACAAGATAACTTATAGTTGGTCGAAGCTGGATATTGATATTTCCTTGTGTTATAGTCGCATCTTCATCGATTCTCCTTTGTAATGACTGTGTGTCGCGAATTGTGAAATTCATCCTGAAAGTAATGTCATTTTTAACAGTTATTGTTCTGCCTTGTATCTTGAACGGAAACTTCCAATCTGCTTTAGTCCATCCAAAATCCAGAGAAACATCACTGCTCCTCATTTCTGTTACCTGACTATTTGACAATTGAAGGCTCAGACTCCTTTCTTTCCTGTATTCGACTCTGGCAGTAACCCTTGTTTTTGTTCTGACATTAAGACCAATCAATGGTGCAAATCTTTCCTGAATATTTACCTGGCTAATAACATAAACTGGAATAAGACCGCTATCATTTGATTCAGTGGCTAATGGATAGCGTGTAAGACTATTACTTAGCTCCAGATCTTGATCATATAACAACGAGTTCGTGAAATTATTAATAGAAAACGTTGAGGAATAGCTGTGTGTCAAATTGATTGAAGAAAACACCGCCGATAATGCAGGAATTTTGGATAATCCAGCATAATCGACTCTCCAATTCGGAAGGGGTGTTTTAGGAAAAGGATTCAATGCCAAATTATCCGCACTTGTACCTCCATATGCTGCGATGAAAGAAGGGATGAGAACGTCCTGTGAGTTTAAGCCGTATTCTCCTCCAGGATTTAAGGCCATCAATCTGGCTCTAATTATGGCTCTATTTGACTCAAAATCCTGGAATGTTGGTGATTGGTAATCCTTTCCATCTTTAATGAATGCCGTTCTAATTGAAAAGAAGGAAACGCTGTAACTACCTGATCTGGAGGGTTTTAATGAAATAAATCCATTGTTTATGTTGGGATCTCCGTTCGGATCAAAACGGTAAATCTCCTGGAAATCACCTGAAACTGATTTCTTTGCATCAAGCTGAATTTTCAGATCACGCAATGGTTCCACCTGAGCTCTTAGATTTAAATCTGTAGTAAGATTTTGTGAGAACGATTGAGTGAGTACCTGACTCCTGGCAAGCCAGCCTTCACGGGCAGCTTTAAACCTAATATCAGGATCCTGGCTACCAAAAATAAAAGCAGCGCCTGGCGCCGAAAATGAACTGTCCATACCAAACAAGTAAGCCCTGGGGCGAAACCCTGGAAGAATTGTTCCTTCACGTATGCTATAGCTAACATTGACTGAGCGCACTGACATCATCAACCGGAAGAGGCCTTTAATAACACCCGGAGTTCCTGACTTAGTAGTATCGTTTTTTACAGGCTCCTTCCCCCTACTTGCAGTTGGACGTGCTGGTGTATTGATGTCTTTTAGAAATTTTATTTTGTTGTAAAGTTTGACCAGGTCAACTTTTCCATTTGCCCCCTTTTCACGGCTGTTTTGAATAATATTCCCAAGGGTATCTGCCTGTTCAAATGATCCTGCTGTCCAAATATAACCAGCGGAGTACCTCACATCTGCGCTGGTCCAGTCGGTTAATGGAAATTTATCGAGTGGCAGGCGGTAAGTAGCCGTAACGTTTTGATTAAAATTCTTCATCCGACCGAAATTTCTCAGATTAGTTCGAACAGAATCCCTCTTCTCCTGGGTATCAAGATTTCCGAAAGGCTCATCAATAATTGCATTTGTCCGGGCATTATAGTCCAAACTGAGACTACGTGTCAGGTTCCATCGTAAATTATATAACCTATTGAACGTAAAATATTTCTCAAAAAATGGGTCAATCCCATCGGTTGTTAAATCTCCATTTCTTAGTTGTGTTCGTGTAAAACGTCGATCCAAGTCCGCCCTGAAACTCAGGTTACTGGGAATGGGGTTGAAATTAAAATCTTTAATAAGCTGTAAAAAAGGGTTGTCGAGAAATCCAATATTTTGAAATGGCTCGATGGTCAAATCGACCGGACTGTAATTATAGGCCAGACCTCCATGATAAGTTCTTTGAACATATTCCGCTGTATTCACATTACTGCGTGTCAACTCGCTGAATGAATATGTAAACGACAAGTTTTCAACATCATAAATATGGCTCCTTGCTTCAGGGTTCACTTTTTCCTTCCTAATATTCGTGAAGTTGATACTTCGCCTTTCTGATCTGTCCTGTACGATCCTTAAAAACCTGTCTGACTCGTTTGGACTTGCTATAGCATTGATTGAATTTTTTAGAGGAGTATCCGGGTCGGTTGGGTCGAATTTTGGAGTAGCCACACTTTTCTCAAGGCTGACAAACATGGGTATTTTTATCCCATGCTCACCCGGGATAAATTTGTCCACATTGATACTTGCCGAAATATCATATTCTTTTGTTTCTTCGCGGGTTCGCTCTGAAATCCTTTGTTGAATACCACCAAAATCATTTGAAACGTACCTTCCGGAAGTTGTGATATTGGCTATATCAGCGAGTTTGACATTCATGCGTCCATTTGCCGCCCAACCTGCCCTCTTATTGAAATCTGTAACCCGCATTTCATTCGCCCATAAACAAGCGCTTTTGGGGGCCTGATCAGCACTTTCAGGGTTTCTAATACCAATCATAAGTATCTGCACAGAACTAATATCAGGATTACCGCGGACAGTGATCTTCTGATGTCCGACAGAATCACTAAAAAGCAATTCCTGGCTTACATTTTGAATATTTCTCCTTGACTTAAGCGTTAAAAGGGCATCAATTTCTATGTCTATTTCATTTTCCTGAGGCCATACAATCCTTCTCAAATCACTCTCAGAATAGTCATTAGGGCTTGTACCAAAAGGAGTAACCTTTAACGGGATTTCAATTTCGTAGTAGTTTTCAACGAAATCAGTACCCAGTCGAAGGAAACCTGTTAACTCGTCGTCTTTAACATTCGAGCCGTCTGCATGCAAGAACATTTTCAACCTTCCATAGTTGATCAGGTCGAGATCCACATTTTTATATACAGCCCTCGCGTCGCGATCGCTCAAATCATCGACACACACTTGCAATGACTGTTCATTAATCCTTCTAAATATCGGGGAGGTGTTATCTCTGTCACGGTTAATGCCAGGTGGTATTGTATAAGGTGAGCTTTTTTCACTCCCTGAACTGTTTTCTTCAATGTTGACCACAGAAACTAAGAAATCAGATGAACTTTCTTCGGGAACTTCATTCAATCCCTTCTGAAAAAGGTTTTGATTGAATTTCCTCCATTGACTGCCAACTAACTGGAACTTGGCCATCCTCAAGACGACGGGATCTGCGAAACCGGTTAAATAAGTCCTTAGATATCTGATGGACTTGAAACCATCAATTGTGCCTTGAATGCGACTGGGGTTTCTTACAGGAATCCTGAACAAATACCAGGTAACCCCGTTGTTTTCTTGTTTGTCAACTATGTTATTTCTTCCCACTTCAAGTTCTGATGGGCGCAAGGGTACCTTATATTCATAATAAGCCTCAAGGTCGCTTATTGAATTGTCATTATTCAGATCCTCATTGTCGGGTAAATTGGTAGCAGATGTAGTGAATCCACGATTGTTACTTATTGGTGAATTGCCATCCATCCCGTTCCAGTTCTTATACCTATCAATTATTTTATTATCCAAATCCTCGTGAATTGGATCGAGGTAGTGGAAGAAATTATCCCCAGATGGGTCGTTGATTACTTTTTCCAATGGCTCTCCAGAAATATTGAGGTTATTAATAAATGCATTTTGGAAGAAACCCACCTCATCATCATTTTTTAATCCATCAAGACCAACATCCTGGTTAACCCGAGAGCTGGTAGTATTATCGAAATACTCGGTAAGGAATTGTTCATTGGTAACCCTGCCCCATTCAGTTGTAATGGCTTTTACAGGGTCACCATCGGCTGGTAAACCATTTTCGAAGAAATGTCGGCCATCTTTGATTACATCTTCAGAAATATTGCCCAAATTGAAATATAGGTCACCTCCAGCCCTGGCCTGGGTCGCAGTTATGTCAAAAAGTGCATCTCTTCCGTTACCACCGGTTATAAACGGATCCATCATCCAAAATTCGATGTATTCAATATTAGTTTTGTCAAAATCAACATCGCTGGTAATGGCCTGGGTAATACCACCCCAATTTCTTTGGGGATCACGAAGATCTCCATTGTTATCAACATCAGTCGAGTAATTGTATTGACCTCGTTCCTTCGGAAAATAAGTCATATCAAAAACAGGCAAAAAAGTGTTGATAACCTGCCTGTCCTGGCTTGGGAAAATTTCTTGAGGGGCAATTCCTCTTACATAATTATTTTCACGATCTTCTGTCGAAATGTTATTCGGCCTATTAGGCCCCCCGGTCCGGTAGAAAATATTGTCTATAGAATACCAGGCTAATTTAGCCCGACGATGAGCATAGCCTAAAACAGATCCCGTTTGATTTGATAAATCAAATCGGTTTTCGTCAGTCTCGGGTGTTGACGCCAGCTTCCATTTAAGGACACTACCACTTCCTCCGAGATTAAATGGTGTGGTAGCGGATTCAAAATCGTCAACATATGAAGTCCCTTCTCCATCAACGATATTAGAAGTGCCCGGAAGTATCTGGGCAAATTCGCCGCTGAACGTAACTGTAGACCGTTCTTTCGTACTAAGAATTGGAATCGCATCGACCATTTTGGTAAGTAACCTTGAGTCCTGGGTGAAATTGACATCAAAACCGTATTTGGTATTTCGCGTAGGTTCGTTCCCAACACTGAACCGGGATATCCCGCCGGGACGTTCGTTCATATGTAAAACTGTAGCTCCAAAGTTAATTTTGTCGCTGATTTTGTAATCAAATCTTGCACCGGTCAACCATCGGGTCTGGAAATTAAATAAATCGGCTTTTTCATAAGCAATGTCTATTTGCTTTCCAGAACTCAATATGCCAGCATTAATGATTCGTACCTTTCCAAGGTTATAGTCCACGGTATAATCAAGGCCTTCAGTAAGTGGGGTATTCCCAGCTGTGACAATAACTGAACCTTCTGCAATGTTTATTCCGGGAAGTGCAATCTCGTTCGATGACCCGGCATTAAATCTTCCAAGAATATAAAACTTGTTTTTAGATGCCACCAATTTAGCCTCAGCCTTGGTTGTATGATACAATGTATCGTACACAAACTTGTCAATAAGGTTTCTTTCAGCAATAGGATCAAACCGTGCCCGGAGAGTTGATCCAAAAGGTTCAAGTACCGGAAAGATTATATTTCCATTCTTACTGTCAATGGTGACGCCTTCGATGTAGTCAAAATTACCGTCGGGTTGTGGGTCATTATTCGGATTTAACTGGTCGAGCTTTGTGATTCGGATTAACGGGATATCCTTGGTGAGGGCTCCTTGATGCAGACTGGGATTATCAATACCTGTTAGGTCATCACGATAGTGGATGCGTAAAGTGAAACCTTCTCTATCCACCTGATTTGCTCCCAGATTATAAATATTTTTCATCATTAGATCCCATGATGGAACCCGCGTATTGATTCGTGTAGGACGAATTAATTTCATGATCACCACCTGATCTTCTGGTCTATTGGCATAATCTTCAGTTAGTTCACCAACCTTAAACCTCTGCCCGTTGAAGGTGTATTCATAAGAGACCGCCAGGACTTCATCATTTTGTAGCCGCCTAAGAAGTGAGATATAGCCGAGTTGCTTATTAATTACATATTCTCTATCATCCAATTTTCTTGCGGCTGTGACTCTTTCAAAATCAATAGTTTTTTCAAAATTGAAACTTCCACCTTCAAGCAGATCACTCACCTGATCAACATCCCTGATTCCATTCGTTGCTATAAGTGAGGCAAATAAATCGTTGGCGTCGTTGCTGCTTTCGGCCTTGTTGCCTGAACCAACTGAGGGGTTGCTGCTCTGATGAATCCGTCGGCCCTCTCCCAAATCCATCAACGCTACAATATTTCTCAAGGTCTGAGTGTCGTTATTTCGATTAAGAATATATACTTCCACCCTGGTTATGTTAATTCCAGATAAAACCAGGGGTAATCCGGAGAGCCATCGTTCATAATTATTCCTGAAAAAATGCCCCAGGAAAAAATTGCGGTTTTCCTCGTAATTGGATGCGCGCAATTCGAACTCACGACCCTGAAAGCCACTGTCAACCGATATCACTTCATTTCTTCCCTGCATGCGAGATGCCACGGCCGTAACAAACAAACGTCCGAATTGCAGCTGAGTCTTGAATCCAAAAAGGCTTTGTCCGCCAGTGATTAAACTATTAGCTATAGGCATGCTCACATTTCCCAATTCAATTTTCTTTATAATATCTTCCTCATATCCAGTGTATTCCACCTTGAGGTTGTTCTGGAAATCGAAAGAATTATTGTTGTCAAAATTCGCTGTGATTGCCATTTTTTCACCAACCTTCCCCAGGACATTCATAGAGATCTGTTGGTTAAATTCAAACCCGCCATTGCGCTGCTGTCGCACTGGTACTGCCGGATTATCAATCCTCTGGAATCTGGCTCCAAAATCAAGATTTACAAATCCATTTGGCTGTATGTCCACATAACTCCCACCAAAAATTCTATCGAAAACAGGGCTGATGAAAAGCTTTGGAATAAGAGACCTACCACTTACAGCACTTTCGCCATCCAGACCCAATGACCTCTCTTTCCAATAGTTTTTGAGAATTCTTTGATTCTGATAGCGGTTAAATTCTTCAAAACTCATGGTACTTGTTGGCCGGTAGTTGACTTCTCCAACTTTTTCATAAATGGTGTAATTCATGCTTGTATCAATCTCCACATCCAGCTTAAGGCTTGCCGGGTCTTGCAACAACAATGGAGACGGGCTTGTGAAGTTGGAGAAAGGATCCCCAAAACGATCTTTTTGCTCATAAGTGGATCGCCTTGTGGGTTCATAAGGAGCTTCAAATCTGTTCTTCAATGTGTCTTGCTGGCTGGTATCTTGTAGTTGCTGAAAACTAAAATCCAGATTATAGGCCAACGCTTCTCCGTGTGGAATGACGGAACACGATATTAGAAATAGAAATATTTCTATTCTTTGTCGCTGGCTCACTTTAAGATTTTAATGGTTAGGCAGACTTTAACGCCAGTTTAATTAACTCTTCAAGAGAAATATCTGCTCCATGTGTTTTCAATATACTGACAACACTTTTTTCGGCAGCATTCCTGCTTATCCCCAATGTTATCAGCGCTGATAACGCCTCATTTCTTAGCGTATTGCCCGTTTCCGAGTATAATTTCGCTTCCATTCCTGGAATTTCTTCCTTTCTCATTTTATCCTTCAGCTCTAGAATCACCCGTTCTGCAGTTTTACCCCCAATACCTTTGACAGACTGTATTGTCCTTACGTCGTTATTCAAAATGGCGTTCTGAAGCTCTTCAGGTGACAAAGACGATAATATCATCAAGCCAGTAGCAGGGCCAACTCCAGAAATAGAGATCAGATCCAAAAATCTTTTTTTTTCCTTCGGATCAGAAAAACCATAAAGGGTATGTGCATCCTCTTTAATATGAAGATGAGTATGAAGCTTGCTCTTATCAAGGTCCTTGATGGTGGAATAGGTGTTCAAACTAATTCTTACTTCGTAACCCACTCCATTGACATCCATTATTGCAATGCCCGGCTCTTTACTTACAAGCTTGCCTTCCAGATAACTGATCATTCTTAATTTTTAGATACATGGTATTGAGCGTCAACCACTGCAATTGCTGCCATATTATAAATTTCCCGAACAGAACTCCCTAATTGGAGAACATGGACAGGTTTATTCATTCCCAGTAATATCGGGCCAATGGCATCGGCGTTTCCAATTTGCATTAACAATTTGTAAGCAATATTTCCTGATGTGAGGTCAGGAAAAATAAGCGTATTGGCACCATCAGGACATAATTCACTGAATGGATAAGCCTCTTTGAGCATTTTCTTATCCAAAGCTACGTTGGCCTGAAGGTCGCCGTCAATGATGAGATCTGGAAATTTTTCTTTCGCCAACAAAACGGCCTTTTGAGCTAGTTTAGGAATGTTCCCTTCGCTCGAACCAAAGTTAGAATAAGACAATACAGCCATTCTTGGCTCTCTATCGAAGAATCTAACCGCATTGGATGTAAGCCCAATTATGTCTACAAGCTCTTCAGCTGTTGGATTAACATTCACTGTTGTATCTGCAAAGAAGTAGGTGCCATTGCTGTTCATGATAATATACATTCCAGCAACTCGATTGATACCCTTCTCCATACCAATTACTTGTAATGCGGGTTTTATTGCAGTTGAATAATGATTGGTGAGTCCTGAAATAAAGGCGTCTGCATCACCCAATTCAACCATCATACAACCGAAGTAGTTGCCATCACGAGCCAATTGATTTGCCGTTGCCCGTGTCACTCCTTTTCTTTTTCGCTTTTCAAATAATTCGTTGGCAAAACGGTCAGTTCTTTCCTTATCTTCATCGGGGTCGATGATCGGACATTCCAAATCCAAATCATATTCAACAAGTAATTTTTTGATCTTATCATGATTACCCAATAGAATTGGATGAGCGACACCGTCATCTTTGAGCATTTGGGCCGCCTTCAAAATTTTCGGATGATCCGCTTCTGCAAAAACCACAGTCCTTGGGTTACTTCTTGCCCTTGAAATGACCCTTGACATGATTTTTTGATCGATACCGATCCTGTGCTGAAGTTCCAGATCGTAAGCCTCCCAATCCGTAATTTCAATCCTTGCTACGCCAGATGCAATAGCGGCTTTGGCAACAGCTGGTGAAATAGATGTAATCAATCTCGGGTCAATAGGTTTTGGAATCAGGTATTCTTTTCCAAAAGAAATTTTGTTATCCCCATATGCTTTAATTACCATTTCGGGAACATTTTCTTTAGCTAACTCGGCTATAGCCTTTACTGCTGCTAACTTCATTTCTTCATTAATTGCAGTGGCTCTAACATCAAGCGCTCCTCTGAAAATATAAGGAAATCCCAAAACGTTGTTTACCTGATTCGGGTAATCCGACCTACCTGTTGCCATGACAATATCGCTTCTAGATGACATCGCGAGATCATAGGCTATTTCCGGATCAGGATTTGACAATGCAAACACAATTGGATTATCAGCCATAGCCTGAACATCCTTGGCAGTCAAAACATCTGCAATGGATAAACCAACAAAAAGATCCGCACCTACCATTGCTTGGCTAAGTGTTCTCAGTTTTCTATCTGTGGCAAACATGGCTTTTGTTGGATCAATATTCTCCCTGTATTTATCAATAGCCCCTTTGCTGTCAAACATTACAATGTTTTTCCTTGACGCACCAAGAGATATGTATAATTGAGCGCAGGCAATAGCCGCACCACCAGCTCCATTAATTACTATTTGAATGTTTTCGATTTTCTTCTTGACAACAATTAATGCATTAAGAAGAGCAGCCGCTGAAATAATTGCAGTGCCATGCTGATCGTCATGCATCACCGGAATTTTCATTTTCTTCTTTAACTCAGTTTCAATTTTAAAACTTTCAGGAGCTTTAATGTCTTCAAGGTTAATACCTCCAAATGTTGGCTCAAGGGATTTAACTATCTCAATAAATTTATCCGCATCCGTCTCGGCAATTTCAATGTCAAAAATGTCAATACCCGCAAATTTCTTAAACAAAACGCCCTTGCCTTCCATCACCGGTTTTGAGGCTTCCGGGCCAATATTTCCCAGGCCCAGAACAGCTGTTCCATTTGAAATGACACCAACGAGATTACCTTTCGCCGTGTATTTATATACATCCTCGATATTTTCAGCAATCGCCAGACAGGGCACAGCCACCCCGGGGGAGTAGGCCAGGGCAAGATCACCTTGTGTCGCTACTGGCTTTGTGGCGACAACGGCTATTTTTCCCTTGGGTTCTTGTGAATGATAGCCTAGGGCGTCCTGGTTGCGGTTCTTTGATGGCATATCATAGATGTTATACTCAAAAATATTGATTCGTCAGAATGTTTGGATATTTTGAGTAGTTTATCTCGACATTCAATAGAACAATGGATGACTATTCCGCACTCTGATCTGAAATATCAAAGCTCCACAAGATAGCATCCATTTCCCGCATCCAGTCCCTCTTATCCCCAGAGGGATGGTAGACATAGCCCTCAATGTAGTAAAGTCGTTTTAATTTCTCGTCAACAAGTGTATAACTTACAAAAGGCCCTCCAGCAGAAATATCACTGTTTTTCCATAGTCCCCTGAGTTCATAAGCATAGATCCCTTTAAAATTAATTTCTCTCGTAAAATAGGGCATGTATTGCTCATCCTGTAAGGTCATGAAAGTATTCCTATTCTGCACGTCCCGGATAAACTCATAACTAACTTTTTCTCTCAATTGAGCTATACTGTCTTTATTAAAAATGCCAGGTGATCGATAGGGTTCATAGTAAATGAAAATACTCTTTTCTTCAGGATACTCCAATTGCCGGATCCAGATAAAATTGTCCTTGTTTGCAGCAAGTTGGTAACCATAAGGCACTCTGATGTTGAAATTATGCTGGTTTTTTAACGCACTACGGATCTCAACATTTTCCCCTTTGAATAGGGTATTTACAAGTCTTTTTCTTTCAATGAGCTCAAAGTGATTTTTGATCCGATCGCTGTTTTCTCTAATGTTTTTTATTAATGTTTCTTCATCTCTTCCAAAGAGGTGAAGAATTTCCTGGCCTTTTGCAAAATCATCTTGTTTTATGAGCATGAACAAGTCAGCATTATTTCTCACCATTTCAAGGGACTCTGATGTAAAATAACTTCTCAATATTCTGTTTTCCTGGCTGTTATCGTTCAAAATAGTAACGAATACCATGTTCTTCGTTGTCTTTAGCGTATTATTCAGTTTGAATGGACTTATATAATGAAGTTCAAAAAGGCTCTCATCCTGAGGGAGACCGGGCATCAGGTCGTGAAAAGTCCTTTTCAATTCGATACCGAGTTGACCCTTCCACAATGCAGAATCCATAACGAGGATTATTTCACCAATAGCTCCCTGGGCCGGTGGCATAAACTCTTTGTTTGCGTCTTTGATTGTTTGGTCACAACCCTGGATTAATAAAATCCAGACAGCAATTATTAGCCAATTCCTTTTCATAAATGGGTGTAATGGAATCACAAGTTATCTGAACTTAAAAAAACAAGCAAAGATTTGGACATTATTAGCTCTTCAAATAATTACTTTTGCCGACTGAAATTACCAAGGATAGAAAAGTATAAAAAAAAGTACAACGATTTCGAGAGCACGTTTAGATTTATGGAAAGAGCATTATCATATCCCAAAAGTAAGATTAAAGTACTACTGTTAGAGAACATTCATGAAGATGGAGTGAAATTGTTGAAAGAAGAGGGGTACCGGGTTGAGGTTCACGCTGGAGGACTTGATGAAGATGAACTTACCGAGAGAATTAAGGGTGTTTCTATCCTGGGGATCAGATCTAAAACACAGGTTACCAAAAAAGTATTGGGAAATGCCAATAGACTACTTGCGGTTGGGGCATTTTGTATCGGAACTAATCAAATTGACTTGCCGGAATGTCTCTCGCGAGGCATTGTTGTTTTTAATGCACCTTTCAGCAATACACGATCGGTCGTAGAACTGGCACTTGCGGAAATGATCATGCTTATTAGAAATCTTCCAGACAAAACAGGCCAGATGCATGCAGGTAACTGGAACAAATCTGCGACAAATAGCTTTGAGATTCGTGGCAAGAAACTGGGTATTATAGGTTATGGGAACATTGGTGCACAACTTTCTGTGTTGGCCGAATCACTGGGCATGCAGGTCTACTACTATGATATTGACGAACGCCTGGCAATGGGCAATGCTATAAAGTGTAGTACACTCGAAGAACTTTTGAAGCTTGCAGATATTCTGACACTTCATGTTGATGGAAGGGAGGAAAACAAAAATCTTCTCGGAAGCAAGGAATTTAGCCTTATGAAACAAGGTGTTATCTTCCTAAATCTCAGTCGTGGCCATGTTGTTGATATCCGGGCATTGCGTGAAAATATTGTAAATGGAAGAATTGGAGGTGCAGCAATAGATGTCTATCCGGAGGAGCCCAAAAGCAACTCTGAAGAGTTTATCTCCGAACTTAGGGGCTTGCCAAATACTATACTTACCCCTCATATTGGAGGCAGTACACTTGAAGCACAAGCCAATATCGCCCAATTTGTGCCTTCCAAGATTATAGATTATGTGAATTCGGGCAGCACAAACCTGAGCGTTAACTTCCCGAATCTTCAATTGCCCAAATTCAAGGATGCCCACAGGTTTATTCATATACACCATAACGTACCTGGAGTTCTTGCCATGATCAATAATATTCTTGCCGGACATAGCATTAACGTAATCGGGCAGTATCTTAAAACAAATGAAGTTGTAGGTTATGTGATTACTGTTATTGACAAAGAATACAGTGCCGAAGTTATTACTGATCTCAAAAAAATTAGGGAAACGATCCGTTTCAGGGTACTTTACTAATCAATCGCAATCTTATATTTTTAAATTTAGAGCTCGAGGTTGCTGAAATAAAATAATTATTATATTTGGAAAGACAGCACGACTGAATTCAACCAAAAAAGAAAAAAAGATAATATCAGACGGACCAATAAAAGCATTCGAGAATTTTTTCGAAAAAACCATCCATTCATATGGTCATTATGCTCACCATGATGCACAACAGCAGGCAAATGTCCATACTCAGAATCAAGCCCACGCGAAAGGACCAGTTGTTCGCAGCGATGATGCCGACTTGGAGGGATTATAAATAATACTGGATAAAAAAGAGGGCATTTCAAATAATGCCCTCTTTTTTTGACCATTCTTACTCGATTAATTAGCGGATCGGATTGTGGACTTAGACCAACGTTACATTACTAATTAAAAACTTCTAAAGAGAGATGAAAAAAACTTTAACAATTCTGATGCTGTTGTTCTTTGCCAGTTTGGGATACTCGCAGGAAAAGATTGTACCGCTATCCATTGGCTCCCAGGCACCGGATTTTAATCTTCCCGGGATTGATGGGAAGAATTATAGCCTCAAAGATTTCTCAAACTATGACATTCTGGTTATTTTATTTACATGCAATCATTGCCCTACAGCCCAGGCTTATGAAGATAAATTCATAAAAGCTGTAAACGAATACCAACCGAAAGGCGTTGGTTTTTTAGCTATATCGCCAAACGATCCAAGTGCAATTACCTTATCTGAACTTGGTTACACAGATTTAAGCGATGACCTGGAAGATATGAAAGAGCGGGCCCAATTTAAGGGATACAATTTTCCTTATGTTTATGATGGTGAAATCCAGGAAATTTCGAAGCTTTATGGGCCAGCAGCAACTCCCCACATTTTCATTTTCGATAAAGCAAGGAAACTGAAGTACAGTGGAAGAATAGATAATACAGAAGATCCCTATGCTGTGCCGGGAAGTACAGATATGATCGATGCTCTTGATGCATTATTAGTTGGAAAAGAGGCCCCTATTACCAGTACAAAAACTTTTGGATGTTCAATTAAATGGGCAACAAAAAGCAAATACGCGGTAGAGTTAATGCAAAAATGGGCCCAGGAGCCCGTAACACTTGATGACGCTAATCTCGAAAGCATTAAAAGTTTAATGAAAAACGATACTGACAAGTTCCGCGTTGTCAATTTCTGGGCTACCTGGTGTGGACCATGCATTATAGAAATGCCCTACCTGGTTGAGATGAACAGGATGTACAGGCGGAGAGATTTTGAACTGGTGATAGTCTCAACAGATAAAGTCAACAAAAAAGAAAAAGCACTTGAAATTCTCACAGAAAATGAAGTATCCAGCCAAAACTACATCTTCACCGGTAAAGATATTTATGAATTGATAGAGGTTGTTGATAAAAACTGGCAAGGATCTTTACCCTATACAGCGGTTATTGCACCAGGTGGAAAGATCGTCTATAACGTCGAAGGAGCCTTTGATAAATTGGAACTCAAAAGGGCAATCATCAAGCAGATAGGCAGATATTATGCCGACGATGGAGATTAAGCTGAAGCTTAATCTCTTATTGAATCCATTCAATGAATTTTATCGGCCGCATTAAAACCTTTCTACCCGGAATTTTTCTATTTGGCTTCACCATTGGGACAGGTAGTGTTACAGCCATGGCCAAGGCTGGAACAGACTATGGCATGGCTCTTCTCTGGACAATTTTTCTTTCGTGCATCATTACCGGGTTTATGATTCATTTATTTGGAAAATTTGCAATAGTCACAGGGCGTACCGCACTCAGCGCTTTTGCTCAATACATCCATCCGGGCTTTGCAATTTTCTTTATCATAACCTTAACAGCGCATGTCTGTGGCAGTGTAATCGGAGTGATGGGCATAATATCCGACATCAGCTTTGAATGGTCAAAGAACATTGTTGATGGAGGTGTCCCACCACTGTATTTTGCTATTTTTTATATCTCCCTCGTCTATGCCATTTTTCTCAATGGAAAAATGAAGGTATTTGAAAAGGTACTGGCTGTATTGGCTGGCATAATGACCGTCTGTTTTGTTATTAATTTCTTTATTCTCATGCCTCCAATTGAAGAAATTGGGCGGGGATTAATCCCCGGAGTACCAACAACAGAAAATGATGACAACACCTTCTTAATCATTGCTTCGATGGTTGGAACTACAGTATTTTCAGGCCTGTTTGTTTTGCGGACCACACTGGTAAAAGAAGCTGGATGGACATTGGCAGATTTGAAAACCCAGAGAAATGATGCCATTTTCGCAGGATTCATGATGTTCGCCATCAGTGGAGCAATCATGGCTGCGGCTGCAGGAACATTACACGTCCAGGGCGCCAAAATGGAAAACGTCACAGAAATGATTGTTTTGTTAGAACCTGTTGCCGGCTTTTTTGCGGTCGCCGTGTTCACACTAGGCCTGATTGCTGCTGGAGTATCTTCTCAATTCCCGAATGTCAGCCTTTTACCGTGGCTTCTTAATGATTATATAGGCCGAAAAACTGATGTAAATAGGATGGATTACAGAATCATGGTTTTGGTAATTTCTCTGTTAGGGTTAATCGTTCCTGTTTTTAATGCCAAGCCAATTCCAGTTATGATCACTTCTCAGGCGTTTGGAGCACTTGTTTTACCGGTAACAGTCGGCTGTATCTTGTACATGGGCAATCGAAAAGATCTAATGAAAGAGTATTCTTTTTCATGGGTTATTAATATAGCTCTGGTTTTAATACTCGTCTTTGCTGCTGTAATGAGCTACATGAGTTATAATGGATTGATTGCCCAGATCAAAGCAATTTAATCTATGGTGTAGCTAGTTGGGGCGACGAAAATCTTCCTCTTAAGATGGGAAGTAAATTCTTCGTTCCATTTTGCCCCAGTGTATGCATTTAATGACCGAAAAAGATCTTGAAATTACTCTTGTTCTTCCTCCTCACTAATTACTCAGAACCTCAGGATTAAGAAAGTTGGGAATTTTTTCACCTCTCTTAAAGCTGATGATATTCTGGGCGGCAAGCCTCGACATTTCGTTTCTGGCTTCAGCTGTTGTTGATCCCAAATGGGGAGTTACTGCAACATTCTCCATCAGCAGAAGTGGGTTGTTCTTGTCCATTGGCTCCGGGTTGGTTACATCAAGTCCAGCGCCCCAAATGATACCTTTTGTGAGCGCTTCAGTCAGGTCTTCTTCATTATGTACTGGTCCCCGCGAGCTGTTGATAAATATTGAAGACTTTTTCATTTTTTTAAAACACTCCATGTTGAATAAACCCCGTGTCTGATCATTCAATGAACAGTGCACAGAAACAACATCACTTTGTGCCAGCAACTCATCCAGACCTACGAGTCTGGCACCCAACTCATCCTCAGCCTTTGGATTGTTTGATCTGTTGGAATAAAGAATATCCATGTCATAGGCACCCTTACACCGTTTAGCCATTTCGAAACCAATACTGCCAAGGCCAAAAACTCCTAATGTTTTTCCATGCAATTCCATTCCTAAAAAGGCCTTTGGAACAAAATGTCCCCAATCCCCGGAAATGATTCTTTTATGCTGAAAAAACATCTTCCTCGAAACAGCCAGCATTAAAGCAAACGAAATGTCACCTGTCGATTTACTCATCGCTTTTGGAGCGTTACCAACAGGAATTCCAACTTTGGTTGCTTCACTTAAATTGATGTTATCATATCCTGCAGCAAACTGAGATATAACGTATAGATGGCTGCATTCATTCAAGAAATTGCTATCAATTTTATCCGGACTGCCACAAAGTAGTGCATCATGTTGTTTTGCAGCGGTAATCAATTTAAGAGGTGACATTGGTGGTATTTCTTTCCAAATTGTTACTTCGCAGCCTTCAGCTTTGAGTAGTTCAATTCCTACTTCAGGGATATCGAGTGTAACTAAAACTTTCATCATTTAACAATTGGATATTTCCGGTAATATAAAAAAGGGTTCTGTAATCCAGAAGGTTTTTAAAGTCTACCGTTGGAATAACTTCCTATTCAGTCAATTGATTTTGTTTCAGACAAGTGGGCAGCCCCATTCCTCCCAATTGTTCCAATGAATTCAAAGGCTGAGAATCGACATCTTGCTCATTGTCGATTCATTTCCTAATTCTTCGACGAAGGAAGAAGTACTAAAATCAATTACTCGTTTATATAATAGACAAATTAGAATAAATCGCTTCTTCAAAATCATTCTCTCCATGAGAACCCATGAATATCCCCAAATAGGCTTCATCTCCCAGTTCTAAAATAATTGAGCCCGTTGAATCGAAATCCGTTCCATTCATCGAGGTAGACATTAAAATTGTATCACCCATACGGCGTAAGCGGATACTTTTGGGCATTTTGGCTGCCGAAGTAATCTGCTCGGTTGGATTATCGATAGTTCTTCGGTATTGTAATCCCGTCAGGCCATCGCCATGTACACATGCATCAGCGTAAGGTGTGTTGGGCTCCAAGCTATGCCTTAACATAATACCAACTTTACGATGGGCGTTTTTTCCCTCTCCAACAAATTTAATGTCAGTTTGCATGGTAAAATCACCTGTGATTTTCTTCCATGAAAAATTAAAGTCGTCTCTGTCGGCCCCATACGTTTTGACCCGAACCACCGACCGTATAACTGCCTGTATTTGGGTCATATTTCAAAGTTCCAGAGATCTTTATTGTACCTATATCGGTACTTCCTGCAAACATCCCTTGATTATTCTGGGCGCTTGCATCAATTGTCATAGCAACCAGCAAAGCAAGTACCGGTACAAACTTTATTTTTATATCAACTATTTTCATCAGCTCTTAATAATTTAATGTTTTAGTCATTCCTGCCGGAATTGCTTACAAAAGACACAAACTTGCTATCAGGAGACCATGAAGGAACGTTGATAGTTCCTTGTCCACCGTATAAATAAGCAACTGTTTTTGATTCACCACCATTAGCCGGCATTAATTTTAAGGATACCCTTTTATAGGACGGATGACCATCTACCGGATTTGTCGCCGGGAAGGAAATGTATAATATCCATTTTCCATCAGGTGATATATGAGGGAACCAATCATTGTTCTCATCAAATGTTAGTTGTTCTCTTGCAGAACCATCCGGCTTCATTCTCCAAAGTTGCATGGTACCTGACTGCGAACCATTATAGTAAACATATTTCCCATCAGGAGAATATTCAGGACCATCTACATGACCGTAGTCAAAGGTTGTTAATGCAGTTTCTTTTCCATCCTTAATGGTAGCTTCATAAACATTGTAAATTTTCACGCCGTTCCTCTGTGCTACATATACAACGCTCTTATTGTTCGGGTTCCATCCATGCCAATAGGAAGGTGTACCTTCAGTCACTCGTTTTGGTTCTCCACCTTCAAGGGGTAGTACAAATACAGCAGAACCCTCACCAGCGTTATGGCTAATTGCAAGCGTTTTCCCATCGAAAGATATGCCATGGTCATTGTTTAATCTAGCAACAGAGCCAGTATTCAGTTTTTCCAACTCACCGCCATCAATGGGAATTTTATAAAGGGAGCCATCCATATTGAACAAAAGCTTTTTACCGTCCGGCAACCAGTTCGGAGCTTCAAAGCGTCCATCCTTCTCATAAATGACTTTTCTTTTGCCGTCAAAGGGATTGATGATCTCCATACGGCATCCAAGCCAACCGTTCTCCTGAACGCTATAGTCATCACCAACAGGCTTGTCAATTCTCACATTCCAAACCTTGGCTGTTTCAAGAATGTCGGAATTGTGAGATCCAACAAATAAACCTGCCAAAACAGTTTCAGGTAGATGTGCCATCTTATGCGAACCAATAAGCTGAAGAGGTTCACCCCAATGGGCAGCTCTCATGATAATCTCATCCCCTGCCCTTTCCAACTGCAGGATACCATAGTTGCTCTTGGGAGGAAATATTTCATCCTCGGGATCACGCATAAAGGCACCCCTAAGTTCACGCCATTGCATAACGGTAAGACCGTCGCCATGCAAAGTCGCACTCACATGGGCCGCGTCTTCACGATCAGATTCTCGGATCATCCAGCCCACTTTACGATGGCCTTCGGTGCCTTCACCTATAAATTCAAAGTTCGCGGTAAGAATAAAATCTCCAGCGATACTATTGTAGAGATATTGGAACTCATCACGATTAAACCAAATGTTATATCCGCCTCCGGTTATTGTATAGGTCTGATTAGCAGCATCATACTGTGAACTGCCTTTTGATTTTGGATTGCCTATGTCTTTGGCATTCGCAAAAATCCCTACCTGGTTCTGAGCAATTGCCATGCTGAAGAAGCATAAGCAAGTTGCGAGTAAAATTAATCTCATATTGATTAGATTAACACGTTCGAAAAAGAAGAATTTAGATTTCAACCCACTAACTTCTACAAACTGTGAACGACTTCAAAAAAAAGAGGGAAAAAAGAATGTAACTTCTTAGCCATATCAATTAGCTAACTTATTCTTTTAAAACATTAAGATTGTCATTGTAACTCTCATCATTCTTCCTTAATTTGAGTTATTATGAAAAATTCTAAAACTGTTTCAACCATGTTCTCGTCCCGTAGAAATTTTATCAAAAATGGTATAGTAGCGGCTACGGTTGCTTCTGTTACTCCACATTTACTTTTTGCAAAAAGCAAGGCAACGGTTGCTGTCGGTTTGCAACTCTACTCAGTAAGGGATGAAATGAGAAATGATCCACTTGGGACGCTTAAACAATTAGCTGCCATGGGATATAATAATGCTGAACATGCCAACTATGTTGATGGTAAATTCTATGGGTATGCTCCAGAGGAATTTAAAAAAATACTGGATGATCTTGGGATCACCATGTCAAGCGGACATACAACTTTAGCCTTGCGGCATTGGGATGCTTCAACTAATGATTTTACTGATGATTGGAAAAAAACCGTCGATGATGCCGCTCTTATTGGGCAGCAATATGTAATCAGTCCCTGGCTTGACCAGGCCCAAAGAAAGGATTACAATGAATATTTACGGTTTATGGAAGTTTTTAATAAATGCGGTGAACTCTGCAAGGACGCAGGGGTCAAATTTGGATACCACAACCATGATTTTGAATTCAACCTTAAATTGAATGATAAGCTGATGTTTGATATCATGATGGAGAATACCGATGCTAACCTCGTGGTGCAACAACTAGACGTGGGCAATTTATTAGAATTTGCTAAACCAGTTGAAGTCATAAGAAAGTATCCCAAAAGGTTTGAATCTATTCATGTCAAAGACGAAATAGCGTCTTCAAGAGAAGGACACAAATATGAAAGCGCTGTTCTTGGAACTGGCTTATTGAATGTTCGGAAAGTAATCAAAGAAGCAGTTAAAACTGGAGGAGCTACGCATCTGATCATAGAACAGGAAGCTTACCAGGGCAGGCCGCCTCTGGATTGCATGAAGGACAACCTTGCCATCATGAAGTCCTGGGGTTACTAGCAAAACTGAACCTTTTCTATAATTAAGGAAGTACGAGCCTTATAAAAGACATGGAGTTTTTTCATCTTTCTAAGAATTCCACTTAATATTAGATTCCCAATCCTAAATTGAGATATGCAAATAATTGAATCACCAAAAGTTTATGATGCTATCATTGTCGGCAGCGGTGCAGGCGGCGGTATGGCAACTAAAATTCTGTCCGAAGCAGGCCTCCAGGTAGCGCTTGTCGAAGCTGGTCCCTTTTATGATCCAACCGATCCGAAATTTATGACCCAACTAAAATGGCCGTGGGAATCTCCCCGCCGGGGAGCTGGCAGTACAAGGGCATTCGGTGACTTCGACGCTGCCTATGGAGGCTGGGAAATTGATGGTGAACCCTATACCCGAACACCCGGAACAAAATTCGATTGGTTCAGATCCCACATGCTGGGGGGCAGAACTAATCACTGGGGAAGAATTTCCCTGAGATTTGGCCCTAATGATTTCAAGCACAAGGACGTAGATGGGCTCGGGGATAACTGGCCAATTAGCTATGATGATATCAAGCCATATTATGACCGCGTTGATAAGTTGATTGGTATTTTCGGAAGTAAAGAAGGCCTGTACAACGAGCCTGATGGCTTTTTCCTGCCAGCTCCAAAACCCAGACTACATGAGCTCTATTACATCAAGGCAGCAAGGCAGGCCGGTGTGAAGGTGATACCATCAAGGAAGTCGATAGTGACAAAAAGAATAAATGATGATCGTGGCGTCTGCTTTTATTGTAGCCAATGCAGCAGGGCTTGCTCTGTGAAGGCAGACTTTTCCTCAAGTAGTGCACTTGTTTTTCCAGCACAGAAGTCAGGTAATGTGGACCTTTTTGTAAATGCCATGGTGCGAGAAGTATCAACTGATAGCAATGGCCTTGCAACGGGAGTCTCTTATGTCAATAAGGAAGACCGCCAGGAATATAGATTGAAAGGAAGAACAGTTGTATTGGCGGCCTCCGCTTGTAGTTCTGCGAGAATCGTAATGAATTCGAAAAGTGGCCAACATCCCAACGGAATAGGTAATGGGAGTGATGTCACTGGTAAATACCTTCATGATTCCACCGGATCCAGCAGATCATTTTTTGTACCCCAGTTAATGGATAGAAAAATCTACAATGAAGATGGCGTAGCTGGCATGCACGTTTATAGCCCGTGGTGGCTCGACAATAAAAAACTTGATTTCCCCAGAGGATATCATATTGAATTGGGGGGTGGTCTGGGTATGCCGTCCTATGGTTTTGGTTTTGCCGCTTCTGAAATGAACATGTTTGTTGGAGAGCAAACTGGAGGGTACGGAGATAAGCTTCGGGATGATGTACGCAAATATTATGGAGCAACCATGGGAGTAGCTGGAAGGGGTGAGTGCATTGCCCGGGAGGATAACTATTGTGAGATCGACCCAAATGTCGTTGACGAATGGGGTATTCCGGTATTGCGATTTAACTATACCTGGTCTGATAATGAAATTAAGCAGGTAAAACACATGCACGAAACGTTTGAGGAGATCTTTGATAAAATAGGAGCAATTCCACTCGGAGACAAACCCGGGAAAGACAGCAACTATGGAATTGCTGACCCCGGTAGAATCATCCATGAAGTTGGAACAACACGAATGGGTGATGACCCAAAAACATCTGTTCTTAATAAATACCAGCAGATGCATGAAGTCAAAAATGTCTTCATCGTTGATGGAGGGTCATTTGTGTCCCAGGCGGATAAAAATCCAACATGGACCATTCTTGCATTGTCGATGAGGACATCTGAATACATTATTGAGCAATTGAAAAGCAAAAACATCTAAACGAATCAAATATGGATCGTCGTGAATCAATGAAATCAATGCTGGTTGGCACTTTAGCAGGTGGGCTTGTGATCAATGGATGTGCTCCTTCCGGGGAGCCAGCCAGCCAGGGGGTTACTCCAAAAACCGGTCTTTATGGCAGGATGCCTGCGGAAATAGCAAGGGATCAACAACTGATTGAAGATAAATTCTTCTCTGAACATGAACTAGAAACCATTGCTGTCCTCTGTGATCTGATTCTCCCGGCTTCAGGTGAATTTGGGTCTGCCAATGACGCAGGTGTGCCTGAATTTATAGCCTTCATCGCCAAAGATATGAGATACCAGCAGGTGCCCTTGCGAGGTGGGCTGATGTGGTTGGATAACAGGGCTAATAGGAAATTCGGAACAAATTTTAAGTCATGTACCGGTTCCCAGCATAAAGAACTGCTTGATGAAATTGCTTACCCTGATAAAGCCACGCCGGAAGTTGGTCAAGGCGTTAGATTTTTCAATTTGATGCGCAACCTGACGCTCACAGGATACTATACCACAAAAATGGGTATTGATGCGTTAGGCTATAAAGGTAATTCACCCAATGTCTGGGATGGCGTTCCTGACGATGTTTTGGCCGAACATGGCCTGGCTTATGATGAAGAATGGCTTGCAAAATGTATTGATCAGCAGACCAGAAATGAAATTGCAAAATGGGATGATAATGGTAACTTGCTAAATTAGACCACTAAAAAGATAATCATGAAAAGAAAAGAAGCAATAAAACTGATGACTGCCGGAACGTTGGGCATCGGACTATCCTCTTCCTTAACCGCCGATGCATCTTCGCCAAAGCCTCTTGCGCTAAAAGGTAATATCAACCACTCAGTTTGTAGATGGTGTTATAGGGATATTCCCCTTGAGCAACTGGCTGACGCCGCCAAGGAAATGGGACTTGTTGGAGTTGATATACTTACTCTACCGGAATGGAAAACTGTTATTGACAGAGGACTAACCTGTACTATGGCAAGTGTTGAGGGTGCAGGAATTGTCAAAGGTTTCAATGACCCGAACAATCACAAAGATTTACAGAATAAATTCTCAGCTGTTATACCTAAGGCTGCTGAATCAGGGTTGAAGAATATCATCTGTTTCTCAGGGAACCGCAATGGGATGGATGACCAGGTTGGTCTTGAAAATTGCGCTATCGGTCTTGATCCTTTGATTAAACTGGCAGAAAAACATAATGTAATGATTATGATGGAGCTTCTTAATAGTAAGGTAAATCATAAGGATTACATGTGCGATTTTACTCCATGGGGAGTAAAACTGGTTGAAAAAATTGGTTCCTCCAATTTTAAACTCCTCTATGATATCTATCACATGCAAATCATGGAAGGAGATATCATAGCAACCATTAGGGATTTCAACCAATACTTTGGCCATTACCATACTGGAGGCGTCCCAGGTAGGAATGAAATTGATGAAACCCAGGAGTTGTATTATCCGGCCATTATGCAGGCTATCGTCGATGTTGGTCATAAGGGATTTGTTGCCCAGGAGTTTGTACCGGCCTCGGGCGATCCATTGCGTTCATTGAGGGAGTCTATTGCTATTTGCGACGTGTAATAATAGATTATTAGATAAAAGATGTAAGAGCAAAGACTTGATTTTCGACCAATCAGGTCTTTTTTCTTTCATGGTTAAAATAGCTGGTATTGCTATTCACTTAACTTTTTCAAAATGAAGTTTGCTCAATTATCAATTGTGTTTGTCACAATACTTTGCTCTTGCCAATCAAGCAATGAGCCAGGCACTTTTGGTTTTGACCTTCAATTTCTTGGAGAAAATAAGGAATTGACCATTTTGAAAAGCACCGATGGACAACAGCAACTTATAATCATACCGGATTACCAGGGAAGGGTGATGACAAGTACCTCATCAGGGCTTGAAGGAAACAGCTACGGTTGGATAAACTATGATCATATTGTTTCGGGTCAAATAGTTGAACACATGAATGCATTTGGCGGTGAAGACAGGTTTTGGCTTGGGCCGGAAGGAGGGCAGTATTCTATTTTCTTTGAAAAGGATTCAGAATTCAACCTTGATGCCTGGCAAACACCACCTGCTATTGATTCAGAACCGTTTAAACAAGTTTCAGGAGATGAGTCATCTGCTACCTTTAAAAGAAATATCAAGTTGGTCAACTACTCCGGATTTCAATTTGATATCGATGTTACCAGATCGATCTCGCTCCTTTCAGAAAGCGAAATCGAACAAAGCCTTGGAATTGTCATCAACCTAGGCTTGTCATACGTGGCCTTTCAATCAGAAAACACCATTCAAAATGTCGGCAACCAATGGTCAAGGGAAAGCGGCCTATTATCGATCTGGATACTGGGAATGTTTACACCTTCACCCGCAGCAACCGTTGCTGTTCCTTATCGGGATAGTTTGGAATTGAACACTACATATTTTGGCGAGATACCCGCTGACAGACTCCAGGTCAAAGGCAATACCGTCCTCTTTAAGGCCGATGGGAAGTACCGTGGTAAAATTGGACTTCCATCGCAAAACGCCACACCTTTCGCGGGAAGTTATGATGCTGCTAAGAACGTGCTCACGATTGTGGAGTACACTTTCAACAGTGATACGACCTATGTCAATTCAATGTGGGAATTGCAGGATGAGCCTTACAAGGGAGATGTTATTAATTCCTACAATGATGGCCCACAGGAAGATGGTTCACAATTGGGGCCATTTTATGAATTGGAAACATCGTCCTCAACCCGGGAACTGGCCAATGGCGAATCTATAACTCATATTCACAAGACCTACCACTTCGAAGGCGAACTTCAGCAAGTTGATGCAATAGCTCAGAAGGTCCTCGGGTTGGGATTGAGTGAGATTGGTATTTAAATATTGATCAAGTAAAACACAGTACCTTAAAAAAACTCTCACAAAGAATCGATTTATTACCGCTTGAGCAGTATTTTTAACTTTATATAAACCTAACAACTCCAAATAACTCTTAATAATTACCTATATTTACCTCTTAAGCGGTAATATTTGCACTTCTACAGCCTATATTCCTGTAAATTTGGTTGTCATATGCTATATTTGCCGTTATGACGGTAAATTATACTTTAAAAGAAATTGTTCAATATCACCGAAAGCAAGCCAAACTCACCCGAATTGATTTAGCAGATCTTGCTGGGGTAGGTAAAACGGTGATCTATGACATTGAAAAAGGCAAGGAAACTATAAAGTGGTCAACCATCACCGCTGTGCTGAATGCCTTGAATATTGAAATCAAATTTGAAGGCCCATTAATGGAGAGCTATGAAAAGAGTATTAGTGAAAATGCATGATATAGATGCCGGGGTATTGATTAGGGAGAATCCAACAAATTATATTTTTCAGTATGACCCTGTTTACAATGGACCGGCTATTTCGTTAACAATGCCTATAAAAGATCGCCCTTACTCATTTAATGGCTTTCCTCCATTTTTTGACGGACTACTGCCTGAGGGAATCCAATTGGATGGCTTATTGAAAATCTATAAAATCGACAGGGACGACTATTTCACGCAGTTGGTTACAATTGGAGCAGACCTGGTAGGTGCTGTAACAGTATTGCCTTTGAACAATGACGATGAATAGGTGTCCTATTACATATGAGCTGTGTGGCAATGCCAAGTATAGCAAATCAGGCCTTTCAAAGCTTTCAACAAAACTTGATACCCTGAATGACCTCCCATTCACCGCTCAGGAACAACGTCGTGAAGCAGCTACGCGAGCGGCCAAAATGTCAATCCAGGGGGTTCAGCCTAAGTTGAGCGCAAAACTATCGGTTGTAAACCGGATGTTTGAGGTTGTTGACCAATGGGGTAATTACATCATCAAACCCCAGAGTGATGTATATCAGCAGCTTCCGGAAAATGAAGACCTGACAATGAAAATGGCCGCAATATTTGGTATTGAAGTGCCATTAACCGGTCTTGTTTACTCTAAAGATGGAAGTCTTAGCTATTTTATTAAGCGCTTTGACCGGTATGGAAAAAACAAAAAGCTTGCCGTCGAGGATTTTGCCCAATTGACTGAAAACACCAGGGATACCAAGTACAAGTGGTCAATGGAGAAACTGTTACCGATAATTGATCAATACTGTACTTTCCCACTGTTGGAAAAAAGAAAGCTGTTCCGCAGGGTATTGTTTTGTTTCCTCACAGGAAATGAAGATATGCACTTGAAGAACTTCAGTCTTATTACCAGAAATTATAAAGTTGAGCTCAGCCCTGCATATGATCTTCTGAATTCAACAGTCTCAATGGGGAATGCTGTTGAGGAAATTGCATTGCCATTGGCTGGCAAAAAAAGCAAAATCACTGAGACCTTATTATTTCAATATTATGGCAAAGAGAGAATGGGATTAAATGATAAGATTTTAGGTGCCGAGAGTGAGCTGCTTTCTAAAACGAAGATAAAATTTGAGGAATTACTCAAAATATCTTTCCTTAATCAAAACATGAAAAAAGCCTATCTGAAATTAATAAACGCAAGGTATGAGCGCCTATGTAGATGATGCTATCTCAATTAAGTCAATTAAACGACTTATCGAATTTTCTGAATGCTCCATCATCGATCAAGAGTCCATTCCTCTTATCATTTTCCTTTAATCAGACGGTATATAACATCACTGATAGTTCTTTACCCCTTAAATCCATACCTCCCATTTTTTTAGGCTCGAACAACAAAGTGCTCAAATCGAGTTTTTTGAACAGAAAGTCCGATAATAAAATATTGACTCCCATTTCATTGCACTTCGCCTGTATTCTTGCGGTGGTATTGAGTACATCTCCTGAAAAGACAATGTCTCTCTTGATCACACCAATTTCACCTGCCATTACATACCCATAATGCAATCCTGCTTTAAATTCTGGTACCATTCCATCATACTTTTCTTTGTAATAGGTCTCCTTTAGGTTAAGCGCCTTTTGAACTTCAAAAAAACAATGCACACAATTTGCATTTTCTACGCCATTATTGGTCTTCCAGCTAATCACTATCTCATCACCTACATATTGATAAATTTCGCCTTTGGTATTTAGAATACTCCCGGTAGAATCCTGAAAAACATCCTTCAGAAAACTAAAGTATCGTTCCTCACCAAGTTTCTCTGCAATTGAAGTTGATGACCTCAGATCAAGGAACATAAAGATCCGTTCTTCTTTTCGTGGTTTAAAATATTTACCCAAAATAAAATCAATGAATACGCCGGGACCATATTTATCATTGACCTGCATGGTGATGAGTGTAACGGCAACAATTGCCAGCCAAAAAAAGAAACTATGAAACTGTCCAAGTTGGGTCAAATGATCAAAAACGATGGACCATAACTCACCACTCACTATAGATAGGTTCAATTGCGTTGAATGAAAAAATAAACCGTTCAACAAAGAGACTATCAAATAGATAAGGGAGTATGAGAAAAAAATACTAATTAACGACCAACCGTAATTCTTTGTACGTAGCCATTTTTCCCACAAGAAAACCACAACGCTTCCACCTATTGTTCCTGCCATAAGGCCAACCAGGGCACTGGCTTTGAATGCAAGAAACGGGTCATAACCACTCAAATCACATTTGAAGCTGGTCAATGCTCCCAACCCGGTAAAAAATTCAGACACAGCAACAATAGTCCATGCAATTGTGATCCAGAAGATTTTGATCAGAGGTGTTTTTATGTTTGGATGTGAATTCATTAGGGTTGTGGTTTTATTTCAAATAGTCAGAGGACGCCGTTACTGCGCATTCCTATGCTTGTTAATCATTCATTAATGAAAGAACCCCTCACCGCACTCGAACATGCGACTTGCTCATTACGAATGAGCTGCTCTACCATCCCGAAATTTCGGGAGAGCTAAAGAGGCTTAATAATTTCTTTCCCCAAAAATTGACGTACCAATCCTGATCAATGTACTTCCCTCTTCAATTGCGATCTTGTAGTCACCGCTCATTCCCATTGATAATTTGGTAAAATCAAGATTGGGTATCGTATAAGTCGATTTAATCCTTTCGAACAATTTTTTTAAGCCCTGGAATTCCGATCGGATCAGGCTTTCGTTACTCGTATTGGTAGCCATCCCCATCAATCCGCTCAGCTTTATATGATTCATATTGGCAATTGCATCCGATTCTAATAAGTCTATTAACTCTCCTTGATCAAAGCCAAATTTACTTTCCTCAGTAGCTATATGCATTTGCAGAAGACAATTTATCAGCCTGTCGTGCTTCTCCCCTTGCTTATTAATTTCCATCAAGAGTTTTTGGCTATCAACTCCGTGAATTAGATGGACGAAAGGAGTGATGTACTTTACTTTATTGCGCTGAAGATGTCCGATCATATGCCAACAGATATCTTTTGGAAGCTCTTGATACTTTTTCGCCAAATCCTGGACTTTATTTTCTCCAAAATCCCGTTGCCCAACATTGTAAGCTTCCATAATCATTGAATTGGGCTTGGTTTTGCTCACAGCAACCAGGCGACAATTATGATTTTTTAGCTCATCATTCAATATTTTCAAATTCGCTTTAATCCCCATTCTTTAAATAATCGATCAATCAAAATTATAATCAATAGATTTCAAATGTCTATTTATATCTAACTTTAAAACTTATTGTATGAATTATCAGTACTCTACTGAATGGCAATAATCGGAACACTCGTTAAGAAAGGAATTAAAATCAGGGAAACGCTAGAGCAGGAATATTCTAATCCTGTGGAGTTGCAAAAAGCTGAGCTTCAGAAATTGTTGATTCATGCCCGCAATACCAGTTTTGGAAAAAACTTCAATTTTAATGCCATTTTAAAGGGATTTAAACAAAGTGGTAATGAGTTTTACCGCCTTTATAAAGATTCGATCCCAATATTCGACTACAATAAAATATATAGTGAATGGTGGCGAAATTGTCTTGATGGTCATGAAAATGTATGCTGGCCGGGAAGGATAAAGTATTTCGCACTTAGCTCGGGTACTTCTGAGGATTCTTCCAAGCGCATTCCCGTGAGCGGAGAAATGATTAAATCCATTCAAAAGACGAGCTTCCGACAAATTCTTACCCTGAGCAAGTACACTGTCCCTAATCAATTATTTACGTCTGGTATTTTAATGCTAGGCGGGAGCACCCACCTCAATCACCACGGTACTTTCTTTGATGGGGACCTTTCAGGGATTACAGCCAGCCAGCTTCCATACTGGTTTCAACAATTTTACAAACCCGGTAAGAAAATCGCTAAAAACCCTGACTGGAATAAAAAGATTGATGAAATAGCTGCAAAAGCCAAAGATTGGAAAATAGGTATCATCGTTGGCATTCCGGCATGGATTCAAATAATGCTTGAAAGAATTATCCAACATAATCATTTAAATACTATTCATGATATTTGGCCAGACCTGTGTATTTATGTTCATGGAGGGGTGGCTTTTGATCCCTATCGCAAAAGCTTTGATCGCCTCTTTGCCAAGCCTATGATTTATATGGAGACCTACCTGGCATCAGAAGGATTCGTTGCTTTCCAGGCACATCCCAATACAAAGTCAATGCGCATTGTATTAAATAATGGCATTTTCTATGAATTTATTCCCTTCAACCATAATAACTTCGATACGGATGGTAACCTTAAACCAAATCCGGAAACTGTGCTCATTAACAATATCAAAGAAGGAACGGGATATGCTCCCCTTTTGTCTACGAATGCCGGCGCATGGAGATACCTCCTCGGAGATACCATCAAATTTACTTCCAAGGAAGATTCTGAAATCATCATAACTGGTAGGACAAAGCATTTTCTAAACCTTTGCGGAGAACATCTGTCAATTGAAAATATGAATAAAGCCATTGAGTCTGTGGCAGAAGAATTAAATATAACAATCAACGAATTTGCGGTAGCTGGTATTAAAAACGGTACACTTTGGGCCCATCAATGGTATGTAGGCACCGAAGAAAGAATCGATGAACAGCTTCTATCATTAAAAATTGATGAGCGTTTGAAAGCCCTCAATGATGACTACCGCGTTGAGCGGGGTGCAGCATTAACCGCTGTCAAAGTGAAAATCCTTCCCAACATTATCTTTTACGACTGGATGAAAGAACATGGAAAAATTGGTGGCCAAAATAAATTTCCCCGGGTGCTTAAGAATGAGAATTTATTAAATTGGGAAGTTTTCCTGAAGGAAATGCTTCTCAATAGCTAAAACGCCATGGCTTTCATTAAAGGATTATTATTCGGAATGGGATTGATGCTGGCAATGGGTCCGGTATTTTTCACAGTTGTTCAAACCAGTTTACAGCGTGGGTTTAAGACTGCCGCAATGGTGGCAATAGGTGTCATGCTGAGTGATGTTTTTTATATCAGCTTAGCATTTTTTGGACTATCAAAGATAGATAGTGATGAATTTCGTGTCTTTCTGGGGCTCTGCGGGGGAGTGATCATGTTGATTTATGGATTAGTCCTTATCTCTAAAAAAGTAGAAAAAAGCAAGATTGATCTTTTGGAGGACGACAATATATTAAAGTATCTGGCGAAAGGATGGTTGATCAATTTCCTGAATCCTTTCATTCCAATATTCTGGATCGGTGTTGTTGGAATCGCCCAAATCAATTACGGAAAAGAATCGATAGAGAATTTTTTCTTCTTCAGCGGCATAGTTGTGATGGTCTATTCATCAGATATCTTGAAATCATTCCTTGCAAACAGGCTACGAACAGTTGTTACACCAGCACTTATTCTTAACCTCAATAAGGCGCTCGGCTTTATCCTGATTGCATTTGGCATATGGCTTTTCTCCAATGCACTTGGTCTGCATTTACCTCAGACAATATAGTTGAACCATTGTGGCCTACTATCAATTTAACTGCTGGTAAGAAATAGATGCGCCAGTTATCCTAAACTTGAGCAATAAATAATATAGAATGAGTGAAAAATTCACAATCACTGACCGAAACAAAGTCAAACGAGTACCTCAAAGAGGCGATTATAACAAAGAAACACTGTATAAGATCCTCGATGCGGGATTTTTGTGTCATGTTGGCTTTGTCATAAATGGTCAACCCTTTGTTATTCCAACTTTGTATGGCAGAGAGGACAGTACGATCTTTATTCATGGCGCATCAACCAGCCGAATGATTACAAACCTGGAACAGGGGGTGGAAGTTTGCCTGAATGTCACCCATGTCGATGGACTGGTTTTGGCACGGTCAGCATTTCATCATTCGATGAATTACCGTTCTGCGGTGGTTTTGGTACGGCCCGAATTGTTCATGGCGATGAAAAAAATCATGCACTATACATTATTTCAGAAAACGCCGTGAAAGGGCGATGGGAAGATGTGAGAAAGCCAAACCAAAAGGAGCTCAAAGCGACAACAGTACTAGCAATTAGCATCGAACAGGCTTCATCCAAAATAAGAACCGGACCTCCAAAAGATGATTTAGAAGATTACAGTCTTGACATCTGGGCTGGTGTTCTACCAATCGTCCAATCATTTGAAAAACTAATTCCGGATAGTGAATTGGATTCCTCAATAAAACCGTCGATCAATCTTCAAAATCTCATTCAAACCCAGCTTTAAACCAATCTGAATTAACCTTATGTGATTAGGGGAAGCACTACGCTAATTGTATATGAATTGTAAATTCTGACCTAATCAGGATTAATTCGTTAAAAACAACAACCATTTAGTTGACCTAATGGTAAATAAACCAAAATCAGTACTACAGCCTGACTTTAAGCATGTTGGATTGAAGAATTAAAATGTCGAAAATTGCTGATTAATCGATTCTAAGTGGTGATAAAATTTTCTAAGCTACTCTGCTGTTTCCTGGCCTCTTTACTGATATTATCCAATGAGGTCCTGGCCACACACATCCGGGCCAGTGAGATAATCATCAGAAGAATATCAAGTACGAGCCTAACCTATGAAATTACTGTAATCGGCTACCGGGATACTGGTTCTGATATTTTATTTGGGGGAGGGGATCTGGACATAGATGGCAGGGAGGAACCATATACTGATTTCGACGTTACCGAAATCGACCTGGGTAATGAAATATCCTACAACTTTTTTAAGGTAATTCATGAATTTCCAGGACCTGGTATCTATAAAATAAAGTATCGTGAAGAAAACAGAAATGAGGGTATCCTTAACATGTTTAATTCAGTTGAGACACCTTTCTACGTAGAAGCTGAAATTGTTATTGATCCTTTTTTTGGTTTGAACAACAGCCCCATTCTCCTTGTTCCCCCAATCGATGAGGGAGCTGTCGGGTCACAATTCATCCACAATCCTGGTGCTTTTGATCCTGATGGTGACAGCCTGGCCTATTGTCTCACCATTCCCCGTCAGTCAACTGACTCAACTGTTTTTGCTTATTCTGATCCGAATGCCCCCCAGTTTTACGGTGATTACTCCAAGGGCAATGAAACTGAGGACGGCCCTCCCACTTTCAGCATCAATGATCTTACAGGGGATCTTACGTGGAATGCTCCTGGTAAAGAGGGGGAATACAATGTTGCTTTTATTGTTAAGGAGTTTCGAAAAATCAGTGGTATATGGTTCCAGTTGGGATTTGTGGTCCGCGACATGCAGATAATTATTAAAGACAGCGAAAATGAAAGACCGGAGATAATGGTGCCACCTGATTTATGTGTGGAAGCAGGTACAAAAATTGAAGAAATCATTCGTGCTGAAGACCCCGAGGGCGATCCGGTTAAACTTGAAGCTTTCGGTGGGCCTTTTGAAATGATTTCATCTCCGGCTGAATACCAACCTTTTCCTCCAATTTTTCAAGACAGCCCAGGTTTCATGCCTTTTGAATGGCAAACTAACTGCAGCCATATTAGACAAGCACCTTATGATATTCAGATAAAAGCTTCCGATAAACCTGGACCCAATCGTGGCCCTTCATTGGTGGAGTTCGCCACCTGGAAAATACAAGTAGTAGCTCCCAGACCTCAGGGACTTACAACGACTCTTCTCCCCGGAAAAGCCATCCAACTCAATTGGGATAATTACGAATGTTCAAATGCTGCTAACATGCAAATATGGAGGCGGGTGGATATGTTTGAAATTCCTGAAGATTCGTGCCTTACAGGAATGCCGGCTTATACAGGCTATGAGCTCATTGATGTTATAGATGTTAGCACAACTTCTTATTTGGACAACAACAAAGGTTTCGGACTTGCACCTGGAGCTAACTATTGCTATAGACTGGTGGCCGAATTTGCCGCTCCCACCGGCGGAGAAAGCTTCGTATCTGCAGAGTCTTGTAGGATAATACTGGCTGACGCTCCTGTGGTCACCAATGTAGATGTAATAGCAACCGATGAAAATGACGGCGAAATTCTTGTTAAATGGATGGAACCATTTGAGATTGATGAAGCCCTCTTCCCCCCACCCTATACCTATGAAGTTTTCCGTTCCGTTGGGTTTTCCGGTGGTGGCAGAGTAAGTCTTGGTCAGACAAGTGATACGGTATGGACAGATACCCAATTGAATACTTTGAGGAATCCTTACAGTTATCAAATTGATTTGTTTGACGCCAATGGAGACTTAGTTGATACATCAGCAGTTGCCTCTTCTGTCCGGTTGGAAACAACACCTTTGGTAAAAGCCATAGAGCTATCATGGGAGGCCAATGTTCCATGGTCAAATAATATCCAGGATTTTCCAAATCATTACCTGTTCAGGGATCATACCAATCCGACTAACCCTTCAGAATTAAACCAGATTGCTGATGTGAATGTCAATATCAATGGTTTTCTATATCTCGATGACGGAAGCTTCAACGGGCAGGAATTGGATGACGATATCGTCTATTGTTATTACGTCACTACACAGGGGTCGTATGGGAACACAGCAATTGATGAACCATTGATCAACAATTCTCAAATTGGATGTTCACAGCCAAATGATGAGATTCCACCTTGCATGCCCGTAGCTTTTAGATTTGAAGATGCTTTCAATTGTTCAAATTTTCTGGCTGACCAGGCATGTTCTTTCGGTGATTTTAGCAATACCCTGCAATGGGAAGAAAATATAGCTTCGGAATGTGATGACGACGTTCGTAGTTTCAATATTTATTTCTCAGACACCGGAGAAGAAAGCGATTTCGAATTGGTAGGTAATGTGACACTTACAGAGTTTACCCATGAGAATCTCCCCTCATTCAAAGGGTGTTACAAAATATCGGCTGTGGATAGGTCAGGAAATGAAAGTGAACTCACTGAAGCCGTTTGCCATGATAATTGTCCATTCTTTCAATTACCAAATGTATTCACTCCAAACGGTGATAATATCAACGACCTGTTCGTCCCTTACGCTGAATCAGATGGATCAAATAGCGACAGATCGCTGTGTCCCAGATTTGTAGAATCAGTGACATTGCAATTATTCGACCGTAACGGCAACAAAGTGTACGACTACTTTTCCAAAGATAATCCTGAAACAAGCATTTTTATCGAATGGACTGGACAAACATCTAGTGGAACAGAGTTACCTGCCGGAGTTTATTATTACGTCGCCGACATTATTTTTGACGTTTTGAATCCGGAAGATGCTAAAGAACAACTTACAGGTTTCGTTCATATTCTAAAATAATTTCCCGGGTAACTTAATTCCAAATCGATCATTATTTATACGATTTGGAGATTGTTTATTTTTGTGATCAGAAAATCACCAATGATGAAAGCATATATTTTCCCAGGACAAGGATCCCAATTTCCAGGAATGGGAAAAGAACTCCATGAAGGCAGCGATAAAGCTGCCGAACTCTTTTCTTCGGCCAACAAGATTCTTGGATTTAATATCACCGATGTTATGTTTGAAGGAACCGCTGACGAATTAAAACAAACCAAAGTTACTCAGCCTGCGATTTTTCTACATTCAGTTGTCTTAGCACTTACAACCCACGACTTCAATCCGGAAATGGTCGCCGGTCACTCTTTGGGTGAGTTTTCTGCCTTAGTAGCCAACAGGGCTTTATCGTTTAAGGATGGGCTTAACCTTGTTGCCAAGCGGGCTTTGGCGATGCAAAAAGCCTGTGAATTAACTCCTTCAACCATGGCCGCAGTTCTCGGACTAGAAGATGCTCTTGTTGAGGAAATCTGCGAAAGCATTAATGACGTGGTAGTTCCTGCGAACTACAATTGCCCGGGACAATTGGTGATATCAGGCAGTACAAAAGGAATAGAAATTGCTTGTGAGCGGCTAATTGAAGCTGGAGCAAAAAGGGCCCTGCCACTCCCGGTTGGAGGAGCATTTCATTCCCCATTAATGGAACCGGCAAGAACAGAACTTGCCGAGGCGATAAATGCTACTCATTTCAATAAACCAATTTGTCCGGTATATCAAAATGTGAATGCGCAACCTTCCGATAATATGGAGACCATAAAGAAAAATTTAATCGCTCAATTGACCTCACCTGTGCGATGGACACAGACCATACAAAATATGATTACCGGGGGAGCAAGCCTATTTATTGAATGTGGGCCCGGGAAGGTGTTACAGGGTTTGGTAAAGAAAATAGACCGGGAAGCCGAAACTGCCAGTATTTAGAACGTTTTCCATTATTTCTGATAATACTTAAGTGCCTCTGCCATCCATTTGTTCAAATCGGAAATCCGCGTATCATGTGAGGGGTGTGTTGACATGAATTCGGGTGGTGCACCTCCCCCACTTTGAGTTGACATTCTCTCCCAAAAAATCGGTGCTTCATGCGGGTCATAACCGGCGATGGCCATAAAGATGATTCCTAAATGATCGGCTTCTGACTCATGCGTTCTCGAGAATTTTAACATACCCAACTGCGTCCCGGCTCCTATTGATTGCATTAACAATTCCTGGGTTCCTGTTGGATTTTGACCCATAGCTACAGAAAGTGAGGCCATACCATATTGAGCAGCCATGGATTGAGACATACGTTCTCTGCCATGATTGGCTATCGCATGTGCCACTTCATGACCCATTACCACTGCGATACCCTTTTCATCTTTGCAAATGGGCATAATTCCGGTATAAAAGGCCACCTTTCCCCCTGGCATAGCCCATGCATTCACTGTTTCTTCTTCAATAAGATTAAATTCCCATGCATAACCTTTCAATTCTTTCCCCCAACCATTCTCATTCATATATTTTTCCACGGCTGTTTGGATGCGTGTCCCAACTTTTCTTACCATAGCGACTTGCTCCGCATCATTCGATAATTTACTCTCCTTCTTAACTTGTTCATATTGCTCAAAACTCGCTGGAATAATTTCAGAGTTTTTAACGAGGCTTAATTGGCTACGACCAGTCACTGGAACTTTAGAGCAGCCATTTGACAAAAATACCAGAGCAATGAATAATGAAGCAATTACGTTCTTTATCATAAAAATATAATTTTTGAGTTTTGGCAAATTTACAGATTGACTATACGAAAAAGGATAAATTTTCAAATTCAACGCCGCTTAAAAGGTATTGTTTTATCCCTTGACATAAAGAGTCACGATTTAGCGCTCTTTCTTTTTAGTTTTGTTGAACTTCTAATTTTATGAAGATTATAGGTGTAGGAAGAAATTATGTAGATCACATCAAGGAACTTAATAATGCAGTTCCCACCTCTCCAGTGATCTTTTTTAAGCCAGAAACGGCGGTTATTACACGTAATCAGCCTTTTTTCTATCCTTCATTTTCAAATGATGTCCATCATGAAGTGGAAATCATCATCAAAATCTGCAAACATGGCAAGAATATAGAAGAGCGTTTCGCCAATAAATATTTTGAGCAAATTGGCATCGGTATTGATTTTACGGCACGAGACCTGCAATCAGAGGCCAAAAGTAAAGGATTGCCATGGACACTGGCCAAGGGGTTCAATGGGTCGGCTCCCATTTCAGATTTCTATCCATTAAGCAATTATGATGATCTGAACGATATCAACTTTCATCTGGAAATTGACGGTAGAAATGTCCAGAACGGAAACACATCACTCATGATTTATAAGGTACCTTTTCTGATAGCGTATATTTCGCAGTTTATCATGTTAAAAAAAGGCGATTTGATTTTCACGGGAACACCAAAGGGAGTAGGACCGGTACAAATTGGTAATAACTTAAAAGCATATATTGAAGGTGAGAAGCTCCTTGATTTTAATGTTAGGTAAAGGGAAATGGATTTTGATTTCGGCCCTTTTGCTGGCGTTTACCATGCCTTCGGATGATATATACAATCAGAAAGGTTATTATATGTTTCCGATCAGGCCCGGGGAAATAAATTACATTTCTGGCTCAATGGGCGAATTAAGAGCTACACATTTTCATACCGGTATCGACATCAAGACCGGTGGCGTGGAGGGATACAAAGTATTTACTGCAGCAGATGGCTTTTTAAGCAGGGTTAAGGTCTCAACAGGAGGATATGGAAAGTCCATGTATCTACAACATCCTAACAACACCTTCACGGTTTATGCGCATCTCCGTGAGTTTAAAAAAGATGTTGCCGATTGGGTACGACAACAGCAATACAAAAAGAAGTCGTATGAAGTGGATCTCTTCCCTCAAAAAGATCAGTTTCCGGTAACAAAGGGTGAATTACTTGCAGCATCGGGCAATACCGGATCTTCCTCTGCACCACATCTCCATTTCGAAATACGGGATCAAAACCATATTGCTCTTAATCCCCTGGAATTTGGATTCGAAGAAATAAAAGACAATCGCCCCCCCGAGATTTCGGCCATTGCTTTCCGATCAATGGATTTGGATTCGAGGGTCAATGATAAGTTTGGTCGATTTGAAGTTAATGTCAAAAACGTAGACGGTGTCTACCAATTGGCTAAACCAATCAATCTGAAAGGAAGGATTGGAATTGAACTTTATGCCTACGACAGGTTTGATGAAACAAATAACCGATATGGCATACCCTGCCTCGAATTCTATCACAATGAAGAATTAATTTTCACTCATAATATCAAGTCACTATCATTCAACGAAGGCCGAAAAATACTTGTTCATACCAACTATGAGAACATGATTGAAAATGGGCGCCGTTATAATAAAATGTATGTTGATGATGGTAATGATCTTTCCTTTTATAAAACCAATGCTACCCTTGGGATAATTGACATTGACGATAGTGAATCACATCATTTCAAAACCCGAATGACAGACACCTACGGTAATACAACCGAATGGGAATTCCAAACCAATGCTGTTGTTTCTGTTGGAAGATTAGATCAATCCTGGAACGGTGTGAATCATCACGTCTCGGGTAATTCATTGGAAATAAGAAAGAAAGCCCAGGATACAGTTTCAAATCATCTTACCCTTTTTACTAATCGTCTCGGGTATGAACTTGAGCCCTATCTCACTGAGAAAAACTGGGAGTACTATCTCTGGGATCTTAGAGATGGCCTTCCAGACTCAATTGATTTTTGCGGTTCTGTAGAAACAATGGCATTCAAAGCGATGGTTCCATCCTCAGTTGAGTTCAGCTACTTCTCCAATGATTTTGATCTGGAGTTCAAAAAAAACACACTTTTTGATACGCTTTACCTTAAAGCCCGAAAGTCAATTGACAGTCTTAAAAATCGCGAGCTTTTTGAATTCAATCATTTGATGGATCCATTTAAATCAAATGTTAAGGTAACGCTTAAGCCTTCAATGAAGTATCCAAACAAAGCAAAAACATCAGTGTATAGTATTGATAATGGAGGAAAACTTGGATATTTTGGTGGTGAATGGGTGGCCGATCAATTGGCCTTTTTGACTCGAGATTTGGTAAATTTCACCATTGACATCGATTCGATCCCTCCGATTGTTAACACTATTGCAATAAATGAGGCTCAACTCAGGTTTATCATTGATGATGAGATGTCGGGCATCAAGTCTTATGAGGTAACTGTAAATGGAGATTGGGTATTAATGAATTATGACTCCAAGAAAAAATTAATTTGGTCTGAAAAATTAAACCCCGACATTCCTTTTAATGGTCAATTGAAACTTAAAGTTGAGGATCAGGTTGGCAATGAAATAATTTACGAACAAACTATTTAGAAAAATGCAATTAAAAACAGGAGACAAAGCACCTTCATTTGAAGGGGTTGATCAGGATGGCAAATCCATAAAACTTGATGATTTCAAAGGCAAAAAAGTTGTACTATATTTTTATCCAAAGGACAACACGCCTGGCTGCACAGCTGAATCATGTAACCTGAGGGATAATTATTCGCTCCTCCAGGAAAAGGGATATGTAGTACTGGGGATCAGTTCAGATGACGAAAAATCACATAGAAAATTCATTGAAAAATTTGAATTGCCCTTTCAACTGATTGCGGATACTGATAAAAAAATCCACGAACAATTTGGCACCTGGGTTGAGAAATCAATGTACGGCAGAAAATATATGGGAACTGCCAGGGTTACTTTCGTAATCGATGAGAATGGAACAATTGCAGAAATTATCGAAAAAGTTAATACTGCCGATCACACTTCTCAAATACTGGTTTAATTGCTTAAGACCAGTTTTTTCGTTTTTCCCTCGGTTTTGAGCAGGTAATGCCCGTTGAGTTGATCGTAATAAATCTGATCGTAAATTGAAGGAATGATATCGAGTCCCATCGAATTCAAAACGCCCGTTTTTTTACGTTTTTCGATGATCACAAACCCGTTATCATTCTCCTCGAGGTAATCGTATTTTGGATTTATTCTCATGGTGCCATTGCTGGATACCAGTCCATATTGACCATTCTGCTTTATCATATATGAACCCGACGATAAAGTCCAGATCGAGTCGTAAACTATATCAATCAAGTCCTCATCATCTCTGTTAATCAACCCAAAATTGCCATCCTCCTTCACGATAGCAACCTGATTGATAAAAACCCCAATGCGGTCGTACCTGGGCTGAATGCTTAGCCTCTCCAAACGGTCAATAAAACCCCAATTCCCCAAAATTTTTACAGCTGCTTGTCCATCGTTAAAGGTTTGAACATCATCGTACCTATTGGCAATTCTTAATTTTCCATTAAGGTCAATGAAACCATAACGATCATCTTTTTTTATCACCAGAAAATCTTCTGAAAAATCCCTGATCTCTTGATATTCATCCGTCATGTTTATGATGAAACTTCCCTTTCTGTCAACCACACCCCAGTCATCATCTCTATTAACGATCATTAGTTGATCATCTTTCAAATCAGAGATATAATCAAATTCAGGCGCCAATATTCTCTCTCCTTTTTCATTTATCAATCCGTATTTACCACTCGATGTAACTTCTTTAACACCCAGGGAATGCGCCTCCAATGCATGATAGGTTTGATATACCACTTTACCTGCCGAATTGATAATGTCTGACCTTTCCGCCCTCCTGCTAATAAACAAGTCTTTATTGATTACCTCGATTTGTTCATGCTCCGGATTAACAACCCATTGGCCAGCTGAATTAATAATACCATAGTTCCCAAGATAATTTACCCTTGCTCTTCCATCTTTGAATGAAGATGAATGATCGTATTTAAACGCGATGGCCACATGCCCACTAAAATCAACATAACCCCAGTATCCATTCTTCTTTGCTGGCATTAAGCCATCATTCATTAGGCCTACTGCTTCAAAATATGTGGAACTTATGGGTGTGCCAAATGTTGAATATATCTGCCACAAAGGTTTTCCGTTGAAATCTTTCAAGGCAAAAAAATGTTCCCCTGAATAATAAATTGAGTCGTATTGCATCGGGATCAAAGAAATTCCTCCCTCCTTAAGCACACCAAATTTTTGGTTGTTTTCAACCAATACAAATTGCTCATCCAAAAGATCAATACTCCACTGCCCTTTTTCAACAATTACTTCTTCCTGAATATTGATGAGGGCATTATGGCCATTGGCACTTACTTCATAAACTCCGTGGCTTACAGGATCCATTGAATCATAGCTGAACATTGCAAGAGGTTCTTTACCTGGTAGAACAAATTCCCATAATGGGAATTCAGTCAACAGTACCAGGCTATCGTTGACAAATTCTGCTGACTTATATTCAGGGTTCACAACCACGTTCCCTTTTCTATCCAATAGCCCTATTTTTCCCCTTATCAGACATTTAGAATATTTGTCATTCAACGGTTGAATCTGATCATAGCTAAATTTTGTAAGCTGCTTTCCTGTTTCATCAAAATAGGCAAATAAGCCACTCTCACTGGCTGCATAGCCAGTGTTTACCTCATGTAAACTGCCATAGACCACAGGTATAATGACTTCTTCAGAATAGTTAATAAGGCCATAAGCCATGTTTTCACCGGAAATTATCTGACTGGCCAAAAGTTTATTTTTGCAAGGAACAAGATTCGCATATTGAAAGCCAACAACAGCTTTACCACTTTTGTCCAAAACACCGAATCTTGCTTTGGATGAAAAATCTGACTTTCTGGAACTGATGAGCATGTCACCCTTCACGGGGTAAAGCTTTTCATAGAGCGCATCTGTAATCCGAGAATTGGAAGTACTAATGATACCCCATTTATCATTCTCCTCGTATCCCAAAACATCATCAACTGGATTTTCGTTCCCGTCTGACCATCCAAGATTATCATAAGTTGCCGGTATCACAACCAACCCGTTGTCATCTCGCAATCCTTTTTTCCCCTGGGAAAGAAAAACCTGATATTCTTTCGTTAAAGATGAGGCCGTCCCTGATGACAAATAGGTCAGACATAAAAAGAACGAGAGAAATTTTATCGATTGAAGCACCATCTGGTGAATGCTATAACCTACCTTAGGAATCTAGTTTTTCAGGATGTTTTTCAAGATCAAAGAGATCATTAAGAACGTCTATCAAAGTCTCTGCTTCACCTCTCCTGCATGCTGCTTTCAATTGAAGTACCGGCAATTTGATAATCTTTTGAACCATACTCTTAGTAATCTTATCAACTATTTCGCTCTCCTTTTCTGTATTATTTTTTAGGTACCGGGCAATTTCCTCTCTGCGGATTTGTTCCAGTGCATTCTTGAGCTTGTTTATTGTTGGTGAAACTTCCATTTCTTTGGTCCAGTTATTAAATTCACTAACCGCTTCCTGAATAATCGCACTTACAGCGGGAATTGCAGACATTCTCTTTTCTAATGCTGTAGAAGCCTTATCCTGAATACCGTCTATGTTGAATAAGATTACTCCGGGAATTTCTTCGACATCCTCCGAAATACTCCGCGGAACAGATAAGTCGAGTAAATACCTGAAGGTATACGTATCCGTTCCAATGAGATCTTTGGTTATAAGAAGTTGTTCAGTCGCTACAGAACTTACGATTACATCAAAATCCTTAAATTTTTCACACACGCCTTTATATGGAATTATATTAAAGGAACATTCCCGGGCAATTTCACGTGCCCTTTTTTCAGTTCGGTTACTTACAAATACGTCTGCTTTAACAATTGATTTCAAATTTTTACAAACATCTTCACCTATGTCACCAATCCCAAGAACAAGAATCTGAGGATTATTAAAGTTTTTAACCAATCCGTCAATAAGCTCTACAGCAGCATAGGAAACAGATGCGGCACCATCCCTGAATGGTGTTTCCTGAACAATTCTTTTGTTTGTGAAAAAAATGGAATGCAGAAGCCGATGCATAAAGGGTCCAGCCAGATTTTCATCTGCAGCCCATTGATAGGCGTTTTTTACCTGATTAATGATCTGTAAATCGCCCGTAACCTGGGCTTCCAGGCCGGCAGCTACATCAAACAAATGCCTGGTAGCTTCATTGCGGTCATTATACCTGACAAAATATTCCTTGACCTGATTGATATCCTTTAGCTCTCTTCCAAGTGTCAATAATTTAATAAGGTCTTCAGACTGATCTCTTGACGAACTATAATAAACTTCCGTCCGATTGCAGGTGGATAACACAAGAGCTTCGGTTATATCGATGAGATCACCTATAAATTGCAATAAGCGACGGCAAGAAGCTTCATCAAGTGCAAACAATTCCCGCACGCTAATCGGCGCATTCTTATAAGAGATACCTACTGCCCTAAAATCGCTATGCATTTGTAAACAGATATAACTGCGAATTTAATCCTGATTATAAAAAACTTAGTCATTAAATCCTTTTAATAATCAATCCAATTTAAATTATTTTTTATTGGCTTGGAAATATTTTTGAATATGACCGACGATCATAACTATTATAAATTGGATTTCCATGTTTATTTTTATCTAACGGTTTAATAACAACATGCTACATCGATTACGTTCCAGGATAAGGCAATATTTCACATGCTCACGAAAGGAAGCTGATGGTTTTATTATTTTGATTTTCCTTTTAATCATCATTTTATTCGTTCCACCCCTTCTAAAAAGAATCTTTTTAGTAAATAATGATATTGTTAATAATCGACAATTAATGGATCAATGGAGGGAAAAAGTTCAATCACTGATAGCAATGGATACGCTAATGATTCCAGGAGGTAAAGTACCTGATTTGAAACCCTTCTTATTTGACCCCAATACCTTGTCACTCCAGGAATTTGATTCAATGGGCTTAAATAAACGGCTTTCTACAACCATTTTAAACTATCGTGAGAAAGGAGGGCGCTTCAGGGTTAAATCCGACTTAAAAAAAATTTATGGGTTCACTGATGAGTTATTCGATATGCTGTACAACTATATTGATTTGCCTGAAACTTATACACAGTTAAATAAGGATTATACTGCCAGGCAAACTCCACATGAACAAACGCAACGCGAAGAATCGAGCCCATTGGCTCAGATAGACATCAATATCGCAAATGCTAATGATCTCAAGACGATAAGGGGAATTGGGGATGTGCTATCAACACGAATTGTCTCTTTCAGAGATGCGCTTGGTGGATTCAGTTCTATCGAACAGCTGGGTGAAGTATATGGGCTTAACGATACCGTACTTGTCCTGGTTGTAAAACAATTTTTCGTCGCGGACGATTTTACCCCAATGCAAATTAACCTATCAGGTGTTTCAGAAGAAATCTTAAAAAAACATCCATATGTTGACTATAGAATGGCCAGGGTCATTTCTTCATTTAGCCGACAACATCAAATTCAGGATGTTAATGACCTAAAAGAAATAAAAATTATGACAGACAGTCTGTTTAACAAGATTGCTCCTTACCTCTATGTGAGCATACTTCAGGATTCAGTTCCATAAAAAAAGGGATGTAAAAACATCCCTTTTAACAGTTTATCTTATTGATTATTTCAGACCAGCTGAGCATCTAACTTCTGGGTCAAGACGCTCTTTGGAACAACTCCAATTTGTTTATCTACTATTTCACCATTTTTAAAGACAAGCAAAGTTGGAATACTCCTGATACCAAATTTGGCAGAAACCATTGGGTTGTTGTCTACATCTACTTTCCCAATTACTGCTTTGCCATCATACTCACCGGCTATTTCTTCAACTATTGGACCAATCATTTTACATGGGCCACACCATTCGGCCCAAAAATCAACCAATACCGGCAATTCAGAACTAATTACTTCCTCGAAATTATTGTCTGTAATTTCTAATGTTTTTCCCATTTCTATTTGTTGTAAATTTTCAAAATCAGTTTAAAGAACGCAAATATAATACATTGGTTAACCGTTATCGGTACATCCGTCGCCTACATGACTTTCATATACACAATTGTTAGGGATGAACAAAGATGATGATTTGCTCCTCAGTCATCATCGTCCAATACCAACTGTCCCTTAAAGCCAAATAACATGTTCTTTTTAATCGAGGAAGACACTTTGGATGGAACCATCTCCTCCCAGCCGGGTCGCCCTTTTTGAATCATCTCCAGAATGTTATCGGAGATAATATGAAGATTTTCAATATTAGCCCCCGTTAGATCCTCCACCTTGCCATTCACTTTTAAATATTGATAAAGCGGGACAAGGTGTTCTACTGGTTTGAATGTCTCACAGGTCTCAACACGTTGCTGCCCGTCGGTGATTGAGAGTGCCGGATAGATGTATACTTTGATATTCGATCCAAAGAGGTCTCCAAAGGACTGCAGGATACCTCCGGGTAAATCCTCATAATAGGTCTCATCAAATATTCTCTCTAGGTTGTTAATCCCAATGATGAGGGCCTTTTTCTTCTCCCTGGTGAATTGCCCTAAATAATTAACCAATTTATAATGACGTTGGTAGTTGGAAATCATCACGTTTTGCCCCAGTGAGCACAGAATATCTACACGATCGAGGAAATCATTCTCATCGATATCAATATCACCTTTACCATTCCTTAAATCGGCAAGTGTTAATTCTGTCAGCACTACAATTTGATCATTATCAACATCCTCTTCTTTTTTGAACCGGCGCAGACCCGTGATCAGCATGTCGACATTTACCAAAGTGACCGGCTTGAACCTCCCACGCAAAACGATGACATTTTTTTTATACAATGCTTCAGAAGGTTGCAGAACCTGTCCGTTGGGATCGAACAGGGCTGCTTGCGTTAACCCGTTTTTTACCAGCTTGAGGCTCATTAACCTGTTATCAACATGACGGTAATCGGGACCCACCAGACTGATCATATCAATTTCAACCCTTCCATGGTTCAGATTATCCACCAATGAAAGAACGATGTCTTCAGGGTCGTTGTGAAAATACACCGCATATATCAAGTTTACGCCAACCATTCCCAGGGCTTGTTGCTGAAGAACGGGGTCATTATCCGTCATCACGACATGAATAACAATGTCATTTGGCTCGGAAAGCGGGTGTAATTGAAACCTCAGGCCCATCCAGCCATGTCCCTGGATAGAGCGCTGATAATTGAGTGTTTGAACCGTATCGGCAAACGCAAAGAAATTCGTTTTCTTGGCTCTAAAAGCTAGTCTTTTATTCAGAAGTGTGTACTCCTTGTCCAGCATGGACATCAACCGCTCCTCTGCGACATAGCGCTCACAGGGGCCATAAATGGCATCACTGAACGCCATATCGTATGCTGACATTGTTTTGGCCACCGTTCCTGAGGCTGCCCCTGCCTTAAAGAAATTCGATGCTACTTCCTGCCCTGCTCCAATCTCAGCCATGGTGCCGTAGATTGATTCAACCATATTAATTTTGAGGGACTTTTCCTTAGTGGTGAGGGTTTTAAAATCTTCAGACTGTCGGGCCATAATTAATAAAATATTTACTAGGATAGCCTATTTGGACCTGGATAATGAACAAAGAATACCTTAAGAACTTATTCAAAGATGCGAGTAATGATTGGAATGCTCAAATAAAACCGTAAAGTGCATTCTTAAATACGAATTTTCAATAATGGTATCTAAAAGCCATCTTTTCATCAAATTCATCAGGTAGATTCCCCGGTCTCGCTGGGAATGACGGCTTGGGTTCCCGATAGTGGTCGCTCAGCTCTGGCTTAGTGACCCGTTTTGCTATTCAACCACTTACTAATTGTTTTCATGGGAGTGACTGCCATGGGTTTAACCAGTCATACCGATTCCGGCAACCAACCCACCTCTAAATCTCCTCCAAGGAGGAGTCTTTGTCCAATCTTAATACCAATTCCTCCAGTTTATCTACGTCCTTTAGGCCAGGACTGATTTCAAATTTGCTATTCACATCCAGGAAGCATAGTCCTGGCAAATTCAAACTAAAAATATGCTCAATATCATCGATGTCAATTCCACCACTCAGGAAATAGGGGGTATTTCCTGAGTATTTTTCAAGGATTGACCAATCAAATTTCTTTCCTGATCCACCGAATCCTGATGACTGGGTGTCAAATAAGAAAAAATCTACAACCTCTGAAAATCTCTCCAACTCATTAATTGGAAGATTATTCTGAACGGAAAAGACCTTTATTATTTCTATTCCTGTCTCTTTCAGAAAGATGCAGTCTTCAAGACTTTCTCCACCATGTAGTTGTACATAATCAAGATTATACTTTCGGGCCTTTTCCAGGATAACTGTAGGCTTTTCATTCACAAAAACTCCCACTTTTTTGATGGATTCAGGCAGTGATTCAAAAGTCGAAACCTCAAAATTATCACCCACATATCTTTTTGATTCAGGATAGAAAATGAATCCCATGAAATCGAGCGATAGCTTCCCAACGCGTGCAATGTTATCCGGGGTTCGCATGCCACACACTTTGAGCTTCATGATACCTTGTTTTGAGACACATTCCGACCCTGAGAGGAAGACTTCAATGAAGAATTAGAACTTTTTACTGACTCAATATCGTTTATGAATTGGGCACAAGCCTTACCAGGATCATTAGTAGCCATGAAGTTTTCCCCTATCAAAAATCCTTCAAACCCTGCTTGACTTAATTCAATTATTGTGGACGGGTTACTGATTCCACTTTCGGAAATTTTCACAAAATCAGACGGTATATGATCAGCTAATTCTAAAGACGTTGCAATACTTGTTTGAAAGGTCTTCAAATTGCGGTTGTTTACTCCTATAAGGTCAATCTGATCTGACAAATTGTTTTCTAACTCTTTGAGTGAGTGAACTTCCATTAATACTTCAAGCTCCATTTGTTTTGCAAATGTTGCCAGCTCTACCAGGTTTTTGGGGTCTAAGGCAGCCGCAATCAACAAGATCACATCGGCGCCAATAGATTTTGCTTCAATTATCTGGTATTCATCAACAATGAAATCCTTTCTTAAAATTGGAATATCATTTACCTCCCTGGCTTGAATCAAATCCGCATCAGAACCACCGAAATAGTTGGAATCAGTAAGTACGGATAAACCAGAAACACCAGATCGACAATAGGCAGAAGTTGTTACCCGAACATCCGCATGATCATTAATAATTCCTTTCGACGGTGATTTTCGTTTAAACTCCGCTATTATTCCCGTTGAATCCGGTTTTCTGATACTATCTTTCAATGATCTTCTCCGGAATTGGAAGAATGGCCTGTTTTCCAATGCATTAGCAGGAACATTGCTTTTCCTTTCTGCAATCTCGATTTTCTTAAAAGCAACAATCTCCTCTAAAATATTCATTTTGGCATCCAATTAATTCATTGAAATCTTCGTATTGGGATCAACCATTAACTTAAATTTTTCAAGCGCTTTACCGGATTTGAGAGATTCTGTTGCTTGTCCAATCCCCTCCTCCCGTGAGATTGATTTTCCACAGCTTATAGCGAAACCTGCATTGGCAATAACCACCTCTTCTTGTGCTTTTGTTCCATTTCCTTTGAGTACATCTTCAAATATTCTAGCCGAATCTTCAACAGTTTCTCCACCATAAATATCTTCCGGTTGTAATTGTGAAAATGAAAGATTAGCAGGAGTAACTACTTCCTCACCTTTGTTGCTTATTACTTTAAATGGCCCGGTAAGGGATATTTCGTCATAACCGTCAAGTGAATGTAGAATCGTAAACTGACAATCAGATTTTTGATACAAATATCCATAAAGTCTGGCCAGTTCAAGACTAAAGACTCCAACCAATTGCTTCTTCGGGAAAGAAGGATTTACCATAGGGCCCAGCATGTTGAAAAACGTCTTTACTCCAAGCTCCTTTCTGATCGGGGCAACATTCTTCATTGCCGGATGAAAAAGTGGGGCATGCAGGAAACATATACCTGCAGCATCAAGGCTCTTTTTTAAGCTATCAATGTCATTGGTGAATTCGTACCCAAAATGATTCAATAGGTTTGAAGAGCCACAAACAGATGACACTCCATTATTTCCATGCTTTGCAACATTTTGACCAGATCCTGCAACAATAAATGACGCCAGCGTTGAAATGTTGAATGTGTTCCTGGCATCACCGCCGGTTCCGCATAAATCAATCGCATCATATTCAGGGATTTCAACTGGTAGACATAATTCAAGCATTGCTTCACGAAAACCCTCAAGCTCATGAACTGTGATTGATCTCATTAAATAAACAGTAAGAAAAGCCGCCACCTGACTGTTATTAAATTCACCTTTGGCCAATTTAACCAGAACGTCTTTTGCCTCTTGTTTTGTCAATGATTTGTACTCAAAAAGTCGGTTAAGTATATCTTTCATATTACTTTATTTCAAGCCAATTCTTCATAATCTCCTTGCCATGTTCGGTAATGATAGACTCAGGATGAAACTGCAATCCCCTGACATCAAATTCGCGGTGCCTCAACGCCATGATATTATAATTTTGATCTACCGCTGTGACCTCCAACGAACCATTCATTGAATCAGGAATAACAGTCCATGAATGGTACCTGCAAACCTTGAATTCCCTTGGCAAGCCTTTGAAGATTAGATCATCTGAGATCAGTTGAGCCATATCTGCTATACCATGTAACACCACAGGCATGTTGAGCAACTTTCCGCTAAATGCCTCAGCAATTGCTTGATGGCCCAAACACACACCCAAAATACTTTTTGAAGGGGCATATCGTTTGATCAATTCTGGCATAATCCCAGCATCCTTTGGTAACCCTGGGCCCGGTGATAAAATGATTTTATCATACTTATTTACATCATTAAGACTGATTTTATCATTCCTAAATACATCCATACCGCTTCCATAACCAAGTTCCTTTACCAGGTGAACCAGGTTATAGGTGAAAGAATCATAATTGTCTAATACAAGAATTTTCATATCAAATCTTCTCGCCAATTTCTATTGCTTTCTCCAATGCGGCCAATTTGTTATATACTTCCTGAACCTCACTTTCAGGAGTTGACTTCGCCACTACACCAGCACCAGCCTGGTAGTATAGTACATTGCTCTGGCTCAGAAATGACCTAATCATAATGGCATGATTAAAATCTCCATTGAAGCCCATAAATCCAATTGCACCGCCGTAATATCCCCTTTTTACTGTTTCATATTTATCAATTAATTGCATTGCCATATGTTTCGGAGCTCCGGATAACGTACCCGCTGGAAAAGTACTTGCCACTATTTCAAAAGGATGCTTTCCCTTTTCTAGCTTTCCGGTAACTTTAGAGACCAGGTGAATCACATGAGAATAGTATTGAATCTCTTTATAAGTTTCAACCTTTACCGCTGTGCAACTTTTACTCAGGTCATTCCGGGCAAGATCAACTAACATTACATGCTCTGAATTCTCCTTTGGATCATTGTACAGCTTTTTCGCAAGTTCTGCATCAGCCTGATCATCACCGGTGCGTTTAAAGGTACCCGCAATTGGATATATAGTTGCTTCATCCCCTTTCACGACGATCTGTGCTTCCGGGGAAGATCCAAAAATCTTATAACTTCCATAGTCAAAGTAAAAAAGATAAGGGGATGGATTTACCGATCTCAATGCCCTATAAACTTGAAATTCATCACCTTTAAACTGTCGTGAAAACCTCCTTGATAATACAATTTGGAAGACATCACCAAGATTACAATGCACCATTCCTTTCTTAATGATTTCCAGGAATTCTGCATCTGTAAAGTTCGTCTCCGATGATCCCTCTGTCGAAAAGTCATAAGATGGAACATTTTTACTCATAATCAGAGAGGCTAATTCATCAAGCCCGTTTGCCTGGTCATTTTCAGGGAAATGCTCAAACACGTATAGCTCATTCTTGAAGTGGTCGATTGCAATTACGTACCTAAATACCTGGTATCTCACAACAGGTATCCTGAATTGATTCTCTTTATCGTTACCGAATTTTATATCTTCAAAATGTTGGACAGCATCGAACGCGAGGTAGCCGAACAAACCATTAGTAATGAATTTAAAATCAGAAGGGCCATGTTCAAAATTTGCTATAAAATCAGTTAATTGAGATTTTAACTCAGACGGTTTACTCAAGTTCTTGACTTCAATCTCCTGCCCCGGAAATTTGATTGTGATACTAGCGCCATCAGAAGAAAATTCGGCAATAGGATCACAGCAAATGAAGGAAAAACTGTTCTCTTGTCCATGATAATCGGAGCTTTCAAGTAATAGTGAATTGGCAAACCTGTCACGTATTCTAAGATAAATACTTACCGGAGTAACCGTGTCAGCCAGGAGTTTCCTATAATTTGATTTAAGTTTTACTTTTTTCATTATTTCATAAAAAAAGCCCGCTGAACAGCGGGCTTTGTTGTTTATATTTTCAATCAATCAACAATCTGTTCATGCACCGAGTTTCTCGCTACACCACCACTTGTTGATATTGTTTATTCTGATCATTGTAACGCTAAGGTAGAAAAGGATTTTTTAATAGCCATAGGACGAGAAACTTTTTTAAAACATAACCATTTCTCTTTCTACTCGATTATTTGCTTTTTTTACAATAACGTTATGTGCTATATTAAGCTTTTTCTCAATTCATATCTATAGCATATCTATAATAATATGTCTTAATTTACCAATTCCGACTTTGTATATATTTTCCTCTCCTTTGTTTGTCTTCAATAACATCATAAAATTCCTTCATTTATAACCGAATAAAGAAAAGTGAGCTAACCAAATTCTAACTCTTATTGAAAGCGTTTATCGAAATCTTGTATACCCAATAACATATAGCAATGATTACAACCAGACCCGGAAGACTACCAAAAGGCTCTGCAACAATGGCCAAAACATCCGATGATCCATAGATTGCAACAGGGATGGCAAGGAAAATACCAACCAGTGCTTCACCGGTGATCAAACCCGACGCTATCAGTAGACCAGATCTACTACTATTTTGAACTGCTCCTTCAAAATCTGCCTTCGTGGATTTTTGCTTTTCATGGTAAACACTAATCATCCAGGCTATTAATCCTCCTAACATTATTGCACTGTCCAATTCAAATGGCAGATACAACCCAACCGCAACTGCCAATACAGGAATTCTAAAATCGGAGCCCCTTTTCTCCTGAACTTTATCTGCAATGATTATTAACACGCCAAGTGCCATTCCTACATAAACCATCCCCCAAGGCAGCCCACCTCCAAAAACCCCAACCGCGACACTTTGCATTAATGTGGCTTGTGGTGCGGACAATGAATCGGGGTGTTCAAGTGTTTTTGGCCCGAAGCCGTAGGCAGTATTAAGTAATTCTAATATTAAAGGTAAAACGAACGCTGCGGCAACTACCCCAACCATTTGCATAATCTGTTGCTTTCTTGGTGTAGCCCCTAAAATATGTCCTGCCTTTAAATCTTGCATATTATCTCCTGCGATTGCAGCAGCACAACAAACCACCGATCCAATTAATATTGCCGCTGCTGGTCCCTTTTCTGCTCCTGTTCCTAATAGCGCCAGAAGGATCAATGAAGAAGTAAGGATGGTGGCAATGGTAACACCGGAAATAGGATTATTTGAGCTTCCTACCAAACCAGCCATATATCCGGCAACTGAAGCGAATAAGAAACCAGCAACAACCATAAACATTGCCATTAGGCCTGAAATGGCCACGATCTCAATTTCCCTGAGGTAAATAATAAAAATAGGAACAATCATTGCACCGACCCCGATGATCACCCATTTCATGGGTGTGTCTTGCTCTGTCCTCAAAACCTTGGAAACATCGACATTTTCTTTAAAGGCTTTTAAACCCTCATTCACGGCCATAGTAATTGCACCTCTCAAATTAATCAGGGCCCATAAACCTCCAACAACCATTGACCCCACCCCCAGAAACCTGATTCTTGTTGTCCAGATTGCTGCTCCCAACTGGGGTGCCGTGATGCCATCAGCCGATGCAAATCTTCCAGACGTGACGTATTCATTAATTAAATTATCTGCCCCCTCCATACCAACAATTATGGGAATACCTATCCACCAGCTAATCACGCCACCGGCAAAAACGAGGATTGCGATTCGTATCCCAACTATATAGCCTACTGCAATAAGAGCAGGGCTCAGATTCATACCAAAATATGCAAACCCCTTGTTTCCAATGAGCGTCCCTTTCTCAAATATTCCTTCCCAAATTTTAAAACCAGCTTCAAAGAATTTAACCAATGCCCCGGCCAAACTGCCCATGACGAGCACTTTTATAGCACTTCCTCCTTCTTCCCCACTTTTAAGTACTTCGGCGGTAGCCACCCCTTCTGGGAATTTCAATTTCTGTTTTACTATCAGGGCTGTCCTTAATGGAATAGTAAACAGAACTCCTAAAACACCACCACATAGGGCGATTAAAGCAGTCTCGAGGTAATGAAAGTTCTCCCAATAGCCCATTAGCACAAGTGCTGGGAATGTAAATATGACGCCAGCCGCAAGTGATTCCCCGGCAGAGGCTGATGTCTGGACAATATTGTTTTCAAGAATATTATGCTCTTTAAACAAGCGAAGTATAGCCATCGAAATAACTGCCGCTGGAATTGAAGCAGATACTGTCATCCCGGCGAAAAGACCTAAATAGGCATTGGCACCAGCAAGTACCACCGATAAAACTACTCCAAGAACAACGGCCTTTACGGTTAATTCTTTAAGATTTGTTTGTGGGTCAATATATGGTTTTTCCATTTTGTAGGTTAAGTAGGTTTATGGTAAAACTGATTGCTTTTAAAAAAAAAGATCACCCAAAATAGTAATAAATAAATAAGTGCTGGATATTAGAACCTGTGAAGTTTAGTGCTTATTTCTCCTGAAGACTCTGGATAGATAGTGTAATGACCTCCTCAGTGCATCCGTGATCAAGGCGAGGTAAAACAATGCCGTAATAGCCCAAATCATTGCAAGGTTAAACCAGAGGGTATCAATCTTCCAGGATCCAATGATTTTTACAGGTGCATAGAAATGAGCTCTTCCGATCTTGGAATCAGGATACATAAATATTGGGTCCTTCTTTTGAATGTACCTGTTATTGGTTTCTAGCACCTTGATTAATTCATCACGGTTCTGCACGAGGTTAGCCAGGCCCTTGTTGTAATTCTTATCTTTAATTTGCTGAATCCTGTCCGTACCCAGACTATCAATAAGTTGAGCGTACATGCGTTCTCTGGCTTCATTGGCGTCATTCTGTAATGTCTGATATTTTCGTTTTAGCGAACTAAGGTAATACAGGCCATTTTCCTTCGTACTTTCAGTAAAATACCCAATAGTAAAATCGCTCAACCTATTTAAAGATTGGTTACCGTCTATTGTGCCAAGAATTTCAAATTCATTCTTAATGGTGCGAATATCCTTTCTGGCAATACTGGTATCTCCTTGTTCTATATTCTCTAGCACTTTATCAATTCGCCGCTCCAAACGAGGAATTAAGAAAGATGATTGGTATGCGGCGTGACTGATTTGACGATCATATTCAAAGTAATTAATTTCATATAGGTTATTCTTAAACTGTTCAACGGCCAGTGCTTCGTAAGCCCATCTTGAAACCATTGCATCACCAATTATGGGGACATAAATTTTTCTGGTCAGGCTATGATGCAGTTCATCAAACTTTATCATAGCACCGCCCAACAACAGCTGGGGTACAAGAATAAGCGGTATTAGAATGTATATGGTCACAATTGAATTCAATCCTGCTGAAATATTGAGGCCCATCATGTTCGCAAAACAGGCTGTAGAAAAAAGGATTAGCCAGAAGCTAAAAGTCATCCCTTCAATTTCCAAAATCCAGTTCCCAACCAATAGAAAAATGAACGTCTGAACTGCTGACAGAACAAATAGAAAAGCAATTTTGGAATTGAGATAGCTCAACCTACTTAGGTTAAGAAACGACTCGCGTACCATGATCTTTCGATCTTTGAAAATTTCCTCTGCACTAATGGACATCCCTAAAAAGAGGGATACTACAACAGACATAAATAGATAGACAGTAAGGTTTTTATTATCTGCAAAAACATAATCATCAGACAAAGAGTATTTTGAAAAATACGCGAGAATTAAAGCCAAAACTGGCGGTTCAAGCAGGTTGAGTAGAATATATTGGGTGTTGGTGGTTTTGGAGAATAAATTTCTTCTGCTAAATATTATAAATTGCTCAAGAAGGTTCGGAATATTAAAGTTGGATGGAGGTAGTGCCGTTTGCCATTTTACGCGCTTTAATTTTGGTAGAATATGCTCTTTATACCGGCTAAACCATTGTTCAGGTTTTACTTTCCGTTCATTGGTTGGCATGCCCTGTTCATCAATCTCTTTGGCTTCAATGATCTGAAGTATTTGTTCGGCAATCACATTGCCACAGGTACGACATTCGCTTTCCGCAGCATTTACCTGGGTATTCATGGTTTTAAAATAGACTACTGCATCAATGGGGTTGCCATTATAAATTGGATACCCCCCCTTATCCAATATCCAGAGTTTGTCGAATAGTTTGAAAATATCAGAAGAAGGCTGATGAATAATTACAATGACCAACTTACCTTTTCGAGCCTGCTCTTTAAGTAATTTCATCACCATTTCCGAATCCATTGAGGACAATCCTGAGGTAGGTTCATCGACAAAAAGAACTGATGGCTCACGGATAAGTTCAAGGGCGATGTTTAATCTTTTCCGCTGCCCTCCACTTATCGACTTGTTAAGGGGACTACCGACAATAAGATCCCTGATCTCATAAATATCCAGATCTCTTAAAATTTTATTGACCGTAGAATTTATTCTTTTTTCTTCGAAATCGCTGAAACAAAGCTTCGCGTTAAAGTATAGATTTCACAACTATCCGAAAGTCTAATTTCAAAAAACGGATAAAATAGCGGAAAAAGTTCAAACCTTTGA
>JAQCLE010000072.1 GCA_027592755.1 Bacteroidota bacterium | reverse complement strand
CAATACCCAAACCCTGAAGATATCTAACGTTGAGGTTAGTACGGACGGAATGACTGTGAAGCTCACACTGCCTGATATTAAGCCTATTGATGTAATGACCATAGCTTACAAAGTTGAAGATGCCGAGGGCAACGTTTTTGAAGGAAGAGTTCAAAATACTATTCACAACCTTGGAAAAGCGAGTTCATTTCAACTTCCTGAGCCCATTTAGCTGTTCTGACCCTTGTATGTACTAAAAGTTTGATAATCAGTTAATTAGGAAAGGGTGCAATTCCGGTATTGGGATTCATCCTTTCTTACCAACCCAACCATTGCATGATTAAATCTGAATTAATGGAATGCGTTAAATTAATTTCATTGCTATTCGTCCTGACTATATCTTATAAGAAATGACAGAAACTATGAAAATATTACCAATATTTAGCTGTTTATTACTTGGCTTGATCGTACTAAGTTGTGATCTAAAAGCTCCATCTCAGCCAAATATTCTTTTCATCTATTCCGATGATCATACTTTTCAGGCAGTAAGCGCCTATAAGAGTTTTTTGTCTGGAGTTATTGAGACTCCCAATATTGATCGTTTGGCAGCGGAAGGGATGATATTTGAAAACGCATTCTGTACAAACTCTATCTGTTCACCGGCGAGGGCCAGTATTCTAACAGGGAAATACAGCAATAATAATGGTGTAAAATCGATAGATGTCAGTTTTGATGGCAGCCAGCAAACGTTTACAAAACTTCTTCAGGAGGCAGGGTATTATACAGGCATAGTTGGCAAGTGGCACTTAAAGTCGCAACCCACAGGCTTCGACTACTATAATGTGCTTAATGGACAGGGTTCCTATTTCGACCCAACTATGAGTGAATCCGGAATGCCCTGGTGGATTGTGCCAGGCGGAGATCCCGATACACCGTTTTGGCGTGTTGAGAATGGTAAACCCGGAGGAAGAAATCCCGCAGGACTTAAAAAACTTAAGGGGTATGTTACGGATATAATTACAGACATCTCCCTTGATTTTCTAAAGGAGCTACCCAAGGATAAACCCTTCCTTTTAATGTATCAGCACAAGGCACCGCATGATTTTTTCCAATATGACCCTAAACATGCATCGCTTTATGAGGGGGTTACAATTCCTGAACCTTCTACGTTGTTCGATGACTACAAAAACCGGGGGGAAGCGATCAAAAGAACCACGCAAAAAATGTATTTGGAGTATGAACAGTCATCAGACGAATCGGAGCAATTGCTTGTTGATAGGCGGATTGTAAGAGAAAATCGAATTATGGGAGATTTTACAAATCTGAGTGAATTACACCGCGTATTGCATGCGGACAAATCTCACGAGTTTGATTACTTACTGAAAACGGTAGATTCCGAAAGACCGGAGCTAGAAAATAATTTTTCTCCGCAGGAGGTGAGGAAAATAGCTTACCAGATGTACATCAAGGCCTATTTGCGTTGCGTAGCTTCGATTGATGAGAATGTCGGGAGAGTGTTGAAATATTTGGACGATGAAGGGCTTTCAGAAAATACCATCGTGATATATACGTCGGATCAGGGAATGTTTCTTGGTGAGCATAACCTTTTCGACAAACGATTTATGTACGATGAATCACTGCGTATTCCTGTACTTATTCGCTACCCAAAGGAGATTAAGCCAGGATCGATCAGTAAAGATTTTGCACTGAATGTAGATTTCGCACCAACGTTTCTTGATTATGCTGGGGTAGAGGTTCCGAATGACATGGATGGAGAGAGTTTAAGACCAATTTTGAATGGCACGACTCCGGAAAATTGGAGAACTGACATGTACTACCGCTATTGGATGCACCGGGGGAATTTTAATATAGCTGGACATTATGGCATCAGGTCTGAACGTTTCAAGTTGATTTTTTACTATGGTCAGCCATTGGATGCAAAGGGCGCCTACGAAGAATCAACTCCACCGGAATGGGAATTATTTGACCTCCAAAACGATCCCCAAGAAATGAATAATGTATATAATAACCCGGCTTATAAAGAAGATATTAAAACTCTCAAGACTAAATTGTTGAAACTAAAAGGACAGTATGACGATGTCGATGATAAGTATCCGGAAATGAGGGAGGTTAGCAAGCATTATTGGTAAATACGATAAATTCATACGGTTAAAATGGAATCGGGACAATCGTTAATTTAGTGCAAATAGCATAGGGGCACAAGAAGAAGTAAAATAGCCCTTTTTGGCCAGTTTCAGATTGAACTCCCTTTACTTTCTAACATTTAATAAGTAAATTTCAAAATTGAACAAAATTTCTTACTGTTATTTAGACTAAACACAAGAACGTTATGATATATATTGCCCCATTTCATCAGTCACAACTAAAAAAATAAATTAGATGAAAGTAGGAATGAACATGCTGCTTTGGACGAATCATGTTACGGAGCAGCATTACCCCATTTTTGACCAATTAAAAGAAACGGGATATGAGGGAATAGAGCTACCCCTGGGGGATGGAAATATCGCTCATTACACAACCATTGGCAATCACCTGGCCGGTATGAATATGGGTGTGACTTGCGTAACCTCACTTCTGGAAGAGACGAATATTGCAAGTCCTGATCAAACCATCAGGCAGGCTGGACTTGATAGGTTGAAGTGGGCTATTGATATGGCAGAAGCTGCTGGGGCAGAGGTTATCTGTGGTCCAATCCATTCAGCATTTGCTTATTTCAGTCGAAAGCCACCGACGTCTGATGAGAAAAAGTGGAGTGCTGAGATGCTCTATAAGGCAGGTGATTATGCCCAGCAGGCTAATGTTATGCTGGCACCGGAAGCACTCAATCGGTTTGAATGTTATTTGGTAAATACGATGGCCTCTCTGAAGGAACTTCTGGATGAAGTTAATCATCCATACGTAGGGGCTATTTTTGACACTCATCACGCCAATGTGGAAGAGAAAAGTCAGGGAGAAGCTATCCATTGTATTAGTTCCCATTTGAGGCATGTGCATATCAGTGAAAATGATCGTGGCACACCCGGTAAAGGACAAATCAATTGGGTTGAGGTTTTCAGTGCTTTAAAGACGGTCAACTACGATGGTTGGATTACTATAGAAGCTTTCTGTACCATAATACCGGATTTTGCAAATGCAATTAATGTATGGCGTGACTTTTCCCCTTCAGATGAAATCTATCAGGAAGGATTTGAATTCATTAAAAAGCAATGGAGTAATAATCAATTCTGATAATAACTATGAGTAATTACGCTGATTCAAACGGCACAAAAATTTATTACCAAATTCGAGGAGAAGGTGATCCTTTGGTGCTGATTATGGGATTTGGTGCTGATGGAAATGTTTGGGAAAAGCATGTTGCTGAATATGAGAAAAATTTTAGATGCATAGTCCTTGATAACAGGGGTGTAGGCCTATCTGACCAACCTCAGGGACCATATACCACGGAAATGATGGCCAATGATACCATTGCGGTAATGGATCATTTGGGCATGGACAAAGCAAGGGTGGCAGGAATTTCGATGGGAGGAGCAATTACCCAGCAATTGGCATTAAATCATCCTAATCGTGTCCAATCGATTGCACTGATCAGCACATGGCCAAGATTTAACAACTATGCTAAAACTGTTTACGAGAATTTGAAAAAATTGAGAGTAACCAGTATGCCCGATGATTTTATGGAGTTACTGCAACTCTGGATCTTCGCACCACCTTTCTATGAGAATGGTTTGGACGACCTGAAGGAGGGACAAGCAGGAGCCGCATCAAATCCAAAGCCACAAACAAGGGCGGGTTTTGAGGGGCAGTTGGATGCCTGCATTCATCATGATACCGTTTCAAGATTATCTGAAATCAATATACCTACACTGATTACGGTTGGAGATATGGATATTTTCACTCCTCCGGCATTTTCAGAAATGCTACATGAAGGAATTAAAAACTCAATCTTTGTATCATTTCCAGAGGGCGGACATGTCCATCACTGGGAGGATCTGGATCGGTTTAATCGAGTTACCACTGAGTTTCTTATCAATAATTAATATTTAATATCTAAAGTTTTTAATATGAGAATTATTCTATTTATCGCAGTTTGGAGTATACTTTTAGGGTTCAAAAGTGAAGATGTTAATGGTCAGATGAAAGAATGGCTCACCTTTCCCGGTAGATCAGATATGCCCAATATTGTGTTAGTCTCAGGTGATGAAGAGTATCGTTCTGAAGAGGCTTTGCCTCAACTGGCAAAGATTCTATCTAAAACACATGGATTTAATTGCACTGTTCTATTTGCTCAGGATGAGGGTAAACCCGGGATTGTAAATCCTAATAATGTCAACAATATTCCAGGTCTGGATGCGCTTCAATCAGCCGACATGATGATCATCTTTACCAGGTTTAGAGCATTGCCGGATGAGCAGATGCAATACATTGATGACTATTTGAAAACCGGCAAGCCAGTTCTCGGAATTAGAACGTCGACCCATGCATTCAATTTTAGCGAAGCAGAATTTGAAACCAAGTTCGCTCACTATGGTAACTTTTATGAAGGTGATGACGAATGGAAAGGCGGTTTTGGTCGTTTTATTTTAGGGGAAAAATGGATTTCTCATCATGGAGATCATCGTCATCAGAGCACCCGTGGGATAATAGCCTCAGGTGCAGAGGGACATGCCATTTGGAACGGCATAAACGAAGGTGATATCTGGGGACCTACCGATGTTTATGGAGTTAGACTTCCGCTGCCCGGTGACTCACAACCAATTGTTATGGGACAGGTGATAAATAGACCAGGAGAGTATGATAAGAACGACCCTCTTTATGGCATGAGGGAAACTGACTCTGAGGTAGCAGGTCTGGAAGTGGAGGAAGAAGACGGAGAGCGAATAGAATTCAATAGGAATGATCCCATGATGCCAGTGGCCTGGACAAAGAGTTACCAGGTGAAAGGTGGTGAAAAAGGTAAGGTGTTTTCAACGACAATAGGTGCGGCTACTGATTTGTTGTCTGAAGGCACCAGAAGGTTATTGGTTAATAGTGTCTTTTGGTGCTTGGATATGACCGTGCCCAAAAAGGCTAATGTTGCTATTATCGGTACTTACAAGCCTAGTCCATATGAGTTTTATAAGGACAAGTACTGGTTGAAGAAGAAACTCAGCATCTCCTCACTGGAGTAGTTTTTCAAGATTTATACTATGAAATACATTGGAACTCTGATAGCCATTCTTATTCTTGGTTATTTTGACCTTATTGGTCAGCATCTTTATCAACTACCGAAACCACTTGTTGAGAAATCTCAATTAGAAGAGATTATCGGAACAGTAAATTCTAAAAAACCAAGTCGTCCGTTACACTTACTTTGGGTTTATGGTTATGATGGTGATCATATTGCCGGGGCTCATGACTACGTCAAAGTCAAGGACCTGATGAAAGAGTTGTTAGGAGAAGTGCCTGATCTCACATTTGAAGAGGTCTTCCATTTTCCAACCGAAGCACAATTTTCCAGAGCTGATCTCGCCGTAATGTACCTTCATCTACCACGATTGAAGAAGAGGCAGTATGCCACTTTTCAGGCATTCATTGAAAGGGGAGGAGGAGTAGTGTCACTTCATGAAACAGCCATTATGCGTCCCGCTTCAAAAGGAAAGTTATTGTCCGAATGTTTGGGCTTTGCCTGGAACGAAGGCGTATCAAAATGGGGGGCTATTTTCGAAGAGGTCAACATTAATAATGACCACCCAATTTTTCGAGGTTTCCCAAATACAATTACCATCCGGGATGAGTTCTATTGGGATTTATATCAAGAGCAAGGAACTAAGGTTCTTGGCTCTGTAAGAACTGGCCCGGATGGGGAGGAAGTAGAGGTGCCGATTGCCGAAGAACAGTTATCAGAGGAAGAATCTCCAATGTTTTGGACTTATGAATTAGGTAAGGGTAAGGTATTTGGCACCACCACAGGGCATCACACCTTCACCTATTACGATCCGGAGTTTCGCATCATTCTCTTTCGTGCCATGGCATGGGTTGTTAATGAACAACCGGATCCATTCATGCCACTGGTTTTTGAGGGTATCACAAATGAAAAGGGACAAGTCGGAATTACCGAAGATTTGAGGTATTGGGAAGGTAAGAGGAGGAAATAGGTACTGTTCCTGACGAGAGCATCATTACTGGCCACTCAATGGGGGAATTTTCTTCAAATTCAGTGGGTAGAGTAGATTTACATAGTCGTTAAACCCGGATTATTATAAACTGGGATAAAAGGATCGCAGAAAGTTTCTTAACATTAGAAAGTCTTTTAACTTTACTAAACGACAGACAGTAACTAGGGCTATTGATAACTGTAAAACGGGATAATATATGATCTCATTTAAAGTAAACAATGTTTTTCAATAGTGTTAAATAAATGAGTGCAAGGATAATTTGGATTTACTCCAAAATTGGTGCAGCAAGATTGGCCATGATCAAAATGCGTAAAGGAAATTTAATGGGTGAAGCGGTTAAACAATACTTGTGTTTGACCGAAGGGAGTTTCAAGGATTTTCAGCATAACTCAGTGATTTTAGCTATTTTGATCAGAGCCCTGTACTCCGTAGGCGGGCTTGAATTTTTCCTTAGTTTTTGTTTCAAGACAAAAAGTAAGTGCCCGTCCGCCTAGTGGACATGAACATCAAAAAGAAAAACATTTTGGTGAATAGTAATTAGAAAATAGATGCGCAATCTTTTAAATAAGCTTAAAGAATATAAATATCGTAACGAAGCGTTACTGGTATTTTATTTGGCTGCCATTACTACGGTAGTGATTTACCGCCCGGATACCATTTGGTTTTTCGTTATCGGAGTGGGTATCATGATTCCCCTGGAATTCATATTTCGGCGCCATAAGATGACCACTTTTCACAAATCGATGTTCACTGACACTTTGCATGTTACAATCGATCCTGTGCTTTCTATGGTCCCTATAGCTCTTGTGTATTCAGTTTTGGAACCGTTACAAATTACTTCAGCTTCAACGGCGATCGCTAGTCAACCAAGATGGCTGCAGATATTGGAGGCTTTTCTTTTCAAGGGATTATTTGGTTACTGGCAGCATCGACTGGCTCATGAGATTCCACTCTTATGGCGTTTACATGCAGTTCACCATTCACCGTCGCAACTGAACTGGATTTCCGGAGAGCGCCGTCATCCCTTTGATTCGGTATGGGGATCCACTTTTACCGCCATACCCATGGTGCTAACCGGTTTTAATTTGATCGATCTAGGATACCTGGCCATGGTTAGCAGGGTCTGGGATTATACCATTCATGCGAACCTTAATTGGCGTTTACGCTTTCTAAAATATCTGTGGGTAAGCCCAGAATACCACCACTGGCATCACTCCAAAGAAAAGGAAGCCTGGAACAAGAATTACTCTGGTTTACTACCCATTTATGATCTGATATTTGGTACTTTTTATCTTCCCAAAGATAAGAGTCCTCAGCACTACGGTATTCCGGGAGGTATGTCAGACGATTATATCGATCAGATGCTCTATCCATTCCAGAAGCATGAAATAACGGAAGAATTTATTTCAAACGGTCCCGTTGAGGGGCATAAATGATATCTTATGAGATCTAAACTTGACAATGTATTGGCTAAAACTCCACGACGGAGATTTCTGAAAACCTCAGCCTTAGGGTTGAGCGCTGTAGCGATTAGCCCATCCATCCTTGCTGGAATCCACGAAACCAAATTACCTGATGAAGAAAAGTTAGGAGTTGCTCTGGTAGGGCTTTCCTGGTATGGTACTGATTTCATTGCGACGGCATTTGAGCATTCGAAATATTGTAAACTCACAGGTTTTGTGACCGGGAAACCAGATGCTGATAAAGCGAAGGATTTTCAGAAAAAATATGACATAAAGGACAAGAATATCTACAGCTATGATTCGTTTGATGAAATGGCTGATAATCCTGATATAGACATGGTCTATATAGTATTGCCAAATGGATTACATGCCGATTTCACCATTCGAGCGGCTAAAGCTGGCAAACATGTAATTTGCGAAAAGCCTATGGAAGTCAGTGTGGAGCGGGGTCAATCCATGATTGATGCCTGTAAGAATGCTGGTAGACTCCTGCAAATAGGCTATCGCTGTCAGTTTGATCCCTATCATCGGGAAATTATGCGGCTTAGCCGTGAAAAGGTATTTGGTGAGGTAAAACTGATTCAGACTTCATTTTCCTTTTTCGGCGTCAATAGTGATAACTGGAGGTTTACCAACAAGGAGTTATCAGGAGGTGGTCCGATGATGGACATCGGCGTTTATTGTATTCAGGGTGCTCGCTATACCATGGGTGTAGAACCTGTTGCCATCACAGCCCGGACTTATAAGACCTATATGGACAAACTCCCTGATATGGAGGAAACTGCTGTTTGGGAAATGGAATTTCCTAATGGTGCCATAGTCAGTTGTGTTTCCAGCTATGTAGGACGTGACGATTATATTCATGTGTCAGCAGAAAAGGGATCCTTTGGACTGAGACCTTGCTACAACGCCGATCCTCAAGGGCTCCCCGAGGGCTATTTCAATGATCAAAAGATGAACTTCCCAAGGCAAAACCAACAGGCCGTTCAATTGGATGCATTTGCCCGAAATATTCTGGATGGAACTCCGGTGATAGCCTCCGGAGAGGATGGCTTGCAGGATCTACGCATAATCGAGGCTATTTATAAAGCCGCCAAGACCGGAGAAAGAATTGAACTATAGTTCCAAGAATTTAACCAGAGAGGTATGATGATAATTAACTATCGATCACTAAAAGTTATTGCAGTACCGTTGGTGCTGGCATTATGTCAATGTAAATCAAAAGAAAATGCCAGTTCCATGCAGAAACGGCCCAATGTGATATTTATCATGTCAGACGATCACACTTCGCAGGCGGTAAGTGCCTATGGGGGGATGCTGGCAAGTGTTTGTCCAACACCTAACATTGATCGTATTGCCAATGAAGGCATGCTTTTCAAAAATTGTTTTGTAACCAACTCAATCTGCACTCCCAGTCGATCGGCCATATTTACTGGGAAGTATGCACACAAAAATGGAGTCTATAAATTCACTGCACTCGATCAGAGGCAGCCAACACTTCCAAAGGCTATGCAGACGGCAGGTTATCAAACTGCCTTTGTGGGCAAATATCACCTTCATTCTAATCCGGTTGGATTAGACTATTATTCAGTCCTACCCGGACAGGGACGATATCATAATCCGGAATTTATTGAAATGGGAGATACACACGAAAGTGGTTGGATAGCCCAGGGAAAGCGTACCGAATATAAGGGACATTCAACTGATGTGATTGCTGACAAAACCCTCGATTATCTAAAAAACAAACGTGATCCAAATAAACCTTTCATGCTGTTTCTTCATTTCAAAGCACCACACGATACGTGGGAGTATGCTCAGCACTATGAAGATTTTTTAGCTGACGTTGAAATACCGGAACCGGACAACCTTTTTGATACCTATGAGGGTCGTAGTGATGCCTTGAGAACACAGCTCCAATACATTGGGAGTGACTGGGGTAATCACACCAATTTTTTGAAAGAGACCGCTCATTTAGAAGGGGATGCCAAACGGAAAATGCAATACCAGCTCTACATGAAAAAATACCTTCGATGTGTGAAGGGGGTTGATGACAACATGGGTAGAATTCTTGATTATCTGGATGAATCAGGCTTGACGGAAAATACCATTATCATGTACACGGGTGATCAAGGATTTTATCTGGGGGAACACAATCTTTATGATAAGCGCTTTATGTACGAGGAAGGTCTAAGAATGCCCTTTCTGGTGCGCTGGCCAGGTCAGATAGAAAGAGGATCGGTTAGTGACGGTATGATACTCAATGTGGATTTTGCCTCGACAATATTGGAAGTGGCCGGACAACCGGAACTTCCGGGTACCCAGGGAAAAAGCTTTCTATCACTACTCAAAGGAAGTATTCCTTCAGATTGGCGTAACTCCATGTACTATCGCTACTATTATTCACACTTTGAGACAGAGCCACATATAGGTGTAAGAACTTACGACCACAAGCTCATTCATTACAACCGGATTGATCAATGGGAGCTTTATGATTTGAAGGCTGACAGATCCGAAATGAACAATATCTATTCTGATCCGGATTATAAAAATGTGGTTAAGGATTTAAAGGAGGAGATGTATCGGCTACAAAAAGAACTGGGAGATGACCCTGCTGATGACGGAAGCAAGCCCAATATTGGGGAACTCTCCGGCAATCCTCTTTATAAAACCACGAATGTAGATTTTGGACGTGGAGATATCTCCATCCTGACGCGTTTTCGTAGCAATGTTGGTGGGACCCTATACTCTAAGTGCCGGTTAGGAGATGTTCCTTATTCTGATAAATTTGAAGGAAAGGGGATGAAAACTATGTTCTTTCGTAAGGGAGATTTGATCTTTAATGACGGCTATGATGATGATTCAAAGCTCACTATTGCGAGCAACCTCTTGGACAATCAGTGGCATTCGATTGCAGTTGTTATTCGTGATAAATACCCACACTTCTACGTTGATGGGGAGTTTATAATGAAAGGGATGGAGGTGATTTCTGATGATAATCCAACTCATACTTTCAATATTGGGGCTGGCGTGGATTTCAGCGGGTACAATGGGTATAATTTTAATGGAATAATCTCAGAAACATTGATTTATGATACGTCATTAAACGAAGAGGCTGTTATGGCTCATGCCGAAGGTATGACTCCGGATGGTAATAAGATTGTAGAATGGAAAAATTAATTGTTTGAAGACTGTAATTGTAATATTTACTTTTCTATACTTATCGACAAGCTTAAAAAGTCAATCCATTGATAAAGGAGAAATTAATAAAGCAGATTTCAATATTGAGATCCCCGAAAAGTGGAAAGGAGGGCTAGTGATGTATGCACATGGTTATGAAGAAACTGATGAGTATGCTGAGGGCGCTGAAGAGGAAGAAGAAAATGAGGAGGAAGAAGAAGACGAAGGACAGCGATTTTTCCGACATCTTTACCGAAAGGGGTTATGCGTTTGCTTCCTCGTCATTCCGGAGCAAGGGCCTAGTGATTAAAGAAGGTATAGCTGATACGGAGGCACTCCGAGCCTATTTCGAAATGAAATACGGCAAGCCCAATATGGCGCTAATAACAGGCCACTCAATGGGAGGGATAATTACCATTGCAACTATCGAAAAGTATCCGTCAGAGTATAATGGCGCATTGCCGTTGTGTGGTTGGCTGGCGCCAGTGCATGCCCTATTTAAAACGACATTGGATATGCTTGTGACGTTCGATTATTTATTTGGTCCCAATAATGGACAAATTGTAAATGGAAAAGTGAGACTATCTGTAGAAACATTGGAGAATTTTTGAAGAAAAAAAGCCTTTAACCGAAATTTATGCAGAGCATTTTAGGATTAAGAAAGAAGACCCTGCCATGGGTTTGTATTTCGCTCAAAGCGTTCTAAAGGAAACGTCAGGATTATTAGGTGGATTGCCTGTTGATAACCTTCAGTCTATTTATGACGGTTTTGGGTTTAATGATGAGGAGTTAAACAAGAACGTGAAGCGTTATTCCAAAATCCCAAGGGCTGTTGAGCATGTGCTGAATTATTACACACCAACTGGTCAAATTGCAGATCCAATCATAGCCATGCATGCCACCTATGATGAGTTGTTACCAGCCAGTAACTACAACTACTATGAACAAGCCACTTTTATTAACAATACAAACCACCTGTACAGGCAAAAGTATGTTGTTCGGGATGGTCATTGCGCTTTTAGCAACGAAGAGGTAGCAGAGTCCTTTGATCAATTGGTCAACTGGATAAAGACGGGCGAGAGACCTGAGTATCAGTATAAATAAAGGGCATATTAATCAATAGCGCGAATATTAAAGGAGACATTGAGTTTCTTAACATTAGAAAGTTAAATTAAATTAACTTTACTATAGCTTGTCTTGCCATGAGAACTGCTTTTAAAATATTTGGAATCATCTCACTTGCCGTTTTAAACGGGCTTCATTGCCGTGCTCAAACTTTCCTGCTTGTGGAAGAGTTTAAGAAGCAAAGCAAAATTTTGAATTCAAATGGTGTAGCTGTCGCCGATTACGATCTGGATGGCGATCTCGATATATATGTTACCTCGGCAGAAGAATATGACCAAAGTGATCCAACCACATGGAGTCGTTTATTAAAGAATGAGGGAGTTTCAGGTTATAAGGACGCCACCATCTTTTCAAGATTAATCAATAATCAGGGTGGAGCTCGTAAAGGGGCCATGGGTGCACACATGGGAGCAAGCTGGGGAGATTACGACAATGATGGCTACCCGGACCTTTTTCTGTCAAATAATGGATTTGATTTCTTATGGCACAATGAAGGTGACGGCAAGTTTGCCAATGTCACTGAAGTTGCCGATGTCGCCGGGTGCTCTGGTTGTTACAGTTCCAATGGCGTATGGTGGGACTATGATCAGGATGGAGACCTCGATCTTTATGTTAGTCAGTGGATTGGAAGGAATAGGTTTTATCGTAATGACGGAGACAATGTTTTCACAGATATCAGTGTGATTACGGGATTAGATGATTTGGGGCTTACCTGGACAAGTTTACCAATTGATTTGGACAGGGATGGTCTTCAGGATCTTTATTTAGTAAACGACAAAGGAGAGAATCGATTCTTTAGAAATTTGGGCAATGATGATTTTGTTGACCTCACTGCTGAGGTCGGTTTGGAAGATATTGGGGATGGTATGGGGGTAGCCGTGGGTGATTACAACAACGACGGCTTCTTTGATATTTATGTAACTCAGATTCACTATTTCCATCCCAATCCGTTTTTCGTAAATGATGGTACCGGTGTTTTTACTAATATGGCAAAAGAACTTCGGCTGGATGATACGGGTTGGGGTTGGGGCGTTAGATTTTTCGATACCGATCATGATTTGGACGAAGATATCTATGTAGTAAATGGTTTTGATTCACCGATCGCTGAGGGTGACAGGAATATGTTTTTCGAAAATTTGGGGAGCGAAATATTTACCAATGTTGCTCCAAATACCGGCCTCAATGGTATAGAGTATGCGATGGGACTCGAAGTATTTGATTACGATAATGACGGAGACTATGACATGCTGGTAGCAAATCGAGATGCCAACATGAGTCTTTTTAAAAACACAGTTCTTGAAAGAGGAGGTGAGAACATCAATTGGATTAAGATTGAACTTGAAGGCAGTACAAGCAACAGGAACGCTTTTGGTTCGGAGGTCAGAATAAGATGTGATGGCAATTTTTATTACCGTCATTATTCCGGCACAAATTTACTTGGGCAGAGCATCATACCAGTTCATTTCGGGCTAAGTTCACATATCAAAGTGGACGAAATTGTAGTCACATGGCCAAATGGTGAGAAAGAATTTGTTGAGGATGTTCAAGCCAATCAATTGGTTCATCTTAAACAAGGTACGCTTCGCAAAAAAGTAGTAACGGGTATCGGAGACGAAGCTATCGATGCAAGCGTCTCAATTTATCCCAATCCATTTTCAGATCGAATTGATATCCAATTCAACGAGCCTGTTTATGGTTCTGTAGTTTTCCGACTGACCAATACATTGGGGCAGTTAATCCACCTCGAAGAAAAAAATATTGCTGAATCTGACGGATTAACTATTCAACTGACAGATTTGGGATCAGGGCTAATCTCGGGAATGTATTTCTATTCTTTAATCTCATCGAAGGGGCACAAAACTGGCAGTCTGCTTAAGCGCTAATGGCCCTCTCCTCTGATCATGTCCTTCCCCATCTGGCAGTTTTCCTGATCATGGCATCAGGGTCTTTGATTTCGTATGGTCAGAGTTTTGTTAATGTCAACTCATTTGCCGAACAAAGTGAATTAATTAATACCAACGGAGTGGCTGTAGCTGATTATGATCTAGATGGCGATTTGGATATTTACATGGTTGCAGCAGATGAATTGGATGCTAATGATTCCAATACCTGGAGCAGACTTCTTCGAAATGACGGTGATCATGGTTTTACTGATGTCACCCTTGAAGCTAACCTCATCAACTGGCAGCTTAAAAGTACTTACGGTTCAGTAGGGGCAAAAACTGGTGCCAGTTGGGGAGACTACGACAACGATGGTTTTCCAGACATATTCCTCTCCATCTCCGGGTATGATGAATTGTGGCACAATGAGGGGAATGGGCTTTTCACCAATGTCTCTGAGGTTTCAGGCGTGAAAGGATGCGAAAACTGCTACAGTACCAATGGCTTGTGGTGGGATTACGATTTGGACGGAGACCTGGATCTGTATGTAAGTGATTGGAATAATAGAAACAGGTTTTATAGAAATGATGGAGGTGGAATCTTTGCCAATGTTGGTCCTGATCTGGGCTTGCATGATGGAGGTAAAACGTTTACCAGCATTCCCATTGATGTAGATAGTGATGGTTTTAAAGATCTGTATGTTGTCAATGATGGCCAGGAAAACACCCTTTATCAAAATGATGGTCAGGGGGGATTCAAAGAAGTTGCTGCTGCCTATGGATTGGCCAACAAGGGAAATGGTATGGGTGCTGATATATGCGATTACAATAATGACGGGAACTTTGACATTTATTTGACCAACATATTTGCCCATGAACCCAATCCATTCTTTGTCAATCAAGGCAATGGTGTTTTTGCCAACCAGTCAGAGTTACTCGGGATTGATAATACAGGATGGGGATGGGGTGCCCGATTCTTTGATGCAGACCATGACCTGGACGAGGACCTATATGTAGTTAATGGGTTCAAAGCTGAAATTGCTGATGGGGATCGAAACATGTTTTTCAATAATGATGGTAGAGTTTTCAAGGATATAGCACCGGCGCTTGGTATTAACGATGTTCAACATGCCATGGGTCTGGAGGTGTTTGATTACGATTCTGACGGTGATTTTGATATTCTAGTGGCTAATAGAAATTCTCATTCTCGACTTTATAAGAATTTGACGGTTGAGGAGAGTGGGGAGAATGCCAACTGGATCCAAATTGAGTTGGAAGGTTCGGTGAGTAACAGGAATGCTTTTGGATCGACAGTTTCCATTACCTGTGAAGGTGCAGATTACCATCGCTATTTTACAGGAGTAAATTTATTTGGACAGAGTATCAAGCCCTTACATTTTGGGTTGGGGAGTCATCAATTTGTAGATAAAATAACAGTAACGTGGCCAGATGGTTCGCTTGAATTTATTGAAAATGTGGAGGCAAATCAATTGGTTAAACTAAAGGAAGGATCCTTGAGAAAAAAAGTCGTCACCGGTACTGAACATTCTTTCCCGGATGACATGGAAGTTCGTTTATTTCCCAACCCATTCGACGAAGAAATTCAAATTACATCCAAAAGCATCTTCGAAGGTGATGCGGAATTTCACCTGGTCAATGCATTAGGTCAAAAGATCTTTTATAAAAAGATCAATATCCGAAATGATTCAGGAATTAGGATCAACTTATCAGAGAATAAATCAATCCTTACATCGGGTATTTACTTCTATTACGTGATAGCCGCAAACAGAAAATTTTCTGGAACCATTGTCAAGAGGTAAAGCAACAATATGATTATAAAATCGATTGACGCTATCATGGAGAAATTTATCAATCCATTAAAATCCATTACTTTTGAATAATATTTTTATTAAACTGGGATCGTAAAACATGATCAAAATTAAAATGCAAGGCGTAAGCATAATTATCAGCTTCCAGATTGTTGTGCTCGTTAGCTTTTTTTGTTTGCTCTCCTGTTCCCCTTCTACAGACAAATCAAGCAGACCGAACATAATCTTAATTATGGCCGATGATATGGGGTACTCTGACATTGGCTGCTACGGTGGTGAGATCAACACTCCAAATCTCGATAAACTGGCCTCCAACGGTATACGATTTAAACAATTTTATAATACTTCACGCTGCTGTCCGACACGGGCTTCACTTCTTACAGGTTTATATCCGCACCAGGCAGGTATTGGTCATATGACGGATGCGGGTCACAAACTTGAACCATATATTGGTGATCTGAGCAATAAAGCCATGACGATTGCGGAAGTATTAAAACTTAACGGCTATTCAACTTATATGTCAGGGAAATGGCATGTGACTCCATATGTTGAGCCCGATGGACCAAAGCACAACTGGCCAAGGCAAAGAGGATTCGACAAATTCTTCGGTACAATTATCGGTGCAGGTAGTTTTTATGATCCCAATTCTCTGACTGAAGATAATACTCAAATCCCTCCCGGTGAAAACTTTTATTATACGGATGCAATAAGTGATAAAACTGTTGACTACATAAATCAGCACGAGTCTGACGATCCATATTTTATTTATGTCGCCTATACCGCCGCTCACTGGCCTATGCATGCACTGCCCGAAGACATTAAAAAGTATGAAGGTAAATATGACAAAGGCTGGGATGTCATCCGGCAGGAACGATATGATCGAATGATCAAAATGGGTTTGATTAATGAAAAATGGTCTATTACAGAACGTGATTCTGAATCCTATCCATGGGAAGAAGAGGAATCGAAGGAATGGCGCATACGTTGTATGGAAGTTTATGCAGCAATGGTTGACAATATGGATCAGGGCATAGGCCGTATTGTAAAATCCTTAGAGCAAAAAGGTGAATTGGACAATACTTTGATTTTCTTCCTTCAGGATAACGGTGCGTGCGCCGAGACTATCGGTGTTGAAGAAATGTATGACGCAGAAAGATATGAGAAGATGGAAAGGAAACCGATGCAGTCTGACGAACTTCAATTTAGAATGTTTCCAAGATATACGCGTGATGGCAAACCTATGCGGCATGGTATAGGAGTTATGCCCGGACCAGCAGACACTTACATTAGTTACGACGTGCCGTGGGCTAACGCAAGCAACACCCCTTTCAAACTTTATAAACACTGGGTACACGAAGGCGGAATTTCAACTCCTTTAATTGTCCACTGGCCCAACGGCTTTGAAAGTAAAGGTGAGTTTCGCGATGAGCCCGGTCATCTTATAGATATTATGGCAACATGTGTTGATGCCGCTGATGCCAATTACCCGGATGAATATAACGGTGAAAAAATTATTCCAATGGAGGGACGAAGTCTTCTGCCCGCGTTTGTTGATAAGCCGATTGAAAGAGAAGCGCTCTTCTGGGAACATGAAGGTAATCGTGCTATTCGATTAGGCAAATGGAAACTCGTTGCACGAACTCTAAGGTACCAGCGAATCACTGAGGCTGATAAAAATGCCTGGGAATTGTTTGATCTTGAAAACGACAGGACTGAGACTAAAAATGTGGCGGATAAATATCCTGATCGTGTGAAGGAAATGTCAGCAAAGTGGGAACAGTGGGCTAATCGTCTTGGTGTTTTGCCCTGGCCGTGGCTTGATTATGTAGAAGAATAAATTTCCAAAATGGAAAAAGTATCAATCTGGCAAAAGAGGGCATTCGCTTTACGGATGCTTACGCCGCCTGCCATGTTTGCTCGCCAAGGCGTGCCAGTATCCTGACCGGCAAAGTTCCTGCAGAAACTAACGTCATTAAGGAATTAATACCCCATATCGACGAGTTGTATAGGACAAAGGCTGACCGTAAGAACCGCGTCATCCAGGGTTTTTCTATGGGCGGGTCCTGTGCCATGGCCTATGTTATGAAGCATCCGCAACTGTTTGGGATTTGCGTAGCCTATGACGGGGGCTTCAGGTCTAATGATCAATTGACGGAGCGCGCTATAAAAGTGTTTGGGAGCAAGAAACTTGTGACGGCTCAATCCCCTGGAAGAATGCTGTCAAGAACATCGATTATATTAAGGCAAATTCGGCAATTCGCATGATTGCCGGAGCATTTGGTGAGCGGAATGTAGTATTTCGTGACTACCTGATAGGATTGGATATACCGGTGAGTTATGTGCAGACGAACTGCGGCCACGATATGTACTGTATGACCGACGAACGGTGGCGACAGACATATACGTTTATTGCAGCAAACCTCGGGATCTGATTCATTTGTAAAAACAGTAATTTCATTATTGAATACTTATTGATAAATAAAGAAAAAGACCATGTTCAATAGATTAGTAATCGCTTTTGTTGTTTTGACGCTTTTGGCTACATGCTCGAATCGAAAATCACCATTGAAAGAAGGGCAAACCCCTGAAGAACAGCAGATATTACTCACAATGGATGCTTGGGGAGAAGCACTTTCTTCTGGGGATATCGACGGTGTCATGCAATATTATTCAGAAAACTTTAGTGGCACTGAGGCGAAAAACAAGGAAGAAATGCGGGCACTTCTTAACGAAGCCAAATCCTATGGCATGCTAATGTTCGTGGATATTAACCTGGAAACTGCAAAGCTTGAAGTGGCATGTGATACTGCCGTAATAGTAATTTATAATGATGAAGGCGTGGTGGATATGGACTTTGCCCTTGCTAAAGAGGAAAACGACTGGCGAATTATTGGTATTCCTTCTGAGATACGTAGTTATGAGGAGTATGCTGAACCTTATGGCGATGATTGTGTTGACATGGGGGATCACTATCGTTGCTGGGATATTTTTATTCCAACTGGTTTAACTGAAAATGTTCCCCTGGTACTTGATTTCCATGGTTGGACAGAAAACGCAGCTCATCAACGTTCAATTTCCGGATTTGAGGACGTTGCCAAATCCGAGGGCTTCATTGTAGCGTGGCTTCACGGACTATGTAAATCCTGGAACGCAGCGGTTCAATGTTGTGGTCCTGCTTCTGACAATGAAATTGATGACATGGCCTTTGTCAGGAAAATGATTAGACAATTGGTGGACAAGCATGACATTGATGAGCAGCGGATTTATGTAACCGGTCTGTCTAATGGTTGTGCCATGGCTCAACGTGTAGCCAATGAAGCCAGCGATTTGATTGCGGCCGCAGCATGTATGTCTTTGCATTTGTTGACTCCAGATGATCCACAATACAAACCTGTATCCGTAATGACCATTATGGGGACTAAAGATGATTTGTACATGGCCAATGAAGATATGCCTGGAGCAGCAGAGAATTTTGAACGCTGGAAAGGAAAGAATGATTGCAAAGGTGTCTATGAAGTAACCTGGATCTCCGGAGAAAGTGTGGCCTGGACCTATAAAGACTGTGATGGGCAGACCGAGGTAGCACTTGTGACCATCAACGAAGGAGGCCATATGCTTTATGAAGGCGAGGAGACGACAATTAATACAACACAGCTGGCATGGGATTTCATGAAGAGGTTCAGCAAGTAAACTGACTCGAAGCAACTTTCTAAATATTATTTAGAAAGTAAGAGTATTTTGGTAGTTTTAGTCATGGCCAATAAAAACTCCTCCATTTTTATTGGCCTTTTAATTTTTCTCCAATAATGTAATGTATTTGATGAGGATTCCGAGGATTCAAAATTCCTTGAAAGACTCGAAACAGAGGATCTTACATCGGTTTTTTTACCCCGGGTACCAGCGATAACCGGGCAGAAAGGTTTGGCCTTACAGAAGAGGAAATGCAAATGATCTCTCCTTATGAAAACATTACTAAAGCTTCCGCTCCATTGTTCTTAAATCATGGAACAGATGATAAAACTGTGCCACCGCTGAGTTCTCAGGAAATGTACGACCGATACCAGGAGGTTGGGGCCCATGTTGAGTTGGAGTGGATACAGGATGAGGGTCACGGTTTTTACGAAGGAACAGACATTGGCATCAGGATGGCCACTAAGTTTCTTACGGAACAATTCAGCAACGGGGAATAATACTTTCTTAATATTAACCTGTTGTGTGAAATGATATTTATCGATAATTAGTTATGTGTAATAAGTGTGCATCTGCCTGATATTGAGTAAATTAAGGTTGTAAAATCATTCAATTTAACTCAACGACAGATGCACAACATTAAGCGTAATTTCGATAAAATCTATCAGACAATCAAGGCACTCAATTTGCCTGACTTTGACTCAGAGGGCAACATACTGAAGGTTGGAAGGAAACCTAAACTATCTGATTTAGAGGTAATTAGCCTGAATTTAACTAGTGAGTATATGTCTATTGATAGCGAAAATCTTCTGTTTAAGAAAATCAAAAGTTGTCATTACGATGATTTTCCTTGCCTGATTGACAGGACCCAGTTCAATAGAAGACTTCTTTATTGTGGATTCGATGCCTTTAGAAATCTGTAAAATATCCAGGGAAAAGCGAGTGAATATCTGCCGGGAAGCCTGTGAAACTTCTCCTGACAAAGGATATTGTGCTTCGCAAAAGATGTACTTCTATGGATATAAGTTACATGGTGTATGCTCGGTCAACGGGGTGTTCCATTCAATAGATCTGACTAAAGCCAGTGTTCACGACAATGAAGTTTTGCAAGATCTGAACCAACAACTGTCTCATTGTCAGTTACTTGGGGATAAAGGATACATTGGTAAAGAAATCCAGCTTGACTTATTTAATACCTCAGCTATTAGGTTGTATACACCAAAAAGAAGTAATCAAAAGGATTATAAACCTTACCCATATGTTTTTCGAAAAACACGTAAAAGACTGGAAACACTATTCTCTCAATTATGTGATCAATTCCTGATTAGGAGAAACTATGCCAAGACATTCTTGGGATTCAGGACAAGAATTTTATCCAAGATTACGGCTCTGACTCTGGTACAATTTATCAATCACTTTTCTCTGGGAAGACCTTTGAACCAAATCAAACATGCTATATTTTAGTTTCACACAACAGGTTAATATTATTAAGAAAACCTGTTGTGTGAATTATATTTTGAGATGAATATAGGTTAAAAAATGAGTGCATCTGCTTGATAATGA
>JAQCLE010000071.1 GCA_027592755.1 Bacteroidota bacterium | reverse complement strand
CCTCAAAGGTTTGAACTTTTTCCGCTATTTTATCCGTTTTTTGAAATTAGACTTTCGGATAGTTGTGTAGTTCGGTCATCAAATGAGAATACCAATCTTTTTTACCCTTTTAAAAACTTCTTCGGCGTGAGGAGCATCGGCCAATTCATTGGTTAGGTCTTGCCCGGCCCAATGTTCATAGTGCATACCCTTTTTCCAATAGGAAGATTCGGTGACGTTGAAGATATCGCCTTTATAGGCCACCCAGATTTCGTCTCTATCCTGACCATTTCTGAGTGAGAGTTGGGATTTGGTGTATTCTGGCAGTTGCACGAGGAGTGGAAGATATAAAATCCGTTATCACAAAAAAAGCCGAGGCAAAAATGCCCCGGCTTTTAACAACTAAAATAGATGATTAGTTTCCTATTTTAAATAACCGATAACCGAGTGAGAACTGAAATGTTCTACTGGTGATTTTTGCTGAGCCTGAACCAGCATCATTGATATCACTCAAACCCAACAAATATCTGACGTTAGCCTGAAGGCCAAATGGAGCATCCCAACCCAAACCAAAAGCGACACTAAAATCAGATCCCTTTAGATTATCTTTCACGTCTACACCAGCGCTCTCTGCAGAGGTTAAAATGCCAATTTGCGGCCCAGCCTGTAGATTAACACCTGCAGCTAAGTATAGTTTTACCATAATTGGTATATCCAGGTAAACCTGTTTCTGTTCAACGTTACCTGAACCAAAATCTATATTGTTTTTTCGAGGTGAGTAGAGAATTTCGGGTTGAATTCCAATTTTAGAAACTTTGATTAGGGTGTAGATACCGGCATGAAAAGATGAGGAAGCACTTTCTTTGAGACCCGCTTCATCGATGTTCAATTTTGATGAGTTGAGTCCTCCCTTCAATCCTATTTCCAATTTTGCCTGACTAAAAGCCATCATCGCGATTAGCGATAGGGATATTGTTAAGAATGATTTTTTCATGTGCGTAGTTTAATTTGATATAAGACAATAGAAATTCCTATAACACCCAAAGTAAATGGAAAAATAGCGGTAGAATCATTGTTGAGGTTATTAGCCATTGGTGTTTTCACAATTTTCCACCAACAACAACCCTTTCTTTAAACTGATTGGTCATTCCTGAGCTATCATAAATTTCAAAGTGGATAATGTAATAACCAATCCTGACTTTCTGAAAACTTTCATTAGTGCCGTCCCATGTAATGAACCCGGAAGTTGACAATGAAGCATTATCCAGTAACTTTTTGACTAGTCTTCCCACTTGATCAAATACTGTTACATTGGCGATGTTGTTGCCCACATCGAATTGATAACTTATCGTTGCATAATCATCGAATCCGTTATTATCGGGTGAAAAAACCCGGGGTTCAACTTCAATAGTACCTTTATTCTCAATTATGGATAGTGATTGTGAGTTTTTCAAACCGGGTGTGGCGAATCCAGCCGTGCTTGCCGTCGACTTCCAGTTATCGGAGTTTTGCGTAGGTGCATTAATTGAAATTCTTTCCAGAGAGACGCCATCAAAGTCTTTGAGAAGTTGCAAATGAAAATCCTCTGAATACTCAAACCTATCAATAACCACACTATCCGGGTTTAAGAATGCTATGCTCCCCATATCGTTTGGCAATGAGGGCAAATCCGTCTCGTGAAAGGTCCTTTCATCTCCCGATGGGTAATCAGCCTTGAGAATGCGAGGATTTTCGGTTAGAACTATAAATTCTCCTGGATCCAAAATCAGGTTATCAATTGAGATAATTTTGGGATTTAGCACTCCTGAATCATCAAAATTCCCAACTATCCAGTTTTTGAGGTTGATGTACTTGTCCGATCTATTAAAAGCCTCCACAAAGTCAACTCCGCCAGTCCTGGGGTTGAACAGGACTTCATTGATTACTATGTCCAAAGCTTTTGCGGTTTCAGGAAGATTAAATGTAGATGTGTTATTGGTAGATGATATGATATTACCAACACAATCTACCAGATTGGTGATTGTCAATTGATAAGTGGTTTTAGGCAGTACTTGATTCGTATAGACAGTGATTTGATCATCAAAAGGACGATTTAAGATTGGAGCTTCGTATGACAGATCAGGTACGAATTTCAAATCGATAAGATCAATAGAATTAGGGTTGATTTTCTCGTTGAAATCAATTGATATTTTGTCATGGTCAATTGCGGTATTTAATATTTCAGGACCCAGGTTATCAGGATTAGTAACAGCCATCGAATTTGCTTTTCCCGGCGTTCCTCCTGATGGATTTTCCGATGACATCCAGTTTTTAATCCGGCCACATGGGTTATTGGTATCAATCATTTCCAGGCTCCACCCACCGGTGGCTTTATCAGAATCTTTGTACCACGAATCCTTGTAGTTGACTGAGAAAATATAATCATCATCCCACACTAGGCTTATAACATCTTCACCATTGTTTAAGGAAGGCCAATTGCTCAAGCCAATTGTATTTCCAAATTGTATAAATTCTGATACATTGGCGTTCGAGGTAAGGATTATATACTCTTTGGGACTAATCAACGTAGCTGGCAAAACAGAAAATGATGATTGATCCGTCAACTTCAGATCCTTTAATGAAATTGTTTTATTACTGGCATTGAAAATTTCGATGTACTCAGAATAGGGTAATTCTGTCGATTCACCAGGATTTGCCATAATCTCGGTGACAAGGAGGTCATTATAAGAAGGAATGGCACCCTCACCAAATTCTACCTTCAGATCATTTGCGATTGACTCATCGCAATTTTCGAGATTGTCAATTTCAATTGAGTAGATTTTCCCATTCTCAATGGCATCTGTAAAGTGCACTTCAAGAACACGCGATTCGGTCAGTTTAATATGATCAATTGCTAATTGATTGGATGAGAAAATAGCATTGTCAACTTGCTCCAAACTCAAATCTACTGAGAAATGTATCTGAAGGGATTTAGCCCCATTGATCTGGAAATCAGTGATTACAATAGGCTCAATTTCCAATTCACCTCCGATTACGGAGTTAATTCGTCCTGGTGTACCTCCAGAAAAATCTTTAGAGGCCTTCCAACTATAAAAAGCGCCGCAATTGGTGTCAGGTCCAATCTTTTCCAGTGAATATCCGCCATCCTCTTTTCCGAGATCCCCATACCATTCGGTAGTATAAGTGATGGAATTGATAACTGAGCTATCCCGAAGTAAAAGGCTGACCGTTTCAAGAGAGTTATTGAGCGATGGGAAGTCAGGAACGGGTAGCACCTTTCCAAATGGTTCAAACTGTTCACTGGCCGCGGCACTTGTGAGGATAAGGTACTCATCTTTTGAAATTGAGTAGGAGGGGAGCAAAATGAAGGCGCTTAGGTCGACCAGCATCAGTTGATTCAGATTGAAAGTGGTGTCCGAGGCATTCCAGATTTCGATGTACTCAGCTTCAGGTAATCCAATTGTTGGTGAAGGGTCGGCCATGATTTCATTAATAAAAATATCGCCGGGTTGAGGAGTGAGAGCTGGAATAAATTCAAAATTGAAAAGCAGAGGAGAGGTAATCTTATTTCCCAGTGTATCTTGAATATTGATGACTGAAATCTGATAAATAGTGTTTTGATGAAAATTTCCTGAATCGAAGAAAAGACGTGCCTCATAATCTCTTTCTACAATAACCGAAGAAGGCGACGCTAATTCAGGTTCAATGAAATAGTTGGCTTTTTCTTTGGCCGAGGTTCTATCTATCGGTTCATCAAAAATGATTAATAACTCATTGTAGTAAATCGCATTTATCTCCACAATTTGTGGTGGAGTATTATCAAAGTAAAAGTGGAAATCACTCTGAATTAATTGATTTCCGGAACAATCAGCCAAATTCTTAACTGTGATCTCATAGCTATGCCCGGAAATTAATGGTGTGCCTAATGTAAGATTGACCGAAGTGAAACTGCTATTACCAGGCACTACCATATCAAATGTTAAATCTTCATTTATTTCGTAATTGTCAAGATTGGAAAGAATAAACTCATCCATTCTTTCGTCGAAGACGATTTCAATATGAAGCTCGTCGACAATTATAACGTCCTTTATATGGGGTGGGACAGAATCAGGAAGCTCGCTGTAGACAGAGTTAATTGTTCCCGGAGTACCGCCAAGAGAATTTTCAGAGGCCCTCCAGTTATTTTGCCCATCACAAGGTGCAAAGGGATTGATCAATTCCAGCGAATATCCGCCATCCTCTTTTGCGAGATCCCCATACCATTCGGAACTATAAGTGATGGAATTGATAACTGAGCTATCCCGAAGTAAAAGGCTGACCGTTTCAAGAGAGTTATTGAGTGAAGGGAAGTCCGGAACCGCTAGCACCTTTCCAAATGATTCAAACTGCTCACTGGCAGCGGGGCTTGTGAGGATAAGGAACTCATTCTTTGAAAATGAGTAGGAGGGGAGTAAAATGACGCCGCTCAGATCAGCCAGCATCAATTGATTCAGATTGAAAGTAGTGTCCGAAGCATTCCAAATTTCGATATATTCTGAATCAGGTAATCCAATTGTGGGAGAGGGGTCAGCCATAATTTCATTGATAAAAATATCACCTGGATAAGGGACTAGGGGAGCAACGAATTCAAAATTGAAAAACTGAGGAGTAGTGATACTATTCTCCAGGGTATCTTCAATGTTAAGGATTGAAATCTGATAACTGGAATTTTGGGAAAACAGATTTCCTGAATTGAAGTAGATATGAACCCGATTATCTGATTCAACTGTAACTGAAGAAGGAGAACCTAATCCATTGTCAATGGAATAGTTGGCTTTTACTTTGGCTGAAGTTTCGTCCAGGGGTTCATTAAAAATGACGACAATCTCATTATAGTAGATGGGCTCAATTTTAACAACCTCCGGGGGCATAATATCATAGTAAAAGGTTATTGAATTGGTTGCAATTGGATTGCCAATACAGTCAGTCAGCCCGATCGCAGTTACTTTATAATAATTCCCCGATTCCAAAGGGGTGTTGAGAATTAAAGAAACAAATGAAAGATCTGAAGCTTCTGTTAACACTGATAAAATTGTAAAACCATGGTCAATGCTATAATTTCCATTGATCAGGGATGCACCATCAATGGCTTCATCAAAAATGAGTATTAGTGTGTCGGGTGATTGAATTTCTATATCAACAAGATTTGGGGGCACAGCATCTGGTGTGGTGCTGTAGATGGAATTTTGAAAACCGGGTGTCCCGCCTGTTGGGTCATTAGAAACAGCCCAATTGACTTGACCGGTACAATCTGTTTCAGGATTGATCAATTCCAGAGAATATCCACCATCATCCTTATTGGAGTCGATATACCATTCGATTGAGAAGGACAATGAATCAATCATTGAATCATTGATAACATCTTTTAGCACAATGCTTTCTCCGGAATTGGTAATGGCTCCCATTGTGTTTAATCCAATCACACTTCCAGTAAACAAGCCAGCATTCCCAGCATCGGTTAGAATGACATATTGATAGGGAAATAGAATATGTGATTCCTGAGTGATCAAGTCGTCGTTGAGGGTGTATCCTTTAAGGTCAATTTTTTTGGTACTCAAATTATAAATCTCTATAAACTCAGCATTTGGAAGTCCTATTTGTGGTGTCGGATCGGCCAGGATTTCGTTAATGACAATGTCACGATAACTGGCAGGAGAGATAAGAATGAAAGCGAATTCCATTGATTGTAACAACATGATATTTTCTGAAAGGTCTTCAATTCCGGAAACCGCAAGGACATTATCAAAACCATCATCAAACTCATTGAGAAAAAATACAATTACCTCGGAGATACTGGGTTGTAGGACTGCTGATATTGGCATTTCAGTGTTATTTAAGGAGTAATTAATAACACTTTCAGCTGAATTTTGATCGACAGGCTCTGAGAATTCGATCAGGATACTGTTTGAAGAAAGAACTGATATTTGATTAATCACAGGTGGATCAAGATCTGGAGTGGAGATGTTTCCAAAGAGTTTGATATTATCAAGTCTCCAACTTCCAGTACTACTTTCCGCATTAAATGCGTAAATCCTGAATTCAACTGTGACTGAGCTGGCAAGCTTATTGAAATCAATGGGTAAATTGATGGTTTGATCCCTGTCAAGGTCATCGTCAGGAACATTAAATGTTATGATATCAGCTGTAAAACCATCGATACTAGATCTAATTGACCAATCCCGGATGCCTGTGCTGGATCTTCTTTCCGTCAGCTCAATTTTTGTTAAGGTTAATAGATAGCCTTCGTTTGAGTTGATTGCAAATGTGTAATAGTCATCTGGATCAAAGTCTGAGGTTGACCAGTTATTTGCACTAAATTTTCCTGCGGATGAGGTTGGATTGATACCAGATCCTCTGGAAATATCTGTTAACTGCCCGTTTATTGGCTGGTTATCAGCGGGAAAGGATATTTCGTTTCCAGCTGATCCTGTAAAAGTAAATTCTGTTATTTGCGCATAACTGTCTATTAAACAGAAGCATTGTGCTCCAATAATCGATATGATGAAATATATTCTCACGGAATGCCAATTCGCAGTGTAACAAATATATTATTTTTGCGCTCTCATAAAAGCTGGGAATAAAAAATTTAATGTTACTAAAATGAGATTAGCAGTTGTAGGCGCCACCGGATTGGTTGGCCAGGAAATCCTAAAAGTACTGGATGAAAGGAATTTTGAATTCACTGAGTTATTACCCGTTGCATCACAGAAGTCTGTAGGTAAAACCATTTCATTCAAGGGCAAGGACTATGTCGTGATTGGTATGGAAGAAGCTGTTTCATTGAAACCTGATGTTGCGATTTTTTCAGCAGGAGGGTCTACCTCGTTTGAATGGGCGCCGAAATTCGAAGAGGCCGGTTCTATTGTCATTGACAATTCTTCAGCGTGGCGTATGAGCCCAAAGCACAAATTAATTGTACCAGAAATCAATGCTTCTGTATTGAAAATTGATGACCGCATCATTGCTAATCCCAATTGTTCTACCATCCAGATGGTATTAGCCCTGGCGCCACTGCATAATCGTTATAAAATCAAGCGTATTGTAGTTTCAACTTACCAGTCTGTAACCGGAACTGGCAAAAATGCTGTAGAACAAATGATGAATGAAAGGGCAGGAAAAGAGGGAGCTATGGTTTATCCGTATAAAATAGACATGAATGCACTGCCGCACATCGATGTGTTTTTGGAGAATGGCTATACCAAGGAAGAAATGAAAATGGTCAATGAGACACAAAAGATCATCGGCGATTATTCCATTCAGGTTACAGCAACTTGTGTAAGGATTCCCACCATGGGCGGTCATTCAGAAGCAGTAAACGTTGAATTTGACTCTGATTATGAACTTGATGAAGTAAGGGAGATTTTGACCAATACTCCCGGTATCGTGCTTCAGGATGATCCAAAGAATAATGTTTACCCTATGCCGATTAATTCCCATAACAGGGATGAAGTGTTCGTTGGGCGCTTGCGTAGGGATGAGTCACAGCCCAATACGCTGAATATGTGGATAGTTGCTGATAATTTACGGAAAGGTGCTGCTACCAATGCGGTTCAGATAGCAGAATATATGGTAGCACATCATTTGGTTTACTAGAAGAACCATAAAATTCAGAATTGATCAAAACTGAAGCCATTCTAAATTTAGGAATGGCTTTTTACCTTTAGGCTGTGCAAATCAATTCACTTCTTTCTCCCGAATCCCGGGCCTTCATCAAGTCTCATGAAAATGATGATCCATATCAATTGGCGTTGCAGGCCTCTAAATGGCCGGACTTACCGATAAGGGAAATTGCAGCGCAGATTCAGTCACGAAAAAAAGCTAAAAGCAAATTACCCGAATGGTACAATACGAAAGGGATCATTTTTCCGGAGGCAAAATATTTAGAACAGGCCTCCTCCGAAATCACTGCGAAATATAAGGCCAGTTTAGTGCAAGGGAAGAGCTTTCTGGATATCACCGGAGGAACAGGTGTTGATACCTATTACTTATCGCGGTCATTTGAAAGCTGCCATTATGTGGAAAAGAACCCTGCCCTGGCTGATCTTGCGACTCATAATTTCAAGCAATTAGCTGCCAAGAACATTCAGTGTATTAACGATGCTGCTGAGGGTTATCTTAATCACACTACCACCCATTTTGACTGCATCTATGTAGATCCATCCAGACGATCGGGTAGCCAAAAAGTATATCAACTTAAAGACTGCGAGCCCGATATTCTGAATTTGTTGCCAAAACTGCTAAAGCGATCTGATTTGGTGCTACTAAAAGCTTCACCTTTTTTGGACATCAATCTGGGATTGAAACAATTCGAAAGTGTGATCAGGATACATATTGTATCAGTTGACAATGACTGCAAAGAGTTGTTGATTGGGATCACCGGAAACGACACGGAAGAACCTGTATTAGTAACCATAAATGTCACGGGAAGTTCAATTCAGGAATTCCGTTTTACCAGAAAAGAAGAAGAGACTTCGAAAACTGAATATTCGAATCCACTTCAGTTTCTTTATGAGCCAAATGCTTCCATCATGAAGTCTGGTGCTTTTAAACTCATTGGACAGCGGTATGATCTTAGGAGTCTTCATCCAAATACACATTTATATACTTCGAATATTCTAAGAGATGATTTTCCCGGAAGGGTGTTTAGAATTAACTCATTGGAATCCTTTAACTGGAGGGACTTAAAAAAAATGAAAGGGAAACAGGCTAATCTGGCAGCAAGGAATTTCCCGCATTCTGTTACTGAAATCAGAAAGAAAACGGGAATTAAGGATGGGGGAGAAGACTACATTTATTTCGCCAGAGCAATAGATGAAAAGTTGTATTCAATAGCTACTCAAAAAATCTCATAAATAATTCTGAGAAGAGTAGAAGTATTAGAACTGTTCCGTAGTACTGAATGACTATTAGTCGGTTTTGCTTGTATAGAAACCATAATACCCACCAGGGTCTATAAAGGCCAGTAATCAGGAATATTAAATCAAGAATGATAAGGATGTGGATCAGTTTAAGATATTCTATCATTTATCAGCGTGTTACTGGCTCTAAAGTTCTCCTTTTCAAGTGAAATCAGTTCTATTATATTATTGAGGCGATGTTCAATAATGACTTAGGCAAATAATTGACGAAGCAATCGGAATATTTTGCCTTTTCCCATTAATATGATGTTCAACACATCCATATGTTCTCTAATAATGAGTTTAATTGAACTTAGTAACTGCCCATTAGCGATCAAGACGATCAAAGCTTTACCCCATAACTTTTTTCCTTGAATTTTACGAATCTCAATGAGCCTTCTTGCTCGGTGTGATTTGTTCATTAAAAACTTGTATTTCTGGTAACATCTCAGATAGCCAATGAAGGCCTTATCACTTGTAGTAATTCTTGGGTAAGTGGCATCATTGTAGATGTCCATAGTAACTTCATCTACTCTATATGCAGCACCAAATTGCAGGATCAAACGAAACCATAGATCCTGATCCTGGCATGCCGTAAAACTCGTGTCATAACCGCCGACTAATTTAATTCTTTGTGTCTCACAAAAAATCTGATTTCCAACTTTGTTGGTTTCAAGTGTTCTTTCAATCGGTATTAATCCCCTGAAAGTACGTTGTAATTGACCTTTTGAAAGAATAATATTAGTGTTTGAGCAGAGAAATGAATATTGGCTGTTATAATGTTTAAGGAATAACTCTATCCTTCTTGGTTGGAAGACATCATCATCGTCAAGTCCCGTACAATAAAAGCCTGTCGCATGAGCTAGTGCAAGATTACGACAAAAGGATGCCCCTCGATGGCGATCAGTTCTAAAATATTTTATTCTGTCTGAAGTTTTAGTTAGTTCCTCTAAAACGTCCTTTGTATCGTCATCAGAATGATCATCAACAATTATAATTTCAACAGCAGTGTATGTTTGGCATAGAACTGATTCTACTGCTCTTTTGAGCAGATGAGACCTATTACTTGTAGGTATATAAACAGTTACTATTTCATTCGACTGATTCTCCATTCAAATCCTGAGGTTTCCATTAATTAATTTAGGATTGATAATAGCTGTAAATTCTCCAAGACATACAAAAAATTGGTAAGAAACAGCAATTGAAAAGGCAATTGGCAGCTCGATAAAGGCAAGATTGACAGCTTTGCGACTAATGATAATTTGATAGATTGATCTGGCTGCCCTATAACAATTTTTTATAGGAAATGGAATTTTATGATACCTTGTTTTGTGATTAAACAGCTTTCTTGCCATTTGGGAATCATGTCCTTCAATTAGTGCTCTGACCATAAAGTGATTAATCCCATTTGGTGGTGGATGATAGACCTTTGCCTTGTTATTTCGATAAATTGTGGTGCCGGCATCTCGGAGTTTTTGCGCTAAAAAGATACAACTCATCCTGAACATGGGTCTTATATTGGGAAACGGATACTTTATCAGGAGATCTCTTCTTGCTGCAAAATTATTTGCCCAAAAAGTCGATTTAATCTCAAATTCGTCAGTGTTTTTAAGACTATCACGAAAATACCAGAAAGCAGCAAATGTTTTATTATAAATTGAATTATGGAGCATATTGGTTCCACCCCCAACAATCTCGACCCCGGGGGTTTTTAGCGAGCTGAGAAGCTCATGCAGCCAATTTGTTTCCGGAAGCACATCAGAGTCTAAAAAAACGAGGATATCTCCAGACGGCTACGGCTGCACCATAGTTTTTCATTTCAAAATATTTCAATCCGCTAACTGATATCACTTTGAGATTTATCTTTTCGTACTCTGGATGTGCATTTTGAATAAAACTAATCAAACTGTCCTTTTGAATATCTTCTGGATCGAATAGTATCATTACCTCCGGTTGTAAAATGAAATTCATTGACAGAATTTCATCAATTACCCGGTATAACATCTTTCTTGAATTATGGGTTTGAGAAAGAAGGACATTCTCCCATTCTATGATCAAAGAAATGCTCTCTGTCCAATTATTTGTTGGTTCCATCATTTAGAAATTCTTTTGTCCAGGCGGATTCATTTATTGGATACAAAACAGTTGATTTTTATAACGAGTTACAATTAATTTGCTTTAGTATTGATAGATGGCTATGAATTTCACTTTATCAGATCATCTTTTTGTCAATAAGATTCTATTGATAGTCTCAAAGGCTACTGATCAATTCCTTTTTTCTTGACCTCAAATCCCAATTCATTAGTTTTGCCGACCTTTAATTTATATAGCTTCAATTTATAAAGTCATGGCAAAAGGAAGTTTCAATGTACCACTACCTAAAAATGAGCCTATAAAAAGTTTTGCCCCCGGATCACCGGAGAGAGCTTCCCTCCAGGCCAAATTGAAAGAACTAAAAAGCCAGGAGATTGATGTACCCATGTACATTGGTGGCGAAGAGGTGAGGACTGATAAGAAAGTCCGAATAGCACCTCCTCATGATCATCAATATACGCTGGGATATTATAATGCCGGTGATGCTTCCCATGTTGAACAAGCGATCAAAGCTGCAATGGGCGTTAAGGAAGCCTGGGCCAACATGAATTGGGAAAATAGGGCTGCTATTTTTCTGAAAGCTGCTGATTTGTTCGCCGGGCCTTATCGGGATGAAATTAATGCTGCGACGATGCTGGGGCAATCAAAAAATGCCTATCAGGCGGAGATAGATGCTGCCTGTGAGCTGATTGACTTCTTCAGGTTCAATGTGGCATTCATGCAGGATATTTACAACCAGCAGCCTGAATCAGCTCCGGGCATGTGGAACCGTTTAGAGTATCGTCCTTTAGAAGGTTTTGTGTTCGCACTCACACCTTTCAATTTCACATCCATCGCGGGGAATTTACCAGGGGCTCCGGCACTCATGGGTAATACGGTGGTATGGAAGCCCGCTTTGTCACAGGTATATTCAGCCCAGGTCATCATGAAGGTGTTCAAAGAAGCGGGGTTGCCTGATGGTGTGATCAACCTTACTTTGGCCAACGGGCCAGATACTGGTGAGGCAATATTTAACCATCCTGATTTTGGTGGAATACATTTTACCGGAAGCACAGGAGTGTTCCAAAGGATCTGGAAAACGATTGGTGAGAACATTGGAAAATATAGAAGTTACCCAAGAATTGTTGGAGAAACAGGGGGTAAGGATTTCATTATTGCTCATAAATCTGCTAATCCCAAGGCGTTAGCAACAGCTATAACGAGGGGAGCATTCGAGTACCAGGGTCAAAAGTGTAGTGCTGCTTCGAGGGCCTATGTTCCTGACAACATTTGGAACGAAGTAAAGGGTTATGTGCTTGACGATCTTAAAGCGATCAAAATGGGTGACCCCGAAGACTTCACGAATTTTGTGAATGCTGTCATCACAGAAGTGGCCTTTGATAGCATCTCCTCTTACATTGACAAAGCCAAAAACAGTCCCATGGCAGAAATCATAGCCGGTGGAGGTTACAACAAATCAAAAGGATACTTTATTGAGCCCACTATCATTTTGGCCAAAGATCCGATGTTTACTACCATGTGTGAAGAAATTTTCGGTCCTGTGTTGACTATTTATGTGTACCAGGCTGAAAGGTTTGAAGAAGCTTTGGAACTTTTAGATGCCACCTCTCCTTATGCGCTCACCGGCGCTGTTTTTAGCCAGGATAGGTATGCCATTGAGTTGGCTACGAGGAAACTGGTAAATTCTGCTGGCAACTTCTATATCAATGATAAGCCAACAGGAGCTGTGGTTGGTCAACAGCCGTTTGGCGGGGCCCGGGCTTCCGGAACGAACGATAAGGCTGGATCGTCATTAAACCTAATTCGGTGGGTGAGCGCAAGAACCATCAAGGAGACCTTTGTTCCACCGGTTGATTTCAGGTATCCTTTTATGGGTAAAGATTAGGTTAGTCATTGATATTTGCTTGTCAGCCTGACGATGGGCAGAGCTAGGTAATCACCAAATGCCATTTAAAGATTATTGCTACTTGAATACGACAATCCGTTCCACTCCTTTGAAACTGTCACCGATCACCTGAACGAAATAGATACCATTTCTTAAATTGTTGGTATCGAAAGAAAATGTTTGATTCAAGGCACCGTTTAACTCACTTTCAAATATCCGGTGCCCCATCATATCAATAAGCCTCACAGACACAGTTTCCTTTAACAAGAGGTTAAATGCGACATAAAAATTCTCTCCGGTTGGTATTGGATAAACCCGGAAAGGATCATCAGCTAAATCTATAAATTCTGGTGTAGCTGTTATGAAAAAATCAATATTGTCAATGTACAGGTTGTTACCATTGGCATTGGTGAAAACAAATGCAAGAAGCACATCGTCAAAACCAACAAATTGAGTCAGGTCAATAATCTCGGTATCCCAATCTTCTGAAGAAGCCGGGAACCATTCGGTCTCGGATGCTTTTATTGATAAATTTTCACCTCTTTTATCATAAATAATATTGTTGAAATTACGGCCACAATCTGTTGATACAAATATTTGCAGTTGATCTTCATAACCCTGAGTATAAGCATAAGATACGTCGAACTTAATACTTGCCTCTGTAAGTTGAGATAGATCAAGTCGCGGACTTGTATACCAGTTTTGAGTACCGATTGTTGTTAAACTGAAAGCATTGAAGGTGAGTACCTGGCTGCTGCCATTGATGTTTGATTGAGTGGTTACTGACCATTCATGATTTCCGGATCTTGAGAAAGGAAACCATCCGGACTCAGTCAGGCTTCTGTCTTCAAATCGCTCACGCAACGGTAGTGTTTCAATTGCTTCAGTGATTCTGAAAATCTGATTGATCGTATTGTCGCTTTCATCTTCATCAGGTACATCATTTATTGAAGTGATGGTAAATTCAAAGTTAAACTCACCTTGAAAAAGATCTGGAAGCCCTATGGCGATGTCTTGTGCTCCTCCTGTAACCATATTTAAATTCTCTTGTCGGCCGGAATAATTGTTTATACCATCAGAGTATGTGTAATCCATGGAATTGATGGTTTCTGTCCCAAAATTCCTCACTTCGATAATAGGAGTTTGAAATGACTGACAGCTTATCAGAGGGAGTTCATTTACTTCAGTAACTCGGACGTCCAACGCAAACTGACTATCAATGAGGAGTTCCACATCATCGATATAAAGGTTGTTTCCAGCCCCATTTTGAGCAATAATAGCTACCTGCAATCCGCCCATTTCCTGGTATTGATTAAGTGTTAAAGTAACATCATACCATTCGCTGGGGCCGACCGGAACAAAAGCACCACTTTTTTCAGTTGTTGTTGCTAAAGCTGAGCCATATTTTTCAAAAATAAATTCTTTATTGGGAGGAACAGTATTGCCGCAATCAGTTAAAACTGCTACAACAAGGCCATCGATAATATTTCCATTGACGGGTGCATAAGCATATCTAAAATGGAGTTCAACAAGTTCAACCTTCTCAAGATTTAGCACCGGGCTGAGAAGCATTTCCAGGTTACCAAAATCATCGATTGGAGCATTAAATATGGCAAGTTTAAGTGCCTGGTTATCTGACCCTGTTCTTGGAGCATTAGCAATTTGCCAATTGGAAGATGATCCATCAAAGTTCTTTGTCGTCCAACTATCAATTCCATTTTCAAAATCTACAAATAATGGGAGTTCCAACTGAAATGGTGTTTGCACATCAATTTGTTTCAAATTATTTGAAGTCTTTTTATCTGTTGTATTATTTGTTTGCTCAATATTGAATGAGAGTGATTTTTTCTCTCCAGGATTAAATGAAACCGGGTTAAAAGTCACAACAACTAATTCCAAAGGATCAAGAGATATATTAGATTGTTTTGTTTCAACCGAAACATTATCAATCATTAGAGAGACACGAAACGAGTTTACCACATTGTTTCCGTAGTTCCTTACTTCGATTTGGGGAGCCACCAAATTCTGGCAATTGGAAGCTTCTGGACTGATGATCTTTCGGATTCCCATATCATCGCTAACCACCACAGGCTCAACTCCACCTTGAGACTCCAGGAGAGAGAGTCTTCGAGGGCTTTCTTCAAGGATGGCTCTCATTCTTCCTGATTGACAAATGGTAAAGAGATTCATGCAGCGATCGTCGGTGAAATCCATATAATTTTGATACATATCAACTGAGCCACACGACTCCTGACCCACAGGACAGCCAGTACTATTATCGCTCATGAAAGGTGTATCTGCACAAGAATCATCAAAACTGCATCCTCCATCACCCCATATATGTCGAAGTCCAAGGAAATGTCCGACTTCATGAGTGGCTGTTCTACCTACACTAAAAGCATCCGTATTGAACCCTATTCCGAAATACTTGTAATCCACGACAACTCCATCAGTTAGCCGGTTGTTTGTTCTATCGACAGTAAGACCTGAAAGATTTGACACTGGAAACTGACTGTATCCAAGAAGATCATTATCTAAATCTGCCACCCAAATATTAATGTAACTCTCCGGAGGCCAGAGGCTATTGGCTTTAAGAATCTCATCTTGTGTAATGGAATATTTTGATTGATTCCCCTTCACCCTTACGATTCCGTCAGTTGGTAGACCTTCAGGATCTTGTTTAGCCAGGATGAATTCAATTTTTGTATCAGTGGCTACATCAAGGAATTCTACCGGTGTGTCTGTGGTGTCTTCATTTAGTCTGCGGTAATCGGCATTCAAGATGTCTATCTGCGAGAAAATTTGTCCATTTGGAATATTGGTACCAGTACCAATGCTTTCACCATTGTGTATAACATGAACAACAACAGGCAGTTGAACGAGATCCTGTCTTATCCGCAACGATCTCAATTGTTGATTTCTTTCAACGATTCTTTTGGACAACCAATTTTCAAATAATTTTTCTTGCTTCCTATATTCGGAATCACCGATCTTAATTTGTTCGAGCAAATAAGTACCACAAGTTCGTTGTGCCATAACCTCACCAGGTGTGCCGAAGAACATTGATACCATTATAACAACTCCAAAAACCCTGATCATAACAACAAGTCTCTATTCGAACGAGTACTATTCACTGACATTATTTGGATACGTAAATATTTATAAATACGGCTTGAATAGTAAGCGATGGTTTGGAAACATCAGGATGCAAAGGGCATCTTTGCGTGTGGATCATCAGGCGAAGTAACGTTAATGGCCAGGACCTCCATTATTTCCGGAACAGCCCTCTTAATGGATTCTTCAACACCAGCTTTCAATGTCATTGTTGACATGGGACAGGAACCGCAGGCCCCTAACAACTCAAGTGTAACAACGTTGTTCTTGATTTCCAGAATTTTAACATTGCCACCATCCGCTTCCAGATAGGGTCGAATGTTGTTAAGAGCGTCTTCTACTCGCTGAAATAGTGGATTATCAATGGCCATCCTATAACAAAGCTAACAAAATGTCAGCCTTTTACATCTACAATAGAGGTGTTTTCCATAGTCGCGTTTCGAATGGCTACCTGGCGGGCAACAGCTTCGGCAAGTTGGCTAAAGGCTTTGGCCGTAATATCATCTTTGAGAACGGCAGGAAAACCTACATCCCCTGACTCTCGAATTGACTGAACAATGGGTATCTCGCCAAGAAACGGCACATCTGATTTTTCAGCCAATGTTTTGCCTCCATCTTTACCAAAAATATAGTATTTGTTATCAGGTAATTCTGCAGGGGTGAAATACGACATATTTTCAACTACTCCCAGTATCGGAACATTGATCTGTGGTTGCCTGAACATTGCAAGACCCTTACGAGCATCAGCAATGGCTACTTTTTGAGGGGTAGTAACGATTACAGCTCCAGTTACTGGAAGTGTTTGCACCAATGTTAGATGGATATCACTTGTTCCTGGGGGTAGATCAATCAGGAGATAATCCAGTGGTTTCCAATCGACATCACTGATAAATTGTTTCAATGCTGAACTGGCCATAGGTCCACGCCAAATAACAGCATTTTCAGGTGGTGTTAGAAATCCAATGGACATTAGTTGAACACCATATTGCTCTAGTGGTACAATGAGGTTTTTCCCGTTCTCCTGTTTCATAGTGGGCTGTTCAAATTCGCAATTGAACATTGTCGGAATTGAAGGGCCATAAATATCAGCATCGATAATGCCAACGCTGGCTCCTGTTTTAGACAAACCGACAGCCAGGTTGGCCGTTATCGTAGATTTTCCAACACCTCCTTTACCAGAAGCGACAGCTATAATGTTTTTTACATTTTGTAGAAGAATAGCATTTTTTCGATTTGATGTTACATCTGAGGTGATGTTTATATCGATCTCAAGACCATCTTGCATTGAACCTACGGCTTCCAGGCAGTCCTTGCGGATCAGTTCTTTTAGTGGACAGGCTGGTGTTGTTAGAACAACTGTGAATGAAATATTTAACCCATTAACTTTGACATCCCGAATCATGTTTAATGAAACAAGATCTTTTTTCAAGTCGGGATCATTGACCTTGCTTAACGCATTTAAAACATCTTTTGAACTAATAGTCATAAAAGCCTAGTTAATTCCTGGTGAATTGATAGAAGGAATACTTATTTATACAGCACAGCATTTATTGCTTCTATTGCTCTCTTTTTATTCGGAAGGATGGCATCAATTAAAGTTGGTGCGTATGGTAGTGGAACATCGAGATTGTTAATCCTGTGAACTGGCGCATCCAAATAATCAAAAGCATATTTTTGGATATGGTAAGTTATTTCAGATGCGATAGAGGAGAGTGGCCATGACTCTTCTAAAATCACGAGACGGTTAGTCTTTTTAACAGAATTTACCACAGTTAGATAATCCAACGGGCGGACGGTACGCATATCAATAACTTCACAACTAATTCCATCTTTAGCAACTTCATCAGCTGTTTCATATGCGACTTTCATAAATTTACCATAAGATATAAGGGTAACATCATTCCCTTCCCTTACAATGTCAGCAACACCCAAAGGGATTAAATATTCACCTTCGGGTACTTCACCTTTATCGCCATACATTAATTCCGATTCCATGAAAATGACCGGGTCATCATCCCGTATAGACGTTTTCAAAAGCCCTTTGGCATCAGCAGGATTGGAAGGCACCACTACTTTTAAACCTGGGGTATTTGCATACCAGTTTTCAAAATTTTGAGAATGCTGAGAACTAAGCATTCCTGCATTACCGGTCGGCCCGCGGAAAACAATTGGGACATTTATTTGACCACCGGACATTGATTTCATTTTGGCAGCACCGTTAATGATTTGGTCTATGGCGACCAAGGAAAAGTTGAATGTCATGAACTCAATCACAGGTCGGATGCCATTCATTGCGGCCCCAATTCCTATACCGGTAAATCCCAACTCGGAGATTGGGGTATCAATTACCCTTTTCGGTCCGAACTCCTCGAGCATACCCTGGCTTACTTTGTATGCCCCATTATATTCAGCGACTTCCTCTCCCATAAGGAAAACGTCATCATCGCGTCTCATTTCCTCGTTTAATGCCTCCCTTAATGCTTCCCGGAACTGGATCTCTCTCATTGTTAATTTAATTGAAATTGGCGGCTAAATTAATCAATAACACTTATTTACAATAGCGCCTTTGACCGTCTTAAAAAACAAAAGCCCCAATAAATCGGGGCTTTCGGTTAGTGATTAGATATTCTTACAATGCGGCTTTCACAGCATTTGCAAAGTTGTTAAACTCAAGATCTACGATTGCTTTTTCCTTCAAAGAAGGGTCGGCATTAACTGCATTCTTGAGATTGGAAATCATCTGATCCTGATTACGCTGTCTTGCATTGGCAATAGCATTGCCGTAATGCGCCAGAGCATAACTACTATCTTTGACCAGAGCATCGTTAAATGCTGACTTGGCATTATCATACTCTTTCTTTAATACCATGGCCAGACCCCTGTTGAAAAGCAAATCTGCAGACTCATTTGCACCAGACATAGTTGCAAGTGCAGTATCATATTCCCCCTGGAGAATTTCAAGACCACCTTTCATGGCTTTCACCTTAGATGTAACTTCTCTTGAAGGACTTGCTCCTTCAGCCTCGCTGAGTGTGGCATAGGCCTTGTCATTGTTACCCTGCATTAAATATGCCGAGGCTTGATTGGCCAGTACTTCCGCACCTTTCATTTTATTAGCTGCGATGTCTAGTTGTGAAAGCGCCTGATCAATGTAATTATTTCTATCACCGTCACTTGAGGCGGCTTTTGCCATTTCAAGGTAAACCGCACCTAAATTGTTGTGAGCAGTGTAAGATGGATTTTTCTTTGTCGCAGCTTTATAAATAGCTTCTTTTTCAGAAAGAGAAGGAGTAAGTGTTCCTGCAAATAATAACTCCGCTTCTGAAAGAGAATCAGCTGAAATTGTTCCTCCAGCAATTTGTTTTGCCAAAACGGCTATTTCAGAATTGGGCTTCTTCTCTAATACTGTTAGTATTTCAGTTTTAGCTGCCCTTAAACCAGGATAGATATCTTTTAGTAATTTTGGATAGACGCTCATTTTTTGTAAGCTTTTCTCCTTATCCTCAAATGTACCGGCACCATTGATTATTCTACCAATTTCAACTTTAGCGCCCGCTTCAACACCCTCATAATCTCTCATTGCGGCTGTAAACAGACCCCAATCTTCCACTACTGGTTTCAAAACGAAATTAATTCCGTCAGCCATGCCTTTGTAGTCGTATTTCTTCATGTTGGTCCTGTAGAATGCTTCAATTCGGGCTGCCCTGTCATTTGACAGCTTACTATTGATTCTTTCGGCTCCTTCAGGTGAGTGAGTACCAGTAATCGTTACAGTTTTTGTTACATTTTTCTCAGCGATGAAAGCAGTAAATTGCTTGCCTCTGTCACTTCTTGTTTCAGATGATTTTAATTCTGAACGGCCCTTATCAAAGTAAAATTCAATTTTCGTGGCTATTAATTCCTCATTTTCATTATAGCCATGGGAAGCGTAAGCGGTCTCATAAATATTCTGAGCCAATCTTGATGTCATTATCAAACCGACAGCGACAGTTGGCTGATCAGGAGTTTCCAGATTTTTACCACTTCGGGGATCCGAAGCTACACCCTGAATTTTCAAGTCGCCACTTTCCATACCGTCTTGATATTGGAAGCTGTACTCTTTGCTAAGTCTGGAGGTAGTTGTTGAACTATTTGGGAAGTCTTCAGCCTTGAAAGCTAAATCCTCAAGATTGGCCTTTTCATTTCCGTATTGATAGAACGTCCTCAGAGTGTAAACATACCCAGTAGCTAACATTTTCTGGGGTAGGACAGCTGACATTTCGAATTTTACCTCATTACCATGAAGTTCAAGTGGATTGGGTGTTACTGTCAGATCCTGTTGTTTGGCAAGATCGATCATTTTCTTCAGCTTGCTGCAACCAGAAAAGATCGTGACTCCGGCCAGTAATACTATCGCAATATTTAACTTTCTCATTTCAATCAAATTTTAATTTTTTAGATGGGTGATTTAAGATCATATTTCTTGTCTTAAACAACTGCAATAATACTTAAAAATTAATGATATAATCAACTGAATGAAACAAATTGAAACATATTGTATTAAATTTGGGCTACCAATTATAAAGGAATGCAACAACTACAACAATTCTTTGAAAAATATGCTTTTGGCGTATGCACTCGTTTGGGTGAAAAACTAAACATACCGACATCAAGTATTCGTTTGTTTTTTATCTATGCTTCCTTTCTTGCCGTTGGTTCACCAGTTATATTATACTTATTCCTAGCTTTTATAATGAATTTCAGAAAGCATTTGAGAAGGAGGAACAATTCGGTCTGGTATTATTAGCTCTAATCTCTTTTAATTGTATTGACTAATGTTTTGCTTCTTGGCAAGGTTGTCAATCCCCTTTTGAAAAATGTTTATAAAGAAGTCTATCAATTGTAGCTCTTCGAATTTGTCTGAAGATCAATTGATTTTTCGTTTATATATTAGAACTGAACTAAAAATTGATCCATTTAAATTAAGATGCGTCTTCTCTATTTTCGTTGGGTGTTAATAATAATAATAAGCATGTGCGTTTTAAGGTCGAATGCCATGCACGACTTTGGAAAATGGGTGTTTCAACACGACCGACCGACGGAAGAGTCTTTCAACATTCACAGTGACGATAATGAATTGTATGTTGATCAAGGTGTTCAAGATGACATGAAAAATGAACCTACTTACCATAGTCAAAATCTGAATCCATGGATGGTTAAAGGCTCTCAATTTTTTTCCAGGGCTTCTTATGATAGTGCTCTCAATTTTTTTTTGAAGGCAAAACGACAATTTGAAACAGAAAGAAGTTATGAACAACTATATAATGCTTCACAACTATCCGAAAGTCTAATTTCAAAAAACGGATAAAATAGCGGAAAAAGTTC
>JAQCLE010000186.1 GCA_027592755.1 Bacteroidota bacterium | reverse complement strand
CTTTAGCTTTAAATTACTCATTAATATACTGAATATCAATGAGTTAATAAAGCATTTTACACTGTTTATGGTTCAAAATATTTATTTATTAAGTGCCTATTTCAAAAGAATTTTTACTAAAAAATGAAGAAATGATAAACATGAAATTAAAAATCGGATACATACTACTGCTGGTAACTATTGTAATTACAGCTCATGCTAATACCGTATCAAATCCCGGAAAGAAAATACATTTTATTCAGAAGTTGGAACAGAGTGAAAAGGTGAAAATTGCCGCACTGGGCACCAGCCTTACCGGAACCTGGTATTACGTAATGCAGGACTGGCTTAAAGAAGCTTATTCAGATCAATGCACTTTTTACGACTTTGGTGTGAGTGGTTCAGCATCCTCCTGCCCTCCCGGAAAAAGTGGACTTGACCAGGTAAAAAAAGCAGCCAGCTACCATCCCGATGTGGTATTTATCGAGTTTGCTGTGAACGATGCCTATATACCCTATCACATTACCGTAGAGGAGAGTCGTAAAAACCTGGAAAGCATCATCGATACAATGTTAGAGTCCAATCCGGATATTGAGATTATTCTGCAGACAATGAACCTGGTTATTGATGTGCCGGAAATGGAAAAGGCGCATTCTACCAACAGGGCTGAACTCCCTGAATACCTGAAGATGTACAGGAAGGTCGCAAAGGAGAGAAAACTGATGTTGGTTGATCACTATCCCAACTGGAAAAGATATATGAAAAAAGAGGGGCGGGATGCCTATAGAGAGATTGTTCCCGATGGCGTTCATCCCACTGCTGAAGGGTATAGGAGAATCCTGATACCTGAATTAAAGAGAGTATCACAATAAGTAGAACATAATTTTCTAACAAGCAATGAATATGAGAAGTATTAAGATAGTAATGCTGATTGCCCTGCAGTTGGGCATCTCCAACACGCTCCTCTCCCAAAGTAAGGAGAAGGACTGGCGCTATATTCCCAATGGCACCATGATTCACTCTGATGGTTATGTGGATCAACCCTATATCACCACATTGGATAACGGGTTGTGGTTTTGTGTATACACCACAAGTGCAGAGCATGAAGGATCGAAGGGACAGCATATTGCATGTCGCACCAGTGATGATCAGGGCAACAGTTGGAGTAAAGCCATCAGAATTGAAGAGCCTGGCATGGAATCTGCATCCTGGGGAGTCCCATATGTGACAGGTTATGGACGCATCTATGTTTTTTATGATTACAACGGGGATAAGATCCATGAGCTGGGGGAGCGGAAAAATATCCGCGAAGATATGCTGGGATGGTACTGTTTCAAATACTCTGATAACAATGGAAAATCATGGTCCAAAAGGTACAGGATCCCCATGAGAAAAACCGCAGTGGACCATATGAACCAATGGAACGGTGATGTCCAGATATTCTGGGGCATTGATAAGCCCAAAAGAGTTGGTAACGGTTGCATGTTTGCTTTTTCCAAGATAGGGGAATATATGCTGGAATACAGTGATGGATGGATGTACCATTGTGAAAATATTGAGATTGAAAAAGAGGCGGAAAAACTAAGATGGAAGCTTTTGCCAGATGGTGAATATGGGATCAGATCACCGGAATGGGGGGATATTCAGGAGGAGCATAATACAGTTCATATGCACAATGGGAACATCTATTGTATATATAGAACAACTCAGGGATTTCTCGTGATATCCTATAGTTACGACAAAGGACACTCCTGGAGTGAACCTGAGCCACCAGTTGATTACAACGGGCGTGCATTAAAAAATCCAAGGGCGAATCCTAAAATATGGAAATGTGAAAACGGGCGTTACCTGCTGTGGTATCACCATAACAGCACAAGAGGTTTCTATAACAGAAATCCGGCATGGATCTCGGGAGGAATCGAAAAAGAGGGTAAAATCATATGGACACAACCTGAGATGTTATTGTATGAAAAGGATTTGGTAAGGGGCCCCAGTTATCCTGATCTGATCGAACAGGATGGGAATTACTGGATCACAGAAACCCAGAAGACGGAGGCACGCATCCATCAAATACCCAATGATTTCCTGAATACTTTATGGAGCCAGGTTGATCGGTGTGAGCCTTCAACCAGGAATCTTTGCATTGATCTTTCGGGAGAGTCATTGCAACATACCGATTCGGTTAAATTGCCGAATTTGCTTCCTGTGAAGAGCAGTGACGGATTTACATTAACGGTACGGTTAAGAAGCAACCTGGATATGGACAATGGTAAAATTATCGTGGATTCAAGGGATAATAGCGGAAAAGGCTTCTGGATGCAGGCATCTGAAAATAACTCCATTATGTTTTCAGTTTCCGATGGTGAAAACACCAGCAGCTGGAGATCCGATCCTGGAATCATTCAGACTAGATCACGAATGAATCAGGAGGTAACGGTCACCCTGAATTATGGTCCAAGAATTATTCAATTTATAACTGATGGTGTGGTATGTGATGGGAAAGGCTCACCGTTTGGATGGGGGCGATTCAATGAAGCTATAGAAGATATCTCAACTGACTGGTTGCGTATCGATAAGACCAGGAAAACCATTACAGGTGTAAAATTTTACGACCGGCCATTAATGAATAGCGAAGTCATCGGAGACTACAGATACTGGAAGCAGCATCTGAACAAATGATTTCATATTATATTCAACGGCAATGAAAATAATAAACCTGTTATTAATTGTATTGATGGTATTTTGCGGTATATATTCACATGCCCAGCAAAGCGACTGGCGCAATGTAAATAGTGTGCCGGCTGTAATACCTCACGAACACTATATTTGCCAGGAGTACGTGGTGGTTGCTGATAATGGGGATTGGGTAGCTGTTGTAACGACAGGTCCAGGCGGGGAAAGCCATGCAGGTCAGCACATGATATCCACAACAAGTTCGGACCAGGGTAAAACCTGGACTGAACCTGTAGATATTGAACCGGGGGGAGCGGATTTGCCGGCTGCTTCATGGGGAGTACCCTATATCACCACGTTTGGCCGTATTTATGTATTTTATAACTATAACGGCGACAACATCAATGTCTTCGGAGGAGACACGATTACCCACAATTCTGAATTGGGCTGGTACTGCTATAAGTTTTCGGATGATCATGGCAAGTCCTGGTCTGAAAGATACCGCTTACCCTTAAAAAAGACGCCAGTGGATTTTATCAATCGATCCAACGGAGAGGTTCAACTATTCTGGGGTGTTTGCAAACCTATTACTGTGGAAAACAGCATGTTGTTTTCATTTACCAAATTGGCACAACATCCACAGGATATGGGGGAGGGATGGCTTTTTAAGTCAAATAATATTAACACAGAAAAGGATCCTGGAAAGTTGAATTGGGAGAAATATCCTGATAGCGATGAGACATTAAAGACATGGTACAAAGTAGCAATGAAAGCTGATTGGAGAAACAGTATCGATGTAAAAACTCTGTACAGGAATGCAAGTGTTGTAGGCGATAGCAGAATTGTATTATTATGAATATCAAACCAATTAGGACAGAGAATGATTACAAGCGTGCTCTGGTAAATCTTGAAGA
>JAQCLE010000185.1 GCA_027592755.1 Bacteroidota bacterium | reverse complement strand
TCGGCCTGTTGATTGAATAAATGTTAGCCTATGAATAATGCGGGTTAAGCCTTGCAAGCTCTTTGAGCAAATCCAAATCTCTGGTTATAAGCGCATTTTTAGTTATCATACTAACGGGATTTCGATATTTAAACATCACTTCAAGTAATCCGCGAGTAAGCTCAAATTCCTTTTCAAGTGGTTGATAACAATCAGTATTTCCTGATAGCATGATTACAGATGGCTTCCAGTAATTGGACAAGAATTTTCTCTCGAGGAGCTGAGCTGCATCTCGTTTGACAATTATTTTACTCTCAAAATCAAGACCCGCATTGAAGCCCAAATACTGGTGAGAATTGCGAGCATAACAATAAATACAGCCATGTTCACAGCCTTGATAAGGATTAATCGAATTCATCCAGCCGAGATCAGGACTGTCATTTTTGCTAATTATATTTTTAGGATTCTCAAAAAACAGTTCTGTCTTTGGTCTTTCAGAGATCAGGGGCTCGTCTATACCCTCAATGTGCTCAGAAACATATTCACCCTTTAAAAAGCGATTCTTAACATTAATTTGAGCTCCCCGACCTTTCAAATAATTGGCATCCATTTTACTAATATATATAGTATTTCTAATATTATTATCTTTTGTTGATGATTTTAATAGAGCGCTTTTCCCTTTTCATTGTAGATTTATCACGAATATGGTAGAAAACCAAAATCCGACGGGTCTTAAACGTACGCTTGGCCCGTTGATGTTGTGGGGGCTTGGTGTCGGTTATGTCATCTCTGGTATGTACTTCGGATGGAACCTTGGGCTTGAAAAAGGAGGAACCCTTGGATTAGCTGTTGCTACATTCTTTGTGATTATTATGTACATCACCTTTACCTTCAGTTATACTGAGATGGCATGCGCAATACCCCGGGCAGGTGGTGCCTTTGATTATTCCTATAAAGCACTCGGTAAACACTGGGGATTTTTTGGAGGCATGGCACAAAATATTGAATTCATCTTCGCTCCTCCGGCTATTGCCTTTGCTATCGGGGCCTACCTCAACCTTTTCTTCCCATCCATACCTATATTGGTTATAGCAATTGTCTCATACCTTGTATTTACATCTTTAAATATCTACGGCGTTCAGGCAGCGGCATCATTTGAGTTATTTATCACCGTAATTGCCGTTCTTGGATTGTTGATATTCTCCGGTGCTGTAGCGCCGCAAGTTGAATGGCAGCATCTCAAAACCAATGTCTTGCCCAATGGCTGGTCAGGGGCTTTTGCCTCGATCCCGTTTGCAATCTGGTTCTTCCTTGCCATAGAAGGCGTCGCCAATGTTGCTGAAGAAACCATCAATCCTCAGAAAAATGTATTGATTGGCTTCGGATCGGCCATCTTCACACTTGTACTACTTTGTTTGCTTACTTTTACTACATCCATAGGTGTCGGTGGCTGGGAGGCAATTGTTTACCCGGAAGGAAGTACTTCACTCTCCGATTCACCATTACCTTTGGCGATGGCCAGAGCAGTTGGAGATGGCCATTGGTTATATCACGTTGTTAGTTTCATTGGATTATTTGGTTTGGTTGCTTCATTCCATGGCATTATTCTCGCAGCTGGCAGGTCAACGTTTGAATTTGGACGAGTTGGATTTGCTCCACCTTTTCTTGGGAAAATCCATCCCAGGTTCAAGACTCCCGCCAACGCTCTTTTGCTGAATATGGGTATTGGCATCGTTGCCCTTTTTTCAGGAAAAACTGGTGAAATTATCACGATAGCTTGTTTCGGTGCATTGAGTCTCTATATCATTTCCATGATCTCCATGGTCGTACTCCGAACGCGGGAACCAGAGCTCGCAAGACCTTTCAAAGTGCCGCTATACCCATTTTCTCCAATTATTGCCTTAACCATTGCCGTAATTGCTTTGGTCTCGATAACAATTTACAATTCGATGCTGGCGCTAATTTACATTGCCATCGTCGGTGGAAGTTATATCTGGTTTTTAATTTTTAACAGAGAAATGATCAATGAACAGGGGCACTAATCAATGATGATGTCCTCCTGCACCATGTACGTGTCCATGACCTATTTCATCTTCAGTTGCAGACCTTACAGCTACAATGTCTATATCAAAATATAAAGTCATATCAGCCAGGGGATGGTTCATATCTAATGTGACCTCTTTTTCTTCTATTTTAGAAATGAAAGCAATCTGTTGACCATGTTTTGTATCCATTTGTACCTGCATGCCTACCATCATCTGCTCTTTTCCTTTGAACCCATCCTTTGGCACAACTTGCAGAAGATCATCTCTTCTTTTACCATAGGCATCTTCTGGTTGAATAATGGCTTCAAGATGGTTTCCCTTTTCACCTCCTTCCAGTTCCCTTTCCAGCCCGGCTATCAAACCACCGGCCCCATGGAGATATACCAATGGTTCACGTCCGGCTGAAGTATCTAGTATCACTCCTTCACTGCTCCTTAAGGTATAATTCAGCGTTACTACGGTGTTCATTGCTACTTTCATAAAAATTCAATTTGTGAGTTGTAAAAATAATCAGAAGCTACAAACTGCATGAGACCGCGTCTATGAAAGAGACATTCCTATTACTATTTACTATATCCTGTTATTGACTTTAAGCCTCATATTTCTAAGACAACCATTTATCAATTAGATTAGAGATTAATGGAGATAATGGTGTATTTTGTCTGTAAATAGCCGTTTCGCTAACACGCCCATTGAACCCGATAATGGTTTAAAATTTCTTGGATGGATATAAAACTAGCAGTATTGATTGACGGTGATAACATAACATCAGCTTATGTAAAAGAGATGATGGAAGAAATCGCCAAATATGGTAATCCTACTATCAAAAGAATTTATGGAGATTGGACGAAACCAAATTTATCAAAGTGGAAGAATCTACTTCTCGAAAATGCCATTACTCCAATCCAGCAATATGGCTACACAACTGGAAAGAATGCAACAGATTCCGCAATGATAATTGATGCCATGGACATTTTGTATTCAGAAAAAGTCAACGGCTTTTGCCTGGTATCAAGCGATAGTGACTTCACACGGTTGGCAACACGACTTCGTGAAGCAGGCATGCTTGTCTTTGGAATTGGTGAGAAAAAAACACCCAATCCGTTCATCGTAGCCTGTGATAAATTTATTTACATAGAAATTCTTAAATCCCAATCTGAGGGGCATGAAACGGAATCGGCCGAGAGTAAATCATCCGAAAAAAATAGCGTGGATATAATAACTCCAAAGGTGATCAATCTTATTGCTTCCACCATTTCCGATTTGGCTGATGATGATGGCTGGGCATTTCTTGGTGATGTTGGCAGCCTTTTACAAAAAAAACAACCAAATTTTGATTCCCGAAACTTTGGATTCCAAAAACTAACCCCCTTGATAAAATCAATCAAACGATTCGAAATTGAACAACGTGATAATCAAAAGGGAAAATTTAAACTCATATATGTCAAGATCAGATAAGAAAATATAGCCGGAATAAAAAAGTTCAATAATTAGTAAAGTGACCTGTTGTGTGAATTAGAAGATAGCATGTTTTATATTATTAATTGGTCTGTGAAGGATAAAATAGTTG
>JAQCLE010000184.1 GCA_027592755.1 Bacteroidota bacterium | reverse complement strand
TCAAAGGTTTGAACTTTTTCCGCTATTTTATCCGTTTTTTGAAATTAGACTTTCGGATAGTTGTGTAAAATTGATTAAGATGAATACTTCACCCGACTATACGCCGAGGCGGTAGCAACACCAACAATAGCCCCCATAAGATGAGACTCCCAGGAGAGACCGGGATTAGCGGGAAGGATTCCATAAAAAAGACCACCATAAAGAATTATTATGATCAATGAAATCAAGAGTGAGCGAAAGTTTTTTTGAAAGAGACCGAATGCCATTAAGAAAAAAGCCAATGCATAAATGAGTCCGCTTGCACCAATATGAAAAGAAGATCTTCCAAAAATCCACACAAGGATACTTGGAAAAAAATAGCACTGAATAAAAACTGCACTTGCAATTCGATTGTAAAAGATATAAAGAGCCGAACCAAGTACAATAAAAGGCAAAGTATTTGAAGCAAGATGAAGCCCATCACTATGCAAAAGTGGTGCAGCCAGGATCCCTGCAAGTCCGGAAAATGTGCGTGGATAGATTCCCAAAAATGCAAGATTGATGTGAAACTGAAATTCAATAGTAAAGATCAACCACATAAAGAAGGTCAATCTTAACGGAGGAATGATACTGTTATCAAAAACAGACAAAGTGAATTGATTTGATAGGGGAATCAATAATAACGAAAAAAGCCGGTTGAAGCCGGCTTTCCGATTGTGGATATATTCAATTTACTTCGAAGGGTCTTTTATCATATTAAGCTCAAGCAATTTGGCTTCCTCATAACTTACTGAGAGGTATCCCATTATTCCACCTGAGGCTTCTGCTACCTTCTTGGCCATGTCCTTAAGACTGGCATAATAATTAATGGCAAATGACTTATCAATTTTTACCATAATTCTGTTAAGCTTTTTCAATTCCCGAATAATAATAGGGTGACTTTCAAGGGCAGTGTTAGGCAGCTCCTTGATTAAGCGGTGCAATTCGCTTTCAAAATCGGCAGAAACTTCCTTATAGAATTCGGTTAGACCCTCCCGTGCTCGTGTTTTCTTGCTATGAGCAACCGAGATTGCTTGTTTTACTTCATTCTTATCAATGTTGTCATCGGCACCTGCTATTAAAATGCTTACCAGTATGGGCCCTTTTTTCAGGGCTTCTATTTCGTCTTCCCTTAAATGCTCTAATTCCGGAATCATAAATCTTTGGTCTGTTTATCTAATTGTTGGCACGAAAATAAGGATAATCCCATTAAAATGTGATTATCCTTTGATCAATTTGGGTTAAAAAAATATTGCCTTTTAGAAAGGCTTAGTAAGGAAAGTGGCCAACCTCTATCATATGGTTTGCAATTACCCTTCTAAGTTCTTTGGTGTTTACCGGATTTGATTTGGTAAATCGTTTCATGCCCATCATCATAACTTTTAGTTCGTCGCCTGTGGCGAATGACGAAATGGCTTCTTTTCCTGCCAGGTAAACTTTGTCTATTGCTTGTGATAGGTATAGCTTACTCATGATCACCTGATATCTCGCGGTGGTTTCTCCTTGCATATTTTGTAATTTTTCCGCTCTGAGTAATGCTGATTCCGCACAATACAGTTCAATAATCATGTCGGCAATGAGTATAATGATTTCCTGTTCATCATTGAGTTTTGGCCCGAACTTCTCTGCCGCTTTACCCGCGGCCATGAGGATTGCCTTTTTCAATCTTTTAATTACTTCTTTCTCTTCCGTAAAAGGAACACTGAAATCCGGCGTTTCGAATGAAGGGACTGAGGTCAATTCCTTTCCGATGGCCATGGCTGGTTCCATTAGGTTTAACTCACCTTTTAATGCTCTTTTGAAAATCATGCCCACAAGTAGCATACGGTTTATTTCGTTAGTCCCCTCATAGATTCTGCAAATCCTTGAATCTCTGTAAGCCCTTGCCATGGGAGCATCTTCTGAAAATCCCATACCTCCATATACCTGAACACCCTCGTCAACGACATAATCAAGCACTTCCGATGCATGCACTTTTATAATCGCACACTCGATGGCAAATTGTTCTAGACCTTTTAGTTTGGCCTGGTTCGCATCCATCCCCTCTGATATTAAAGCTTCAATTTTATCCTCAATATCCTGTCCGGCCCGATAGGAAGCTGATTCGCCGGCATATAACCGAACAGCCATTTCAGCTAGTTTATATTTTATGGCTCCAAAGGTGGCTATTGACGTACCAAATTGCTTACGCTCAAGAGCATACTTTAATGCCATGTCGGCCACAACTTTTCCACCACCGATAGCACTGGCACCTAATTTAATCCTTCCGATGTTGAGAATATTGACCGCTATTTTAAAACCATTCTCCCTCTCGGAGAGCACATTTTCCACGGGTACTTTACAATCATTAAAGAATACCTGTCTCGTTGAGGATCCTTTAATTCCCATTTTCTTTTCCTCATCATTCATTGTAATGCCACCGAAAGATCTCTCCACAAGGAAAGCAGTGAGGTTTTTGTCGTCATCAATTTTTGCAAATACAATGAATAGATCGGCGAAGCCTCCATTGGATATCCACATTTTCTGACCATTAATCAGGTAATGTTTTCCATCGGGTGTGAGTGTTGCTTTGGATTTACCGGAGTTTGCGTCAGAACCTGCATCTGGCTCAGTGAGGCAATAGTAGGCTTTAGTTTGTCCTGAAGCTAATCCAGGGAGGTATTTTAATTTTTGCTCCTGAGTTCCATAATATAAAATTGGCAGGGTTCCTATACCTGTGTGCGCACCGTATGCCGTTGAGAAGGAACCCGCAGCTCCAATTTTGTCGGCAATGAGCATGCCTGTGTTAAAGCTCATTCCTAATCCGCCAAATTCTTCCGGAATATTAACCCCCAAAAGACCTAGTTCACCTGCCTTATCCATAAGGGAAGGTAAAAGGCCTTGCTCGAGTTTATCGATTCTTTCAGCAATCGGATGAATTTCTTTTGCGACAAAATCTGCCGTAGCCTGCCCCATCATTCTCTGTTCTTCGGAGAATTCTTCGGGTATGAAGATATCATTCGCCTCTGTATCCCTTATGATAAATTCACCGCCTTTTATCGCTTGTTTGTCAGATATTGCTTCCATAATGATTGCTTTTGAAAAGGTTTGTCTGAATTTTCCTATTTGTTATGCATGCATAACAAATTCAAATATAATAAATGCGGGAAAATAGTATGCATGCCTAACAAATTAATTTAAATCAAGGGTTGACTTTAGAGCTTTGAAACTCATTTTTATTAATTTTGAACTCATTTTTATTAATAATGCTGGTGATAATATCGAATTCGAATTTAAAAACAGTGATAATGGAATTCATAATTTCAGCTTTGTTGAGGAATCGGGTAACATGTCGGTATCATGGGGGGGAGCGGAACTGGTAAATCAACAATGCTCAACTTGCTTAATGGAACAATCGAACCCAAAAGCGGTAAGATTCACATCAATGGCCACAAAATCAGACGCTGTGTGGAGCAGGGGGCAATTGGTTACGTTCCTCAGGATGACCTGCTATTTGAAGAACTCACTGTTTTTCAAAATCTATACACACTCATCCGAACCTTTATGAATAAAGTTGCAATATCCCGTAATGCTTAATTTTTGCCACGTTTTG
>JAQCLE010000070.1 GCA_027592755.1 Bacteroidota bacterium | reverse complement strand
AAAATGGTTGACCACAAGCCATGTCCTTACAAAGTGATCTGTATTTATTAAGTGCCTACTTCAATAAATGATTATGACCTGTTTCCAGTTGGCAGAAACTACAATTATGCAAGCTCTTTGCAAAAGCGCGGAATTTATTTGGGGGCACTACTCTATCATAAGTCCCAAGACATAGAGTGACTTTAATATCGTGTTCATTTAGTAAGGCAGTTATGACATCTCTTTTAGTGTTGATGTTTTTGTAGGATGACCACACGAGATAAACCTTATCACGTTTTTCAGGAGTACTCATATGCACTTTTACAAACTTCAAAGTCGATTTATTGATTATGCCTAAATTCTTCAAAACTTCAAATACGTAAAAATAAATTCGAGGATTGATCACCATTGATTTGAACAACCTCCTGAAAGGGCTGTAAAGTGTAACTAATCGGTACCAGATATTAACATTTATTCCATCAGGAGCAATTAGAATTATTCTATCCAATCTTTCCGGAAAAACCTCGAGAAGTGTAAAAACTACCCTGGCTCCAAGACTAAACGCTGCCACTGAAAACCGATTGATTCTGTTGTTATCTAAGAATTGTTCAAAAAGCTGCTGGATATCCTTTTTATCAACAATGAGACTCTTCCATTTACTCTCCCCATGTAGTGGTAAATCAAAGTGGTAAAGTGTAAAACTTGACCAAAAAATATCAAAAGACTGAAAGGCAATACCATTCTGGCCAAAACCATGTAAAGTAACAAGAGCCTCTTTCCCCGTACCTTTTTGTAGATAAGATAGTTTGCCCGAGTCATTTTCAACGGCGAATTTTTTTGTTTGGAATGATTCCTTCACATGTGTTAAATCATGTGTGTCACATTTTTTAGCTCTCCGGTATATCGCCGTACTTTAACACCAAATTTTTCTAAAAACTCAATCCCCTCGTCAGATTCCAACTCTTTAAATTCAGCATAGGAATTGAGATAAATGATTTCACCGATTCCCATACTGTATATTATTCTGGCGCAGGCAATGCATGGAGAAAGCGTAACATAAAGAGTGGATCCATCCACCGATGAGTTGTTTTTTACAGCATACATAATGGCATTCTGTTCGGCGTGGATTGCCAAATGGCAACTACCTTTAGAATCTCTGGCGCAGCCATCGGGGAACTCCTCATCGCAGTTATGTGTTCCAGCCGGAGGTCCATTGTAGCCTATGGAAATGATGCGAGTATCTTTAACCAGTACTGCACCTACATGCCTGCGTACACAGTGTGATCTCTTGGCCAGGTTCACGGCCAATTCCATAAAGATATCATCAAAAGCAGGTCTGGACATATAATTTTAGTTACTCATTTAGCATCAAATTAAGCGGATATTGTCGTAATTCAGTAACCTATCTAACCTCTTGACCCTATATTAAATATTGTTAAACGGAAGAATCAATTGACTCTAAAAGAATATTACAAGCCATTTCAATTTCGGTCATTGAAATGGTTAGCGGAGGAGCAATTCTCATAGCATTGTCGCAAAAGAGGAACCAATCGGTAAGTACACCTTTTGAAATGCTTTCATCAATGATTGATTTTAACTCTTTAAATGAATCAAATTCAATGGCCATCATTAAGCCCATATTTCGAATCGTTTTAATTTTGGGGTGATGAAGTTTATTCTTAAAAGCTGATGCTTTGACTTCAACTTCCTCCAAAAGACCATTCTTCAAAATTGTATTTATGGTTGCAATCGATGCAGCAGATGATACCGGATGGCCACCAAAAGTCGTTATATGACCCAGTATCGGATCATGTTTGAGCGCACTCATTATCTGCTGGGATGAAATAAATGCTCCTATCGGCATGCCGCCACCCATCGCCTTGGCACTGGTTAGGATATCTGGTATAATATCATAATGCTCAAAAGCCCAGAATTTACCCGTTCTACCAAAGCCACACTGAATCTCATCTAAGATTAGCAAAGTGCCGGTTTTTATACACTTCTCTCTCAATTTCTTCCAATATTCCAAAGTTGCGATTCTTACACCGGCCTCACCCTGGATAGTTTCAATGATAACGGCGGCGGTTTGTTCATTTATAAGTTCAAGGTCTTCTATTTTGCCAAATGTCATGTGTCTTATTCCTGGCAATAGAGGTCTGAATGCTTGTTTTAAGAGCTCTGAACCACCAACCGATAATGCCCCGTGAGTTGATCCATGATAGGCATTGTGACAAGAGATTATTTGATATCGACCCGTAAATTTTTTAGCAAGTTTGAGGGCTCCCTCTACTGCTTCCGATCCCGAATTAACCAGGTAGACATTGTCTAATCCAACTGGTAATGTTGAAACCAAGGCTTCTGATAACATTACCTGCGCTGATTGGACTAATTCACCATAGACCATTAAGTGTAGGTGTTTGTCAACCTGTGATTTAATTGCCTCGACTATTGCCGGGTGATTATGACCAACGGCACTTACTCCGATACCACTGATCAAATCCAGATACTTCTCACCATTTTGACCGAACATCCAGACACCTTCTGCTCTTTCTATTTCCAACATCAGCGGGAAATCACTCGTCTGAGCCAGGTGTGAAAGGAATAAGTTGCGGTTATTCAATGGCTGATATTTTGTTTTCTAGAATACATTTTGATCAATCAATTCTGATTAAACATATCATTTTATTCTCTTATTCGTTAAATTTACATAGTTCAAATTTGAGTATTATGTTGAGAATTAGAAGAGTATTATTTATTGGGCTACTGACAGTCTTTGTTTTGGGTTTTAAATCCCATGAAGAGAGAGCGATTAATGTAAAGGAAACGGTTCGCTGGATGTCATTTGAAGAAGCCATGGAGAAGAGTAAAATCGAACCCCGAAAAATATTCATTGATATCTATACTGATTGGTGCGGATGGTGCAAAAATATGGATGCCGGAACATTCAATAACCCGGTTGTAGCGGCATACCTGAATGAAAAATATTATGCCGTAAAACTTGATGCAGAAGGAAAGGAACCCATAGAATTTGATGACCATGTCTTTAAATGGGTTGACAGCGGCAGGAACGGAATTCACGAGTTGGCCTATGCTCTATTAAATGGAAAATTGAGTTATCCCACAGTAGTATTTCTTGATGAAGAATTTAAAATGATTCAACCGTTACCTGGGTATCAGCAGGCGCCCTTTTTTGATAAAGTGATTAGATTTTACGGCGAAAATGCCCATAAAGAGAAATCCTGGAATGAATTTGTTGCGGAATATGATTCTCCCTTAGATTAATTAAAATATGATGCTAATCATAAAAAGGCTCTTATGAAATCAGGAGCCTTTTTTAATTATATTGATTTCTTTTTGCACTCAATAAAAGGAATCTATGAAAAAAGGCGTTTATGACCCCCTGAAAGACAGAAAGCTTTCAAGTATTAAATATCAAAATGAACTTAAAACTCTTGAAATTGAGTTGGTCAAATTACAGGAATGGATCAAATCAAAAGGACTGAAGGTTGTTGTCATATTTGAAGGAAGGGATGCCGCCGGGAAGGGTGGCGTGATCAAAAGTATTACCAAACCCTTGAATCCCAGGGTTTGCCGAATTGTAGCACTTGGTGTACCGACAGAACGCGAAAAATCACAATGGTATTTTCAGCGGTATACACCACATTTGCCTGCAGCAGGAGAGATGGTACTTTTTGACCGAAGCTGGTACAACAGGGCTGGCGTTGAAAAGGTAATGGGCTTTTGTACCGAGGAAGAGTACCAGGAATTCCTAAGATCATGTCCTGAATTTGAAAGAATGCTCGTTCGATCGGGCATAATTCTCATCAAGTATTGGTTTTCGGTGAGCAACGAAGAACAGGAGGCACGCTTTAAAGAGAGACTAAAAAACCCGACAAAGAGATGGAAGTTCAGTAGAATAGATCTAACATCCAGGGCGAAGTGGATGGATTACTCTCATGCTAAAGATGCCATGTTCGCCCACACCGATACCAAGCAGGTTCCCTGGTATGTCGTTGACGGAGATGATAAAGGAAAGGCAAGGTTAAACTGTATCAGTCATCTCTTAAGCCTGATTTCTTATAAGGACTTTAAGTATGAGGAAATTACGCTTCCCAAATTACCGCAAGACAAGGCTTATGTAAGGCCACCAATGGATTACCAAACCATTATTCCCGAGATTTATTAGATTTTGTAACCCAAAAAGGATTCCGAAGTCTTTGAGGTTGATCATTACCAATCAATAGGCCTATAATCTTTCAAAAATTTACCACACCAATGTTTACCGGTATTAATTCCATCAAACAAGGGATCCATTACCCGGGCAGCTCCATCAACAATGTCCAGGGGTGGTTGAAAATCATGAATTTCCTCTTTCCTCCTGGCTAATTCAGAAGGATCTTCATCAGTAACCCATCCGGTATCTACAGCATTCATATAAATACCATATTTCGTAAAGTCAGAAGCTGAGGTGTGGGTCATCATGTTTAAAGCAGCCTTGGCCATATTGGTATGTGGATGACGGTCTTGCTTGTGAAACCGATGGAATTTGCCTTCCATAGCAGAAACATTGATAACGTGTTTCATGCCAGTATTTTCCTTTTTCATCAGATTAATCAAACGGTTGCACAATACAAAAGGAGCTACTGAATTAACCAATTGAACTTCAAGCATTTCTGTTGTATCAACTTCTCCTAATTTCAACCGCCAGCTATTCGTTTTTCTTAAATCCACTTGTTGTAAATCGGCATCTAATTTCCCTTCCGGGAATACTTCTTTTGCTGTTAATGAATTATCAATACTGTAAGGAATTTGAGATAATTTGGCAGAGGCACTCAGCCCGATGCCTAATTGTTTTCCATGCCAGGTGACTGGCAGATTTTTATTATGGCCTTCGGCTATACCCGAGCTTAGAGCTCTTAATTCCTTTATGCAAGCATCATGATCGGCCAAAAGTTGCCGGGCATATGGAGGTAGTTCGGATAGGAGACACTCTTCGTTCGGCATTAGATGTTGATAGAAACCAGCGGGACGTCTCACGGTCTGTGCAGCATTATTAATAAGGACATCCAATCGATCATAATGCTGTTCTATGAAATTGCAAAAAATATCAACACTCGGGATATGTCTTAGATCCAACCCATGTATTTTCAAACGATGGCCCCACTCGATAAAATCCGGTTCTTTGGCATATCGTAAAGCAGAATCAATGGGAAACCTGGTTGTTGCAATTACAGTAGCACCCGCTCTTAACATCATCAGGGTAATGTGATACCCAATTTTAAGCCGGGAGCCCGTCACCAAAGCTATTTGTCCACTAAGATCGGCAGTTTGAAAACGCTTGACATAGTTGAAATCGCCACATGTTGTACACATGGTATCATAAAAATGGTGGAGTTTGGTGTAAACATCCTTGCACACATAGCAATTTCGTGGAGAAACTAATTCATCGGCTACCCTGGATTTTCCTCCAATAAGCTCAATCATTTTTGGGGCAGAAAAAATTGAGGCTTCACGAGCACTACGGATGCCCGTACCATTACGGGAATGTTTGTCTCTGGCAAGGATTTTCCTTTTGTCAGCTTTCTTAGCATCCTTTTTACGCCTTAAGAATTCTTCTCTACTTGGTCTTGAAAGCAATCCAGCAGCCATTATAAGGGCTATTCTTTTTTCTTTTGGGATCTCAAATATTTGATTGGTATCAGCATTTAGTGTTTCCAAAATGGAGATACATTGACCAATTTGTTCCTGGCTTAGTTTAATTGATTCTTTTTCTACCTGCTTTTCTGACATAAATAGGATGATAATTGGATTGCAAAACTATTTATAAAATCAAATGATTTATACTTAACACGTCCTAAAACGCTCCGAGTTTTTCAAACCCAGAGAGAGGATCTAATCAATAAACCGCTTCAAAATGGACTCATAAGCGTCAATGCGGCGGTCACGGAAAAACGGCCAGATCCGGCGAACATTCTCACCTTTTTTAAGGTCTATATCCAGGATAAGGGTTTCTTCGTTTCCTGAAGATGCTTGTGCAAGAAATTCTCCCTGAGGCCCTGCAACGAACGAATTTCCCCAAAATTGTATGCCTTTGGTTTGATTGGATGGATCCGGTTCATGACCTACCCTATTGACGGAAATAACCGGAAGCCCGTTTGCCACTGCATGACCTCGTTGTGAAATCATCCAGGCATCTTTCTGCCTTTCTTTCTCCTCATCGCTGTCAGTTGATTCCCAACCAATAGCTGTGGGATAAATGAGTAAGTCTGCACCCTGCATTGCCATGATCCTTGCAGCCTCGGGGTACCATTGGTCCCAGCAGACAAGCACACCAAGTTTGCCAACAGATGTTAAAATTGGTTTGAATCCGAGGTCGCCAGGGGTAAAATAGAATTTTTCATAATAGGCAGGATCATCCGGAATATGCATTTTGCGGTACTTCCCAGAAATCGAACCATCCTTGTCAAGAATGACAGCAGTGTTATGATAAATTCCCGGTGCCCTTTTTTCAAAGAGAGATGTAACCAATACAATATTTAGCTCTTTAGCAAGCTTGCCAAACCTTTCAGTTGATGGACCCGGGATTGATTCAGCAAGATCAAATGTGTCGGTGTTTTCGGTCTGACAAAAATAAAGTGAATTATGAAGTTCCTGTAAAACAATCAGCTCAGCACCTTTTTCAGCACAATCTCGGATACTGATCTCAAGTTTCGACAGATTGGATTCGATGTCGGACGTATTGGCTTGCTGAACCATTCCAATTTTTATTGACGCCCTGCTCATTCAATCACTCCTTTTGGATATTGCATAGTTACACAATGTAATGAACCACCTTGTTTCACTAAAACCTTGCAATTTATGCCAATAATCTCCATTTCGGGGAATAATGGTGCTAAAATATTGACTACTTGCCGGTCTTTTGGACTCCCATAAAATGGCACCAAAACTGCTCCATTGATTATTAGAAAATTAGCATAAGTAGCGGGCAACCGCTGGCCTTCCTCGTATACTGCATCAGCCATTGGCAAAGGAATGAGTTTATAGGGCTGGCCATTCGATTGAACAAATTCACAAAGTTCATCTTCCATCATTTTCAATTCCTTATAATGACTGTCATCAGGGTCAGTAGAGCACACATAGGCAATAGTATCGTGTGAGCAAAACCTGGCGAGTGTGTCTATATGCCCATCCGTGTCATCCCCCTCGAGCTGGCCGCTATTAAGCCACAAGATACGATTAGCTCCAAAGATTGAAAGGAGTGATTTCTCAATAGTGCCTTTGAAAAAAGTGATGTTGCGATTAGCAGATAGCAGACACTTTGATGTAGTTAAGATTGTTCCCTGACCATCAGATTCAATACTTCCTCCTTCAAGTATGAAATCCATCAGGTTTCTATAGCCAGTATTTTTAGAAAAGATATTGGCATTCATCATATGTTCAGTGATAACGTCATCTTTTGCAAAAGCAAATTTTCCGCCCCATCCATTAAACCCAAAATCAAGCAGGACGGGTTGATGATCTTCAAAAATCGTGATGGGCCCATGGTCCCGAGCCCAGGTATCATCGGAATCGGCATGGACAAATATTATTTTTGACAGGTCGCAGTGTTCCAGATGTTTCTTGACTATTTCAACCTCCGGGGTAACAATTAGAAGTAGTTCGTAATTCAGAACATTTTCAGCAATTTCCACAAAACAAGCAACGGCATCCTTAAGATAAGGTGCCCAATCAGATTTACCATGAGGCCAGGTGAGTTGGACGGCACTTTGTTCTTCCCATTCGGCCGGTAAAAATTTGGAACCTTTAGCCATCGCTCAAAGTTAATTCGAATAGATAAATCTCCTCGCTAAGATCATTGCGTGACATTGGTGTTGAGTGACATCAATTCTTAGAAGGGGCTCATTTCTCAAGTTCATAAACCCTCCGATAGCCAGATCCTTTCCTGGTTGATTTGCCAGTAGGAAATTATTTTGTAGGGGCCCACCAACCTGCCATGAAATGAGTTTTGAAAGGCCAATATCAATGACTGCACCGATTTTATGCATTGCCCATTCGTCATTTGTCAGTTTGGCTAATTGCCAGGCAGAAACCATGCCTTCATGAGCGTAGGCTGTATTCCTGGGCTTTATCAACGTGCGATGAGTATCAATCATCCAGTAGGCTAACTCAATAGTCCTATCAGCGCATTGGTCATCCCATCCTGCGGTGTATATTTCGTAAAACGACATGGAACCCCATTGGTAGAAACCTTTAGTTACATCACTGTCTTCATCTTTAATTCTTGCCTCGGTGACATAGGCGTTATACATGCTTCTTGCTGACACGACAATATTGTTTTTCAAGTAATCGTACCCGAGGTATTTTGCGGCTTTACAAAGCATCAGCAATATTTCTCCATCGTAATATGGTGAATGATAACCATCTCCGAATCCATCACTCAAATCATATGATGCAGAGAACCTTTTGTTTTTTTGTTGAAGACTGAGAATGTTATTCAGATAACCATTCAACAATGAATCATAATGAGGTTTATCTGGATGATGAGGCTCTGCCCTCAGAAAATCTATTATACCGAGGCAAACCAGTGCTACGGTACCAGACCGGCCTTTTGAATCTCCCGGGTAAGCAATAAATAGACCGTTTTTACCCTGTCTTGTATAGTTCTCAAAAAAAGTAATGCTTCTTTCAATGGCAATTCTAGACTTCTCAGAGGGTAATTCCTGGTAGATTAAAGCCAATCCCCAAAGCGCTCCGGCCTGCCGAACCTGATTATCACCTGCTGTGAATCTATCATTTATAAAATCATACTCGTAATTGAAGCTGCCATCTGCTTTTTGGTTTTTGAGGAGAAAATCTTGCCCAAGTTTTAGCGATGTTTCTAAAGTTTCTCTATTGAGTTTGTTTGAATGAATAACAGCGAGAATTGAGGCATGATACAAAATCCCCAAATGGACTACAAGTCCAAGAATAGCTATAGAGGCCAACGTAATTAATGGCCATCTTTTCTTTAATCTATTAATAAACATATTTTATTCCTTTGGATAGAGCTGAAATAGCATGCTGAGTATTGTCAATCCGGACTTCAGGGCCTATAAAGCTGGTTCGAAATCCACCAATTGCAATTCTTTCATATCCGTTGGAATTCACTTCTTCCGGAGAATATTGAAGCTTGATCAACCAACGGTATCCAATTTTTGCCTTCATTGAGTATTCATTGAGCCTTTTTTTATCATTTAGATGTTTCGCCAAAAGTATGGCATCTCCCAGGGCTTCCATATAAGTGGCAGTGAAAACCGTGGGAAAGCTGAAAAGGCTGCCATAAACCTCATCATCTGGATCGAGGTTTTGAAAATAGAGAATCCGATCAATCATCCGAAAAACGAATTCTGAGTATTTATCCGTCCCTGTTTCAAGATAAAGTCTTACAAACGCGGAGACTGACCAGGGAATGAAAGGGTGGGGTTTCCAGTTGTCGTCTTTGGAATAAAACTCATATGCCCAATCTATGCTTTTTAGGTATTTTCCGTCCTGGAATATGGCATACATTTCAGCGAGGGCAAGCATCGCTTCTCCCGGATAAATTTCCGATTCCCATTTCCGGAGGCTTTCATAGTTATAGATTCCGCGGTAAACATATGTGCTCTTAAACTGACCGGTATCATAAATCTTTTGGAGGTATAGGATCATGTTAGCCATAGATTTAAGATGGTGGTCATTGGTGGTGTCCCCCGTGATTTTACGAAGTTCAAGCATTGCAAGCATTGGAAGTGCAATACCACCAAGTTTGGCCTTCTTGTCGAAAAGGAAGTAAGTTGTGTCCGGACCCTTCTCTTTTTTGAATTCCAGTAAATAATCAAGATTCTTTTTTGCTGATTTTAGAAATATTGAATCCCCTGAAACTTTGAAAGCGCTAACCAAGCTGTAACAGGTGCCTGCCTGCCTCAAAAAATTGTCATCATTTTTGTTACTGAGTGAATTTGTAGGGGGATGGTACCAGTAATTGAACCTCCCGGATGCTTCCTGCATATTAACGATCCAACTGGCACCCAGGCTCATAGAATTTCTTAGCAGATCAACGGTGATTTCATTAGCAATGACTTCATCTATATCGGATTCAAACCAATGATTGAATGGGCGTTCAATTTCGAGCTCAATGCTAAGGAGACGGTTTTCAAGAGGTAGATTCCACCAGGAGCGGAGGTCAGAATTCATCCTGTAGGCAATTACACCGCTAAGAGGGATGATGATAAAGACGGCAAATACAATAATTAGTTTCCAGTAACGAAGTAGCATGCAAATTTAATTAATCAATCAAAATGTTAAATATTGGATCAACTCAAAGATAATACAAGGCCAAAACAACACCTACATAATACGCAAGAGCCGCGGCTATACCTCCAAGTAAAAGCGTCTGTGCCATACTTTTGGATTTAGCTTCCGTAGTAACTATGCCTTTTAAGTAACCAACCATCATGAGCGCTAATCCTGTTCCTATGCAGGAAAACAGAAAGAGGTTAGATTGGTCAATAGGGATAATAGCTGCTATAATATAAGCTACTAAAGGTATGAAACCTACTGCCATAAAGGACAGGAAAGTGGCTGTTGCGGTCTGAACAGGAGTTTTGTCATTTCTTGACATCTCCAATTCTTCTTTCATCATTGTATCAACCCAAACATCCTTGTCAGAGGTAATTACATTGACAACCTTTTCCAACAGTTCTCCCTCAAAGCCCTTGGATGAATAGATATCTCTTATCTCCTGAACTTCCCGCTCCCTTAGATTTTCAATTTCCCAATATTCAACCGCCTGGTGTTTTTCGAAATTATCATGCTCTGCCTTGGTGGAGAAAAAGTTGCCGACCGACATCGAGAAACCATCGGCGATAAGATTTGCCAGACCAAAGATTAGCACCCATTTGATGTCAGCGCCAGCACCTGCCGCTCCCGCTACAACAGCAAAGGTTGTGATGGCGCCATCTATTCCGCCATAAACAAATTCCGAAATGTATCCTCGGTCGAATCCCAGCATGGATCCTTCCTGATGTAGTACTGTCTCTTTCATGTACTAAAGATACGTTGTTCTTGAGTGGCTGAAAAAGTGATTTATGGGATGTAGAAATTAAAATCAATGTCATTCATGCATTTGAAATGACCCTTGGGACATCGATTGAATCCTATTTTAGAGCAAGGACGACAATCTACCTTGTTGTTTTCAAATACCGAGAATGGAGCCATGTAAGGATACATCCCGAATAAAGGAATCGTGTTCCCCCAAAAAGAAAATATCTTTTTTCTGAAAGCTGCTGCAATGTGCATCATTCCGGTATCGTGGGTGAAAACAACATGGGCATTTTTGATAAGCGAGGCAGATTGGTTGATACTGAACTTTCCACAGCCATTAAAAATGATTGTCTTTTTGTTCAATTCTGAAAGTGATTTCTCATATTGTGCAGAAGCCTCTGATTTATCAAAAAACATTTGGATTTGTTCCCCAGTTTCGAAATCCTGAGTTCCACCAATGAGAATAATTGGTTTATTAATTCTATCACAGAGTTCAATCATACGGTTGAGCGGAAGGCGTTTGGTGGCATACTTTCCACCCATTGCAAAAGCCACATATTGTTTTTGATGCGTTTCCGGCAGCCATTCATTTTCAACATTATCCTTGTCAGGTATGAAATAATCCAGTCCCTGGGTATCTTTTTTGACACCCAAATGCCTGGTGGTCTCCAGGTAACGATCAACAATATGAATATTCGGTAATAGATTGATCTTGAAGTTTACCATTAGCCATTTGAGTCCATTTAACTTTTTAAGACTTGATGCTTTACCTGGTACAAAACACTTGACGATGAATGAGCGCAGGTTATTGTGGAGATCAATAATGTGGTCGTATTTCTCAGCTCTTAATTGTTTGATTAGATCAAAAAGGCTGTTCTCGAGCAAATGGATTTGATCAATGTAAGGATTATCCTCCAGGATGGAATGATATACTTGTTTCGTACAATAATGAATTTCAACATTATCGATCTGGAGTTTTAGTGCCCTGATAACAGGTGTTGTGAGAACAATGTCACCGATGGAAGAAAAGCGGACGATTAGGAATTTCATGGACTATACAGTCAGAAGTTTCGTTCGTTTTCTCTTATTAAAATAATCTTCAATCTGTTGCATATCCATTGAATTGAGATTCATCTCTTTGTTAAGGCCTCCCTTTCTCGCTACCAATATCCCGTAATGCAGATCATGATAGCTGGCTTTACGATGGGCATCGGGATTGATGCTTAACATGACATTTTTTTCAAGAGCGTACTGAATCCAACGCCAATCGAGGTCAAGGCGATGTGGGTTCGCATTTATTTCTATAACGACCTTATGATCAGCACAGGCATCGATAACTGCTTTGTGATTGAGTGGATAACCCTCTCTTCCCAAAAGCAATCGCCCTGTTGGATGGCCAAGTATCGTTGTAAATGGATTGGTTACCGCCTTAATCACACGATCTGTTGCCTTCTTCTCATCCATGTTCAAAATCATATGCACAGATGCAATTACGAAATCAAAGGAAGCGAGAATTTCATCAGGATAATCCAGCGAACCATCAAAAAGAATGTCGGACTCAATCCCTTTGAAAATCCTGAAAGGAGCTAATTTATTATTGAGTGCCTCAATCTCGGCATGTTGTTCTGCTACTTTTTCTTCACTCATTCCCCTTGCAAAAAATGCTGATTTACTGTGATCTGTAATCCCCAAATATTGATAACCCAATTCCTTACAGTAATTGGCCATGTCTTCAAGTGTATGACGGCCATCACTATAGGTTGAATGATTGTGCAAAATTCCTTTAAGATCCTTGTCGGTAATTAGTGATGGCAATTTGTTATCACGGGCCAATGAGACCTCAAAAAGGCCTTCTCTGAGCTCAGGTTCAATAAATGGAAATTCCATGAATTGATAGGCTTGGAGTTCCGATTCAAAATCATTTTTTCGAAGGATGTTAAAAAGATTCGTGCCGTCTTTTTCAATTTGGGCCAAATGAACCGAAGAGCCTGAAAGAAGCATTTGTTCAGACACAAATCTGTTTGTGGAACAGAACTGAATGATAACTTTCGTTTCTGTTGGTTTGTAGAGGCCCTTCCAACTGAATGGGCCTGCATTCTCATTGGATAATTCAAAATCATCCAATCCGGAAATCAAATCTTTAACAGATGAAATTTGATCTGTGGCAACCAGGACTTCAACTGTTGTTATAATCTCACATTTGCGCCTCAATTCACCGATTGCACTTAAGCTGCTGCAATGAGGATTAAGCTCATCTTGAATTAATTCAAATATTTTTTCTGCCTTAACATAAAGAAGTTTACCGCGGTTTGATCTCAAAAAGGTTATTGCGTCCATGAGGGTCGCCTGGCTTTTTTCTCCAAAACCTTTCATTTCGGCAACGCGACCATCTAAGCATGCTTGCACTAATTCTGCCTCATTGGTAATACCGAGGTCAAGCCATAATGCTCGGATTTTCTTGGCCCCAAAGCCTTGTAATTTGAGCAGCTCAATTATACCCTTGGGAGTTTCTTTTGCCAGTTTATCAAGCTTGCCGTAAATGCCATTGTCAACAATTTCCCGGATGTGGGCAGCAATGCTTTTACCAACCCCATCAATGTCCTCGAGTTCATCAATCGGAAGAAGCTCAAGCGGCGTTTGGAACTTTTCAAGGTTAAATGCCGCGTTCGTATAGCTTCTCAGTTTGAAGGGATTTTCACCATGTAACTCCATAAGTGAAGCTGTGAGGGAAAGTTGTCGAATGATTTCCTGATTCTCCAAAACGCGTAATTTTTCAAAGTTCAAAAATAGACATCTACGGCAGTTTTCATGCCCATAAAACAAGATGTAGGTTATTTATTAATACTACTTTTGGAATCATCCCTTCATCAAATGGGCAAGTACTACATTAATCCGGATATAAAGAAAACAGAAACACTTCCAGCTTCATTTTATACCGACCATTCAATTTTTTTAGAAAGCAAGGAAAAAATATTTGCCTCATCAGGGCAATTCGCGGGGGATTCTTCATGGAAAGAAAGCTACACCTCTTTTCCGTTGAAGTTATTTGATGTTTTTCTGGATGACCCTCTTCTTTTGACCCATCATAAGGGTAAGCTCAATTGCTTGAGTAATGTTTGTACGCATCGGGGTAACCTTCGACGACTTCAAAACTAATCTATGGCTATCATGGGAGAGGCTTTGATCTCGATGGAAAATTTCTGTATATGCCTGAATTCGATAAAACAGAGAATTTTCCCCGGGAATGTGATCATCTTGTCAACATTCCAGTGACTAACTGGAATCAGTTTCTCTTTGTCTCGTTGGTCAAAGGGTTTGATTTTTACCGGTGTAATCAAAGCCATGAACGATAGGATTGGCTTTTTACCAATTTCGGATTTTAAATACATGCCCGAAATATCCCGGGATTATGAGATTAAAGCTCACTGGGCGCTTTATTGTGATAACTACCTTGAGGGCTTCCATATCCCGTTTGTTCATAAGGCGCTTAATGAGGTGATCAGCTATCCAGAATATGAAACCATATTGTTTGATCATTGTAACCTGCAAATTGGGTACTCAAAAAATAGTGCTGAAGTCTTCAATTTTCCGGATAACCACATTGATTTCGGTAAGTCGGTTGCGGCTTATTACTTCTGGATTTTCCCAAACATGATGTTTAACTTCTATCCATGGGGAATATCAATCAATATTGTGAAGCCGATTTCTATAGAAAAAACTAAAATATCCTATCTTTCTTATGTTTGGGATGAGTCAAAGTTAGAGGGCAGAGCTGAACTGGATAAGGTAGAACTTGAAGATGAGGAAGTTGTGGAGAATGTACAAAGTGGTATAAGATCCCTTTATTATACAACTGGGAGATTTTCTCCCACAATGGAAAAGGGTGTTCATCATTTTCATACATTGGTAAGCGAGTTCATGGGATGAGTAGTATTAAGATTAAAGAGTCTATGAAGTACAGCTTAACGCTTTTTGTTTTGATCATATGTGTACACATTTCAGATGGTCAGGCATTTAAGAAAAAACAAAAATGGTTTCAGGGGCAGGGGAAAGTGCAGCTTCTTGATGGAAAGGTCCTGGATGGTCTTATTTATTACAGCTTTCAACGGAGCGTTGTTCAGGTAGTGAAAAATGAAAAGTCGCAGGGGTTTACCGGTGATAAAGTAGCTTATTTCGAATATTTCGATGAAGGATTTGAAAAGAAAAGAAAGTTCTATTCTATACCCTACGACCTTGATAACAATGGCTTTAGGGAAGATGTATTTTTTGAAGTGATAAAGGAATTGAGCAACGTAGCCCTTCTCAAGACGCAGTATTACAATAATTTTGATTTGGTAACGGGTAATTTTGAGAGACTTTCTGAGGTGTTATATTTTGTTGATGACAAAGGAACAATTAAACCTTACGTCGAAGTTATTCATAAACTAAATGGTGAATCTCGCAATGTAATTGACGATAAAGCGCTCGCATTTGTCACCAAAAAGAATTATAACAAAGTCCAGACATTCATTAATAATGAAAAGCTTAACGAAAGAAAGGAAGAAGATCTGGTGACAATACTTGATTATTTTGACCAAATCAGATAAGGAGTTCACTTATAAAGTTTGCTTATCAGATCTGACTGAAAAACTTCTTTAGAATCAATGTTCATCATTGATAAATACTTTTGAAATCCGGCGCCCTGATCCATCATCCATACATTACAAAATTTAATGGGCTTTGATCCGTCATAGATTTTATCCAATCTGTGGGTAGGAGAGTGTCCAATATATATTTCGGCATAGGGATTTGAAATTGGGAAATTTACTCCACTATCATTAGTAATAATGGCATTTTTAAAGAACTCCCGGTCCCAGTAATATACTTCTTCAGGGGTAGTTTCTTCTATTGGAAGTTTCCAGTCAAAGCCGGCATGTAGAAAAACGCGATTTTTATCATCCTTAAAGTATGGGGTCATTTTGTTGAAATATTCTTTTAAATGATGTTCGCGGATATTTTCAAAATTTGAGCTTTTGGTGTACGAAGTAATCGTTTCGTTGCCTCCATGTTGTGTCCATAATTCGTAATCAAATGAGTTACCCAAGAGCCAGTCCATCGTCCATTTATCGTGGTTGCCAATTATGGCCTTTAGATTTTTTATCCGGAGAAGTATATCAATGCATTCGACTGTTTCAGGTCCGCGGTCACATACATCACCTAGAAATATCAGTTGATCATTTTCGATATCAAACTGGCTACGCTCGAGACACTGTTTAAGCGCTCTTGCGAATCCATGGATATCACCTAATACAAATGTTGCCATGTGATTAAAAAGAACCAGTAGATTGCAAAACTTTGAGCTCTGCTAAGGCTTTTTTAAATGCAGACTTGATAAGGTCGAAGTCAGCTTTAAAATTAGATAGCGGCTGGACAAGTACTTCATTTTCCCATTGTTTTAGTTTAAGATTGATTTCCATCATCTCGAGCATGGTGCTATGAGATTTAAGGGTATGAATATTTCTTTTAAGATCCTCTCTTTTCTCATGATCGAAATTTTCCTGTGCTTGATTAAGGTAAATTGGAATTTCTTCGAGGTATACGGCAATTACTTCTTCAATAAACTCGCGACCAAGATCAAGTCCATAGAGTTTATTTAATCCAATCATTTTAAGCATCACCTTGATCTTTTGACTTCCTAATTTTCACTCACTATTCTTCCTGACCTATAAATCACTTCACGCACTTGAGTTCCCTTTTCATCAAAATAAAGCCATGGCCCATCCATCAAGTCTCGCTTGTAAAGACCTATTTCTGCCACCTGACCAGTAGAATGAAATTTCTGATACTCACCCTCCTTTCGATCAAACTTATATTCGGTCTCCGATTCTCTTGATCCATCCTTTTGATAAACGATTGAGACTCCCTGTTTCTTTCCGCTTTTATATTCTTCCTCTATTCTGAGCGAGCCATCATCAAAATATTTCCTAATATTTCCATCCAATTTTCCCTTTTCATATTGCTCCTCTGCTACCATTACTTTGGCTGAATTATAGTATTTCCAGAGGCCATTTTCCATTCCATCCCTGAATTCCTTTTCAGCCATAAGGTTACCTGTTTCACTGTACTCCTCGATTTTCTGGTCTTTTTCATTATCGGAATAATTGATGATCGAAGAAATCTGACCGTTCTCATAATAAGTTAGATTCTTTCCTGATCGGGCCCCTTCTTTATAAAAGAATTCCTGCCGTTTTTCCCCTGAGGGATAAAAAGAAAGCACTGGCCCATTCAGTTGTCCGCCGAGGTAGTACCCTTCTTGTTTTGAAGTGCCGTCTTCATAAAATTGTTTATAATTTCCATTTTGCAATCCTTGAGTCTTGTAGGCCTCTGTTTCCAGTTGCCCTGATGGATAATAGGTTTTGAAAAACCCTTCCTGATCACCATTGACATATTTGGCCTCCGATTTTAAAATCGCATTGGGGTAATAGCTTTTACTTACTCCATTAGGTTTGCCATTGAGATATGGAATTTCTTCCTGAAGGGTGCTATCCTCATAATAGTAGTAGACAGTACCGTCAGGCTTACCCTTTAAGAAATTTGATTCACTTTTAAGCGCTCCACTGGGGTAAAATACGATCAGATCTCCAACAATCGTATCGTTTAAGAATGTTGCTTTTTGCATCAGGGAGCCATCCTTGTCATATACCCATGTTTCCCCTTGTCTGATTCCCTGTACATATTCTGTTTTGCGTTGGAGAGAACCATCTTCATAGTAGTTCTCAAACCATCCCTGCCGTTTACCATTGTCGTATTCTCCTTTGATAATGATTTCACCTGTCGGAGCATACTTTATAAAATCACCATGAACTTTGCTGCTGTCTTTACCGAGGATGTGATATTCTTCGTTTTTGGCTCCCTGGGGGTAAGCATAGTAAGTCACAATTTTAGTCTGGCTTTGCGCTTCGAATAAAATTGCAAGAAATGCTATAAAAAATCGAATTCTCATTCTATCAGTCTACTATAGGTAACGATCCAAACGGTCAACCATTTGATCATGACAAAGTTATTTGATTGGATTACAGTTTCTCGATAACTATTGCTGACGCACCACCGCCCCCATTACAGATGGCTGCAACTCCAATGTTGCCTCCTTTATAACTCAAAACGGAATGGAGTGTTGTGATTATCCTGGCTCCGGAGCATCCCAAAGGATGACCTATTGCCACAGCACCGCCAAAAATATTAACCTTTTCGGGATCAAGGTCCAACATTCGATTATTGGCAATTGCTACTACTGAAAAGGCCTCATTTATTTCATAGTAATCTACATCGGATTTCTGAAGGCCAGCGTTTCTCAGCGCCCTGGGAATGGCCAGCGATGGAGATGTTGTAAACCATAGAGGATCTTGTGCGGCATCGGCAAAGCCCAGAATTTTGGCTAATGGTTTAAGACCGAGTTCTTCACATTTTGTTTTGCTCATTAGTACCATTGCTGAAGCACCATCATTAATAGTACTTGCGTTTGCTGCAGTTACTGTCCCTTCTTTTGAAAAGACCGGCTTAAGGTTGGGTATCTTTTCGAAGAAGACATTTTTAAATTCCTCATCTTCAGTCATCGCTACGGGATCGCCTTTTCTTTGTGGAATGGAGACAGGAATAATTTCATCCTTAAAATACCCTTGCGCTGTTGCCAAAGCTGTTCTCTTGTAGGAGTTGATGGCATATTCATCCTGTTCCTCCCTGGTTATTTTCATCTCTTTGGCGGTGTTATCTGCACAGTTGCCCATTGGGAAACCATTGTATACTTCCCAAAGGCCATCGTTTAACAGTCCGTCAATTAATTCACCATTCCCATATTTGTACCCATAACGAGCTTTAGGAATATAATAGGGGATATTGCTCATACTTTCCATGCCACCGGCAACAACGACGTCTGCGTGGCCAAGCATGATACTCTGGGCACCTAACATGGCAGCTTTCATTCCTGATGCGCACACCTTATTTACGGTTGTGCATGGAACATTATTACCAATGCCTGCACCAAGTGCTGCCTGTCTGGCTGGAGCCTGGCCTAAATTAGCAGAGACTACGTTTCCAATGAAGACCTCGTCAACCAGGGTAGCATCGACATTTCTATTCTCCAGTGCTCCTTTTATTGCCAGGGAACCCAGCTGTATTGCGGAAAATCCGGCAAGTGAACCGCCAAAACTTCCAATTGGAGTACGGACTGTAGAAATTATAAATACTTCCTCCATAATTGTCGAGTTAAATTACTAATGCAAATTAAGAAGTCTGTTACTATATGACCCTTTGGCATCCCAATTAACCATTAAGTATTTAGCCATTAACCGTTAACCATTATATTTTAACTACCAATCCGGCTTCGTACTGTCTTGTTTTTTGGTTGGTTTCCGCTTTTGTTGTTGAATGTACTGCACTTCATTGTTTCTCAGTGCTTCGAGGATCATTTTGGCCATGTCCTCGCTGATGTTCATCTCTTCCAACTTATCCTGGGTTGACTGCTGTTGTTGTTCTTGCTCACCTTTGTCTTCCTGGTTCTCAGAATCCTGCTCTTGTGATTGCGGTTCCTGATCTTCTTTTTGCTCCCCTTCTTTATCCTGTTGCTCGTTTTGCCGTTGTTCCTGTTCTTGCTCGTTTTCCTGGTTCTGTTGGTCTTGGTTTTCTTGATCCTTGTTTTCTTGATCCTGGTTTTCTTTGTCTTGCTGTTCCTGGTCTTCCTTGTTTTCTTCGTTCTCTTTATCTTCGTTTTGCTCTTGATCTTGCTGGTTTTTTTGTTCTTCCAATTGTTTTTTCACCAATTCATAGTTGTACCTCGCATTATCATTTTGAGGAGAGGATTTAAGTGATTGTTTAAAATAGGCCAGCGACTCATTTATAAATTTTTCTCCCTTGGGAATTCCCAGACCCATATGATAGTTAATAACACCCAATTGGTTATAGGCAGCGGACTTAACATTAGTATCCTTTGATGATGTGAGTTTTTGATAATTGCTCATTGCCACCTCAGCATATGTCGAATTTTCCTGCGGTGCCTGTTCCCCTATTTTGCCATTTAGTCCTGTTAAGAAATAAGAGGAATTGGCGTAATTAAGCAATAAATTATCATCAGTCACTTTGAATGAATCAACGAGCAGGGTGTATTTGTCAAAAGCAGATTGATAGTCCCCTTTGAGGTATGATTTATCCGCCTCAGCTTTCAAGGCATTGATTTTGGCGATATCGTTTATATCAAAGATTGTAGCTGCCAGGACGAATATGAGTATCGCACTTTTCATATTCTGATTGTTTTAATGTTGGCCATAAAGTCAATAATCATGAGGAATAATGCCAGGGACAGGAAGTAATAATATTTGTTGGCAGAAACATCCATTTTTATCGAATCACGGAGCTCACCTTCTATGCTTTTAATGGTATTTATAAGCCTGGAAACATCATTTCGAGAATCATTAATTTCGAAATACTGCCCTCCGGTTGTTGCAGCAACCTGCCGCAATGAAGTAGAGTTTAGCTTACTAATGATTTCCTCACCTTGCCGGTCTTTTTTAAAACCTCTTCGGGTCATAATCTTACTACCTCTTTCGGTTCCGATTCCTAATGTGAAAAGTTTTATTCCTGCCTCTTCCACCTCTTTTGCAATTCCATTGGTTTCTTCACCGAAATCTTCCCCATCGCTAATCAAAAGTATAATTTTTGACTTTTGTTGGGTTAATGATTCACCGTCGTCTAGTTTGGCCAGGGCAGTTTTTAGTGGCGGGCCAAAATCGGTTCCGGAATTGGGTACAAGCTCCGTATTCAAAGTCTCAATGAAAAGGTTGAGTGCACTTTGATCATAGGTAAGTGGACATTGCACAAATGCTTCATTGGAGAACATAATAATACCAATCCTGTCGGAGTTGAAGGCATCTACAAGATTCTTTAATTCAAACTTTAGTTTTTCGAGCCTGCTGGGTTGTATATCAAATGAATTCATTGATTCTGACAAATCAACCGCAATAAAGATGTCTTTACCAATTGCCTTGACTTCTCGGGAAGTTTCACCAAATGAAGGGCCCAGAAGTGCAACAATCAAAAGTGAAAAATAAACTGACCTGAGAAGTACTTTATAAAAAATGCGCCGATAGGACGTATTGATTGTCTTAGCAATCTTTATCACCCGGAAAATGTATAGGGAATAAAGAACAATAAACAGGGCTATAAAAAAAGCCTCAGTTGAACTAATTGTTTGGAACCAGGTCATAAGAGATATCCCGCAAAGCTAATTTTTAATGACGACCGCCATAAGATGGAGTTCATTTTGAAGGCTTTATTTCGGTTAAAAAATGTTAAAACAGCCAATTTAGAAATTGGGAATCGAATATGGTAAACTGAGTGATTGAACGTTATATTTGCAACCTTATTTTGAAGTCAAAGGCTCTTTCAGGAGAGGTGGGTGAGTGGCTGAAACCAACAGTTTGCTAAACTGTCGTACGGGTAACCGTACCGGGGGTTCGAATCCCCCCCTCTCCGCAATAGAATGCCTTAACTGTATGATAATTAAACGGTTAAGGTATTTTTTATTTATATGGGGTACTACATGGGGTGCTACCAAGGCAAAGCCAATGCCATCTAAGGCCATTTATAGCCTCGTAGTGACACGATCACATTAACATTGGGTATTCTTATCTAAATGAGATTGTAAAGGCTTGTACAGACTTCCTTATT
>JAQCLE010000069.1 GCA_027592755.1 Bacteroidota bacterium | reverse complement strand
AAACGTGGCAAACATTAAGCATTACGGGATATTGCAACTTTATTCATAAAGGTTCGGATGAGTGTGTATAATTAACCTTAACGAATGAATCCTTGTAATATTCATCGAAAAGCCCTTCCAGGAAAGTTTCGGCTTCCTGAATCGTCATACCTTCCAACTTGACCAAACCTAACACAGGTATCTTTGTAGAACCATCCACCTGAACGAGGTATTGAAAATCTTTCTGGTTTTGAGTATTTTGATTACCCTGAGAAATCCTTAACTCAAAATTGGGATCAATTACCCGCTCCCCCTTGTTTGTAAAAACATCGATTTCAAGAAAGTCGTTTACATGGATGACATAATTCTTTTCTGCTTCAACAATGGCCTGGGAAAGGTCACTTTCAGAAAAGTTATCATCCAATTTGAACATGATGTCCTGCTTGTAGGCCTTGCAACCAAGAATCAAAATCGGGAGCATGTAGGTCAATAATCGAAATCTGATTGCGCTGTACACTTAACTTAAAGTTTCAAGGGGTTGTAAATTACCAAAAAGAAGCGATAACCTGGCTAATGGATTTCATTTGAAATGATGACCTCCTGTGCTTTACCGTTCAAACTGGGTTTACCTGAACCATCATTTATTTGGATGTTAGTCTTGCTTTTAGGTATCAAAGTTGAAATGGTACTTATGTATTTTTGAACGACAAAATCTTCATTATAGGTGTTTTCGATCAATATCCGACTTTCTTTCCCCATTGATATTAATGCTTCTGTCGATAACTCGCTCATTTGCTTCATTTTAAGCGCAAGATCATTAGCATCTTTCACCCTGCACAGGTAGCCATTTACTCCATCGATTACAACAGAATTACATCCGGCAACATCGGATGCAATAAGCGCTTTACCCATGCTCGCACCTTCCAATAAGGTTCTGGGAGTCCCCTCCCTATAAGAAGGCAGCACAATGCAATCGGCTTTGTTGATATAACTTTTAACATCATCGGTTGAGCCCTTGTAGTCCACATAACCTTCGTTTATCCAATTCTTAATTTTAACTAACGGAATGCCTCTCTTGTGATCGGTGTCAATATTTCCCAGTAATTGGAATTTAGCATCCACTCCCTCCTTCCGCAGTAGTTTTATTGCCTCTATGTATTCCTCAATTCCCTTATCAATCAAGAGCCTTGCAATCAGTAAAAAAGTAAATTTCTTATTCCTCAATTTTCCATTCGGATGAAATTTGGTGATATCTATCCCCGAACCTGGTAATACATCAGATTTCAAATTGCGTAATCCCACCATTTCAAGAAAATGATCCTTGTCATCGCTGTTTTGAAAGAATACAAAGTCTGCATACCTGAAAACCAAACGGTACATCTTGATGGCAAGCCTGGAAGCAATGTTCTTCCAAAGAAAAACAGTACCTAATCCACTCACGTTATTTATAACGGGTATTTTTAGCCAATGCGCAGCAAGCGTCCCATAAATGTTGGGCTTGATAGTAAAATGTAAAATAATATCAGGCGTGGTCCTTTTATAAATTTTGAAAAGCTCGATCACAAGAGCAGCATCCCTCAAAGGACTAATGCCCCTGCTGTCCATCGTCAGATTCTCAAATTGACACCCGGCTTTTACCAGCTTCTCAGAATGACGGTCGTTGGGAGCAATCGCAATGACGTCATGGCCCAAGCTCAGAAGTTTCCTGACCAGGCCCATCCGGAAATTGACAATATTCCATGAAGTATTTAAGACGATTGCGACCTTCAAAACACGAAAAATTCGATAAGGACAATAAATTAATGGAATAATTAAATTTTATCCAACTTTCTTGGCTAAGAAATGATAAATAATCCGATTTAAAAAGATAAACCGGTCTTTTTGAGACTTTTGCATGGACAATTACAAAATCAGTAAAAAAGGATTGAATTATCGTATGGACAAGGCAGTTATCATCGGTTTAAAATTAGGAAAACAGGACATTAACCAAGTGGAGGAGTATCTTGACGAGTTGCAGTTTCTGGCAACAACGATGGGTATATTAGTAAGCAAAAGGTTCATCCAGGGACTACAAAAACCTGATACTAAATATTTCATTGGAAAGGGGAAACTGCAGGAGATTAAGGAATTCTCTTCTTCCAAAGAGGTGAATACTTTCATTTTCGATGACGACCTTTCACCCTCACAACTGAGAAATATTGAAAATGAATTGAAAGGAAAGATCTACGACAGAAGTCTAGTGATATTAGATATCTTCCTGAAAAGGGCACAAACTGCCCAGGCCAAGGTTCAGGTAGAATTGGCGAGGAACGAATATTTGCTGCCTCGGCTTACAAGAATGTGGACTCACCTGGAAAGGCAACGCGGCGGCACATCAACCAGGGGAGGCGCCGGTGAAAAGGAAATTGAAACTGATAAGCGAGTCATTCGAAGTCAGATAGTCCTTTTAAAGGAGCGACTAGCAAAGATTGAGAAACAAGGAATTACACAACGGAAGAACAGGGGCAGCGTGGTAAGGGTAGCATTGGTTGGTTATACCAATGTTGGTAAATCAACACTAATGAACCTACTGACCAATACCAATGTATTGGCGGAGGACAAGTTGTTTGCCACAGTAGATTCCACAGTTCGTAAGGTGGTATTTGATGGTGTACCCTTTCTTTTATCTGATACCGTTGGGTTTATCAGGAAATTACCTCACAGCCTGATTGAGTCTTTCAAATCAACTTTAGATGAAGTGAGGGAAGCTGATATTCTTATACACCTGGTGGATGTATCACACCCCGCTTATGAAGATCACATGAATACCGTTGAAACGACATTACAGGAGATTGATGCCCACGACAAGCCTGTGATCACTGTATTTAACAAAGTTGACAAGATTGCCTCTACCGAAAAAACCAATCTTAATTCCAATTTATTTCCTGGGCGGCAGGGTATATTAATTTCTGCTAAAACCCGCGAAAACATCAATGTACTGAAAAGTTCCGTTTATCAAGAAGTCCTCAAGAAGCACATGACAATTTTCCCTAATTATTTGAAAACGGAGACGTACTAAGTAGTTTTGGGGGCTTTTTTCAATGGCCTCGTACCTGCCCGACTGAGTCGTTCAGGCGGGGTTCAATGTCTGTTTGATATGTATTATGCAATGTTTTGCAAAGCATAGAATTTGCCAGGTATTATAAGGGCGTATGTCATAATCTGCAGTCGAGGCTCAAGGAACATAATAATCATAAAACAAAGTCTACAAAACCATATGCTCCATAGAGGATAGTTTACTTTGAAACATTTGATACTTTTGCCGATGCCAGAGCAAGAGAAAAATATTTCAAAACAGCGGCTGGTAGAAGGTTTTTAAAAAATAAAATTCTGGCCTCGTACTTGCCCGACTGAAGTCGTTCAGGCGGGGTTCAATAAAAAAATAATTCTGGCCTCGTAGTTCAATGGATAGAATAGGAGTTTCCTAAACTCTAGATGCAGGTTCGATTCCTGCCGAGGCTACTAACCCTGATGCTAAGTGCTTGATTTTCAATTATATTGATTTTCAATGTAGAAATTTAGTAGAAATTAGGTATGATTTTGTAACAATCAAGGAGCAATTAGGCCATGCCCACATACAGACAACAATGATTTACCTGCATGTGGCCAAGGTAAACAGGACAATGGCGCATAGCCCATTTGACAGGCTTTATCCTGACAGCCCTGAAGCCTAAGTATGAAGTAGCAGATATCATCCGTCTTCATGGCCATCACTTTGAACAGCAATACAAGCCAGTTGCCCAGGTAAAAAAGACCTTTAGGGCACTGGCTCTATCATCATATTTCTTTCAAAGTAATAATTCTCAAAGGTGCTCCAGGCACAAGACTTAAACAATGGACAATTAAATGAATTATGGATTATCCTCTTACTTTTAGTTTATAATAACATTTAAAATAATGAAAATAAAGGAAGGGTTCAAAGGACAAAAATCGGTGGTGTTACCCGATTCAATAATTGAATATTTGAGCAAAAATCAACTTACGAAGTTATTGTATGTGACAGATATAGGGTATTATCCAAATGCCAAATTTCACCACAGGAAGAGAAAAAGTGGTAGCGATCAAAATATTCTGATTTACTGCGTTGACGGTGAAGGCTGGATTGAAATAGAAAAAAGCAAATTTCAGTTGAAAAAGAATCAGTTTATAATTATTCCGAAAAATATAACCCATCGATATGGATCATCCACTTCAAATCCATGGACAATATATTGGCTGCATTTTGCCGGGGAAAATGCCTCTTTATTTATCAGTCCAAAGGTGAGGCCATTTGAAATCGGTTCAGAAATGCAAGACCGGTTTACGGACAGGATATTCCTTTTTGACGAAATCTATCAGAATCTTTCTACTGGATATTCCCCTGAAAATCTGGAATATGCCAATATTTGTTTGTGGCACATGTTAGGTTCATTGAAGTACTCTTCTACAATTTAAATCTAACAGGGAATACAGTAACAATAGTACCATCAATCGATGCATTGAATACATGAAAGATAATTTGAATAGACCCATTAGTGTCAGTGAACTATCCTCCTATGGAGGTTTTTCTGAGTCACATTTTAGCCTACTATTTAAAAAAAAGACCGGGCAGTCGCCCTTAAATTTTGTCACATACCTCAAAATCCAAAAGGCATGCCATCTGCTGGAATTTTCCGATCTGAGGGTCGGGGACATAGCAGCTCAACTGGGATTTGAGGATTCTTTCTATTTTTCCAGGGTTTTCACCAGAGTTATGGAGATATCTCCCGCCAAATTCAAAAAAATGAGATTGGCTGTTTCGTGATTAACAAATCACTATACCTTGAGTAATTCAAGCATTGACTGGTTCAGGTTCTTCTTCTTTAAAAGGCACAAACCAGGCCACCAGAAATGAGGGAGGGCATAATCCTTTTCATGATGCAACAAATTGCTCCCGGTAAATACAAAATGGCGCATTACGCTTTCGCAACATCGGTGATGAACCTGGGATTCATGCTGCCTTCCATGGTTAGCGGATACGTCAGCGACTATCTCGGTTATCAGAACTTTTTCATTTGGGTCCTCATTGCTACAATTCCCTTCGCCACATTGTAGAAAGCACCTTGAAATCCAATATACTGTGCTTGCTGCTTTAGGTTTAGGATGTTGAATAAGCACCGTCTGCGGCGATATCGTGAGTTACCGAGTTGAAAGCGATTATTACAAACATGACCAGGGAATATTGCAAAAAACCCTCAAGCGGAAGTGTCAATGCAAGAACGCCAAAAGCGACACCGCCGATAAATTCAGTAATTACGACAAAGTGCTTTTTGGTCTTAAACATTTCGAGCAAAGGACCCCAAAGTGGTTTCAGCGTCCATGGCCACATAACTAGTGTTGTGAAAAACGCTATTTGAGAATCCGTTAAACCGAGGCTTTTATACATCAATACCTAAACAGTTGCGGTAGCCACAAAGGGTAACCCTTCTGAGAAATATAATGTGGGTACCCAGGTGGCAGGATGTCTTTGCTTTGGAATATTATGTTCCATTTAGATTTATTTTTACTCTGGGGGCTGCAAAAGACGCCTCTATTTTCTAAAGCTGTTCAACCAAAATTCCAGATCATTGAGCATTTTGATATTGCTAAATGTAATGGTTGAATTGAAGATTCGCAGCACGCAACAATCATTAATCTTTTCCCTGATGTTAATCTTTATCTCGTTTACCTCAGCAAGAAATTGTGGGGATCAGGGTTCAAAAACAACTTCTCACGGCTGAATTACTGACCTGAAGGATGGCTATATTTAGCTATCCAGCAAAGGGAAGCATCCAGGCTATTTTGACTTATATGGTATTAAAGTTATCTTGTCAGTATTAATTTCCTTATGGTTGGCATTGTAACAATCAATTATGTTAAGATATTCTGAGGACTATCGAACGATAGGTATTGTCGCGACTTATTTTTTCGTTGCGATATCCAGCTGGTTCTATTTTCCATCTGAATGGTATTTAGGTGTGGCTGTAGTGGCGCTCAACTGTGTGCTTTCATTCCTCTGTGCGACAATGGTTCACAACAGTATTCATTGTCCGATATTTAAATCTAAAACTGTAAATAAGATTTTTCAGGTGATTTTAACCTTTACCTACGGGCATCCGGTAAGCGCTTATGTACCTGGTCACAATTTCAGCCATCATAAATACGTACAGACAGAAAAAGACAATATCAGGACCTTTAAAATGAGGTTTAAATGGAACTTTCTGAATCAGCTTTTGTTTTTACCAGTTATGGCAAAAGACATCATCTCTTCAGAGAAGCGGTTTTTGAAAAGAATGAAGACCGAACGATCAAATTGGTATAGGCAATATTGTATAGAATCATACAGTATCAATATTGTAAAGATTTCTTTGCTGCTCATTGATTGGAAAATGTTCCTGTTTGTGGTGTTTATTCCTCATGTATATGCTGCCTGGGGCATTGTAGGCACAAACTATTGGCAACACGATGGTTGCGATCAAACACACAAATACAACCACTCCAGAACATTTACCAATAAGTTGTTGAATTTTCTCACTTGCAATAATGGGTATCATGGGGCCCATCATGAAATTCCCGGCTTGCATTGGTCAAAGTACCCGGAATATCACAACAAAAATATAGCCCCTCATATTCATCCCAATTTGAATCGTGGTTCACTCTTGGTCTATCTGTGGGAAGCGCATATTTGGCCTGGAAAACGATTGGATTATTTAGGAAATCCAATGATTCTCCCAGCTAAAATAAAAGATAAAGACTGGGTTGCTGATATACCTGTCTCCGTTGCCAACCTGGCTCAAATGGGTGCGGAGCAATAAGGTTAATCTTCTGATAATATGCTTAAATCCAAAGGACCATCCGCATCACGGTTCAGAGCAGCTAATAATTCGCTCTCAAATTTAAAAGTCTAAAGTTTTTGAAAAAGAACAACTTTATACGAGTCAGTTCCATCTACCATGTCATTGTATAAATTGGTTCCCGGATGGCGGTAAAAATTCTTCAGCGCCAATTCAGCTTCTTTCCTCCGTTTCTTGCCCCAAATTGGGATGCTGAAACCCCAAAATTTATCTAATACATGGTCGGAATAAATATTAACCCTTGGCAGATCATCTTCCCTGGCCTTAATTGCTTCTTTAGTTACGTCGCATTCTTCAACCTTCCTCATACCGATTGACTTCAGATAATCAAAACATGGCTGCCAGGTGGCATCAGGAATGGCATTCCCCCAGGTCAAATACCCTCCTTTCTTTAGTATCCGACGGGCAGAATTAAAAAACTCCTGGTCTTCTGTTCCACATACTCCGGGCATTTCAGTAACGTGTGTTTCATTTACTACAACAATATCAATGCTCTCGTCATCCATTGGCAGTTTCGTACAGTCCGCATGTAACGGAGCCAGACGACCATCAAGTGCTGGTGCAAACATTCGTTGGCATGATTCAATCGCAGCTGATTGCATATCAACTGGCTGATAGGTACAATTTGGTAATATGTTGTGACAAATATGATTTGCGCCAGCTCCGGTTCCACATCCCATTTCAACGATTTTTACTTTTCCATCCCTTTCATTTATATAACTCTTCAAATCTGAGAAGTGGAAAAGACCAGAATAAGCAGTTTGACCAAATTTTTGAGGCTCTGAGGCATTAATAGGAGATTCCCCCCAGGCAGATGGCCAGGAATAACCCCAGGTATTAAAAGTAAATTCATATAATTCACCATGTTCATCCTTCACCTGACCCACCGTCCTATAAATAGAATAAAGCAACGCATAAATTGAACGCTTGTCATAATCATCTTCAACCACATCGCCGGTTTCAAGAGAAACTTTATTGCTCTTATCAAATGGGCTTGTCAGGACCCAGGCTGCCAATATCAATTGCAATTGGGTAGATGAGTAAGTGGTTTGTTCGTTGAGAGAGGTGAAAATATCCATGGTTCCTATATGATGATTCTATGTGCGAGGGTTAATTAAATTTTTAAGCTGGTCACCAAAATAATCCTTTTTTTAATGCCAGTTGACCTGTTCCTAAACATCGCATGTTTAACTCAGACTAAGCAAAGGGGAATATCCAGGATATAATCAATGTTTCAACCAGTCCAATGAGTGACATGCAAGCCAGCGTGAATGTCCATGTCTGCAAGGCTTCCTTCTCTGTAAAACCACTCATTCTTGCAACTACCCAAAAACCACTGTCATTCATCCAGGAAATAAAAAGTGACCCAAACCCGATTGCGAAAAAAATGTAGATAGGATGATAGGGGAGTTCTGCAGAAGGCCCCATCAGTGAAATCATAATCGCTGCCGAAGTGATCATTGAGACTGTTCCGGATCCTTGAGCAATTTTCATAACTGATGCTATAAGCCAGGCAAGGATTATATAATTGACTTCGAAACCTTCTGTTGCCATAGCGATAGCATCACCAATACCACTATGTTTAATCATCGCACCAAAAGCGCCACCAGCACTCGTAATCAGGATAATGATACCTGCGATTTCTAATGGTTTTGCCGTTGCCTTCCAAAGATCTTTTGCTCCCAGTTTCTGAGTCTTCGCCCAAAGCCACAGGGCTATCAATGTCCCCATGGACATTGCAATATTTTTGTTTCCTATAAAAGCAATCCAACCTGGCAGGCTACCTGTTGATACTTCTACAATCGATGCCAAACTTATCATAACGATCGGCAGGAATACTGGTTGGATTGAAAGGATCAGGGATGGCGGATTTTTTATTGTTGTGACATGTTCATCCGCCACCCGAACAGGAATATTTAGCTTTTTGTTAAGTCGGCGTCCAATAAACAGCGCCATGCCTGCGGGTAGAATTCCGACCGCAATTCCGGCAAGAATTGCAGCTCCTAAATCAATACCCAACGTATCCGCCATAATCAATGGCCCTGGAGTGGGAGGAACCAACGTATGAGCGACGACCGCGCCACCACAAATGGCCACAACATACAAAACGTAATTTTTACCAGTTTTTAGCGCCAATGTAATTCCAAGCGGTATGAGAAGGAAAAATACTGTATCGAAAAAGACAGGGATTGATAATATGAATCCACTGATTACCAAGGCCAGTGCAGCTTGTTTTTCTCCAAGCGTTCTCAATAGCCAGTTAACAATCTGCTCTGCAGCTCCGCTTTCCATCATTGCCGTTCCTATTACGGCTGCAAGGGCAATTACCCAGGCTATTTTCCCGGCAACGATTCCAAATTCAGCCATTGGTAATTCAACGACTGTTATTAGCGGATGCTGACCGGCTACCTCCGGTAACAAAGGTGATATCAAGCCAACGAATATTGCAGATAAAATGAGGGCAACGAATGGATGGAAATGTAATCGGGTAATCATGATCACCACCATTGCTATGCCAAGTAAAAGCACTGCGAATGGCCAAAATTCTGAATGCATTAGTCCTTCCATGGAGTAAAGAAAGCAAAAAATTAGAAATACCGGTGTATCTCCAAATTATACGTGCCTACTTCCCGAAATAATACTTTCCAGTAATGAAGATTCCGGAACTTGTAAGGTCTACCTTACCCATGCCAATACCGGTGAGAGGAAACCTCAAATAAGGCTCGATTTCGATACCAAACTGCCTTGTCAGCTGCTTTTCAATGCCAATTGACATATTGAGAACGCTTAGAAGATGATTGTTCTCATTCCGAGCGTTCATTTCATAAGTACCACCACCCGGATAACGCAATAGATAATCTTCTGCCTTCATCAGGTAAGAGGATATACCGGAGCTCAGGAAAATCTTACTCCTGGAATTTGACAAAAAGTAATATCTCAGGTTAATCGGTATTTCGATGACATCACAATTTGCTTCAATGCGCTCTGGCTTGGAAATTTGCGCCCATGCTCCGCTATAAGATTGATATCGCGTAGCTACCACATCATATCTTTTTTTGGCATAAAGTAAACCGACTCCAATTGTAAAGCGTCTTGAGATTGAATATCCCAACCCAAGACCCAATCCATAACCTGCTTTGTTTCCATTGAAATTGACACCGCTGTAATCAGGAGCGAAACTGAGCCCAATAGCAAAACGACTCATAGAAGCTTTTTTAGGTTTTTCTATGTCAATCAATTCAAGCTCATCGTCGCATACAATTTCCGATGAAGTCCCTCCAAGGTTTAATGACTTGAGCCTCAATAAATCCCAATTATTATCGGGTCTTAAGTCTGCTATAGCAATCTCACTCTGATTGGTCTGATTAGCGATTAATTGACCTTTGCGATCGACAATGGTACGCGTATCACTTTCAGATGTATCTGGTAAAACATCATCAAAACCAGCTAAGGTTTCAATATTGGATTTTTCCCTATTAGTACCCGTCTTTGCATCGATTGCCGGGTTTTCAGTATTAACAATAGATTTATTTACCCCTTGGGTATTGGTTGCAGGGCTGCTTTCCAGTAAAACTTCATTAGAACCGGTTAACGTTTCAATATTGGATTTTTCGCTATTAGTATTGTTTACCTGGGGGTTTGTTAGTGTAATTTCAGTTTGACGATTTTCAAGCAGTTGATCTGAATGAGAGGTTCCACTTTGGGTTTCAGATGTTTTCAACTCGTAATAGCCCATGCTACCAAGTAATGCAATAATTATAGCAAAGGAAGTGCCTTTCCAGACGAAGCCCGTATTACGGACCAGAGTTATACTCTTTTCCATCACTGTCCAATACCCGGGATCATAAGCAAACTCTACATTCGCTGCTGCCTCCCTAAACAGATCGTCAATTTTATTATCCTCCGACTGCGGCATAGTTTATATTTTCTAAATCCATTAACATTTCCTGAAGCCTTACCCTTGCTCTTGAAAGATTCGATTTTGAAGAACCTACTGAAATACCCAATTGATCAGCTATTTCTTCATGGTTAAAGCCATCAATTACATAAAGACAAAATACAGTCCGGTATGATGGTGTCAGTTTTTGCACCAAACCCAACAATTCACGATAACCCAAGTCACTGGTGACATTTTGATTAACCATCACAGATCGAGCATCATCGACGTCACTGTGGTTGGCATGCTTCAAATATTTTTTATACTGATTAATTGCGGTATTGATAAGAATTGTTCTGAACCATCCCTTGAAGGGCCTTTCTGGATTGTATCTTTTTATGTTCTTAAAAACCTTCATAAAGCCATCGTTTAGAATTTCATTGGCCTCATCAGAATTGCTGGCGTATCTATAGGAGATGCTCATGCCATAAGAATAGAACTGTTTGTACAACAACTCCTGGCATTTACGGTCTCCTTTCAGGCAACCCTGAATGAGACGCTGGCAATATTCCACTTCTTGAACGTGCACCGGTCTTTATTTTACAATAAGATAATAAGTTTGGTTGCTTAAAGCAAATCGTCTGATAATTAGACGATTAAGAAAAATTATCAAAAAAATTCAATGAACCGCATTGACGAGATGCTTTTTAAGGAAGTGGATACTCCACATACCTCGCAAATCTCCCATAGAATATCCAATAGCGCTGTCAGCCGGATATAATGAATGGATCGTTTCGTAATTTTTAATTAGGATTTCCTGGTTCAATTTTCCATGACAGCTCAAACAAACTGGATTTGTGACCATAATAGGTTTGGTGTACAGGATGACATCTTTAGATATTTCCTCAACATTGGGTACCAGCTCAAGAGAATTTTGTCGGGCATATTCATAAGCTTCAAGAACATCTCTTTCAACACTATCAGGGGCATTATTTGGGTTTCTCAATTTCAGACTTACTCTTCTAATATCCGCTTGATATGCAGTAGAGAGAGAGTCAATCAATGGATAAGCGCTTACTTTACACTTTTCAACGGCCTCCAGGATACCGCCCTTTTGTATGGCACTCACCAATGTTTTTGAAAGTGTTTGCTGCGCAATTTCACTAATAAGATCACCTTGGTTTAGCGCTTCCTCCATGATAGACGCCTTTGTGACCCTTCTAATTTCACGGCTTTCGATTTCTTTTATAATTTCTTGCTGATTTTCAACAGGACGAGGATTACAGGAAACCAAAATAAATGCAACCATTGAAGATTGAATAAGAACCTTTCTCATATTAAGCTATTTTAACTAACACTTTACCTACACTCTTTCTCGACTCAATAAATTCATGGGCCTGTGACATTTCATCAAAATCATAAACACCCCCGATGACCGGTTTTATGTCAAACTTCTTAACAAAACCAGTCAATTCGGTCCAGTTCCTGGCCACAACTTCCTTGTTTTCTATCAGATACCCAATATGGCTTGCGAGGATGCCATAACTGCCCTGTGCCATTTTCATGATATTCACCTTAGGAGCATGCTTCCAGGTGAGCCACCATGTCCATGGATTCCATCTTTTCAATGGAATACTGGCATAACCAGTGACAATCAACCGCCCAAAAGGATTCAATAAGTCAAGGCTCTTTTTAAAAACATCACCCCCAACTACCTCTAAAACAAAATCTACTCCCCCTTCTTTCGACTTTATTATTTCATAAAAGTCGTTCTGACGGTAATTGATTGCTTCATCAATTCCCAAATCATTTAGGAGTTTCAATTTGTCATTGTTCCCTGCCGTTCCGTAAACCTTGCAACCAAATTTCTTTGCGAGCTGGACGGCTGCAGTACCTACTCCGCCTGCTGCGGCCTGGATTAGAACAATATCTTCAGGTCTTATTCTTCCCATGTTGAAGAGGCTGATCCAGGCTGTCATGAAATTGACAAGAAAAGCCGCATTTTCTTCGTCAGAATAACCTTCTACACAATTGAAAACCATATGTTCGGGAATAACAATTTCCTCTGCATAGGCTCCAAACTGGGCTCCAAATATTACCTTATCCCCTATCTTAAATCTAGTGCGTCCCTCTCCGATTTCGACGACTTCACCATAACCCTCCATCCCGGGAATATAGGGCCTTTTTGGTGCCCAATTGTATTGTCCCTTCCTTGAGAGAATCTCGGCATAATTCAATCCCAGAATACTTGTTTTAATTTTGATATGGCCCGGTCTTATCTCAGGACTATCCACTTCATGGATTTTTAGAACGCCAGGACTTCCATGATTATTGAGAAGATATGCTTTCATTTGTCAGCTAAGATAGCCCATTCTACTACCATCATTTCAATGAAACTAAATTCAATAAACGACATTTTTAACGCTTTTAGCAAGTTGAGAATTTTAGTATTAGGCGACAGTATGATTGACACCTATATAATCGGAAAAGTAGAAAGGAATTCTCCTGAAGCGCCTATACCAGTATTAAACAAATCCAGTATTACAAAAAGTCTGGGGGGCGCAGCCAATGTCGCTCTAAATCTTAAAAATCTCGGCGTCAGTGTGATTTTGTGTTCTGTTATCGGTTCAGATAAAAATGGACAAACATTGAAGCAACTTCTGATTGATGATGAATTGTCAACCGACGGAATTTTTGAAGATTCCTCACGCCCAACGACGGATAAGTCAAGGTACATCGCTAGCGGTAAACATCTTTTGAGGGTAGATTCAGAAAGTGATCATCAAATTGATAGTCGATTACGGAAGCTATTCCTGGATTTTGTAATCAAATCATTACCTGATATTGACGCAATCATCTTCCAGGACTACGACAAAGGAATATTTTCAGAGGAGTTAATTTCCGCTCTTGTACCCAAATGCAATGCGCTTAATGTTCCAGTTATCGTTGATCCGAAGGAGCGCAATTTTTTCTTTTATAAAAATGTTGCGTTATTTAAGCCTAACCGAAGAGAAGTTGAAAAGGCTATTGGAAGGTCAATTGACCCTTCCTCAGAAAAAAACCTTTCCGAAGCTTATGGATTCCTAAAACATCACCTCGGCTTCGATTCATTGCTTTTAACACTATCCGAATATGGCATCCTGGGTGTGAATGACACATATCTCCAATACCTACCGGCAGAAAAAATAGAAATCAAAGATGTGTCAGGCGCTGGGGATACCGTTGTCTCAGTAGCAGCAGCTTGTGTCGCCCTAAAGCTTCCTCTTGAAATCATAGCGAGGTTATCCAATATTGCAGGTGGATTAGTTTGTGAAAAATCCGGCGCGAAGGCCATTGAACGCAATGAATTTTTGGATGCCGCCTTGATTGGTATTGAGGGTTATTTGACTCCTTTGGAAAAGTAAAGAACGGTGCTAATTCTTAATCTCAAAATGTCATTAGGAAATTTGGGAGAGCAGAGAGCCAGGATCTTAAATTGATAGACTGTGATTTATATAAATTCTTAGATGAAATGAGGTTTCAACTATTTATCACTCTTAAAGTCTCCTTTTTTAATAGACTTTATCAGTTGTGCCCAGGCGGCAGGATTTAATAGCGATAACGTTGGATACATAAAACGATTGGCATTAGCAGTAAACCGCTGATCCACAAAATAGCGGTGATTCATGCTCCCATCCATTGGTAGATCCCAGTACATTTGAGCTAAGGTTTCCGGGCTTAGTGATTGCGACATAGCATTGTAATTCCTTTGGTCAGGTAGTTCAAGCGCAAGAATCGCTTCTTTGAATAACTCTTCAGTAGGCCAGGGAAAAATGTGAATGGTCGGCAAATATGTTGTATCAGACTCAAGTTCAATTACTATTGTAAAGCTCTCTGTTTGGTGGTTGTGGGGTACTTTAAAATTCTGCTTTCGATAACTCACAGCGCTTACAACCACGCTGTCACCTTCCAGAACGGGCATTGAGAAGTAGCCGTAAATATTCGAAGTTGTTCCTCGTCCTGCTTTGGGAACATAAATATGTACACCGGGAACCCCATTAATACTGTCTTCCCCTACGATAATTCCTGACAACTGAACTATTCTGTTATTTTCCAGCTCCTGACCTAAGGCTGTATGCAAACCTGATAAGACTATCAGGACAAAAAAAAGTAAGGAGGTCGTTAGCCGTAACAAGAGAGTCTATCTAAAAGTTTGTAATTTAGGTAGGAGAATAAAACAAAGGTAATTGTCTAATGCAAATTCCCATTCAAATGTTGTATTCGGATTGAATATAATGAGGCTCAAGAATTTTAGTTTGTCATATGGTTCCCAGATTTTCAAGTCGTTTTCTGACGAGGCTCGAATAAGAATTATATTTCTATTATATCAAAACAAAGAACTTTGCATATCTGACTTAGAAAAAATCCTCGGTTTCACACAGACTAAAACGTCACGTCATGTCAACTACCTCAAAAACGCCGGACTCGTAAGCTCCAGGAAATCAGACCAGTGGATATTTTACTTTTTAAAAGAAGAAGTTTACGACATCGTGAGTCAGGTATTCTCGTATCTCAACAAGGATTCCAATCTTATTGCAGATCAGGAAACCTATAATATTCTATTGTCTAACAGGGAATTAGCGGCCAATAAAATCCGGTCGCGGTCATGGCAGCAATAGCTCACGCTTGAAAAAATATACCCACCTATTTTTTGATCTTGATCATACCTTATGGGACTATGATCAAAACTCAGCCGATACCCTTAAACAATTGTATAAAAAGTATCAACTTGCTAAAATCACGAACTTCTCTCTTGATGAATTAATCCGCTGTTTCAATGAAATAAATGAGGGGCTATGGGTTAAATTTCATTTGGGTGAAATTTCGAAAGACGAAATAAGACGCTCTCGATTTAACCTGGTCTTTAAACTTCTTGGTGGATACAGCTTTATATTCACAGATGAATTTAGTGAAGAGTACATCAGAGAATGCCCAACCAAGGGCCACCTAATTCCTGGAGCATTGGAGTTGTTAGATTACCTCTCGGGTAACTATGAGTTACACATCATCACCAATGGGTTTGAAGACATTCAGCATATCAAATTATCTACCACAGGTTTGGATCATTTTTTTGATCAGATCTTCATATCGGGTCTTGTAGGATACCGTAAACCTGAAAAAGAAATTTTTACCCATGCACTTAATATAACCAAGGCCTTATCGTCAACTTCACTCATGATAGGAGATAGCCTTGAAAGCGATATTGTAGGAGCTAAATCAGTACCGATGGATCAGGTTTATTTTAATCCCAAAAGGACCGCCCATAACGAAAAGGTTACCCATGAGATTCAAAAATTATTACAATTAAAGTCTTTCCTTTAATCACAAATATTTTGTTGTTTCTAAGATGAGCTCCCAGCTCTCCCGAATATGCCCTGCTTCTATATTCGTCTGGCCAATGACCATCCTTATACAGTAATTATCGTTGACGGTGGTATGTGATAAATAAATCTGTCCCGATAAGTTGAGGTTTTCAAGCAATTGTTGATTTAGTCTATTCAAATCTCTTGTAGAACCTGATGATAACGGATTGTATCTGAAACAAACGATACTGAGAGATCTTGGGATCATCAACTCAAAATCCTTTGATTTTTCCACCCAGAATTCAAATTGAGTTGCCAATTCAATATGTTCTCTTAGCTTTTTCCGAATTCCTTCAAGGCCAAAACTTCGAATCACAAACCAAAGTTTGAGTGCCCTGAATCGACGGCCTAATTGGATACCCCAATCTTTGTAGTTGTTTACTTTTACTGCTGTCTGAGATTTGAGATATTCCGGTATCAATTCAAATGTTTTGACCAGTGCTTCCTTGTCTTTGACAAAATAGGCAGAACAGTCAAAGTTGGTTAACATCCATTTATGCGGATTGAAAACGAAGCTGTCGGCCAGTTCAATGCCCTCTGCCATCCACTGGTATTCGTCCAAAAGGAGCGCTGTTCCTGCAAAAGCTGCATCAACATGTAACCAAATCCCATATTTGGAACTGACATCGGCAATTTTCTTTAATGGATCAATTGCACAAGTTCCGGTTGTTCCCAAAGTTGCTACAATACAAAGTGGTATTAGTCCATTTCCAATGTCTTCATTAATGGCCTTTTCCAATGCTTCAACATCCAGCCTCAAATGTGAATCTACTTTGGTTTTAACCAGGTTCGATTTGCCAATGCCTGAAATTCTAACTGCTTTTTCAATTGAAGCGTGTGTCTCTGTGGAACAGTAAACCCTAAAAGACCTGCTGTTGAAGCCTTCCTCATTTATGGCATATTCGGTAGATTTTTCCCTTGCAGTTATCAGAGCACATAACGTAGCTGTTGAGGCGGTATCCTGAATTACACCCGAAAAGCCAACAGGTATCCCCATTGACATTTTTAGCCAGCCAAGAACTTTCTCCTCAAGCTCTGTTGCCGCAGGTGATGTTTCCCACATCATGCATTGGGCTCCCAGAGCAGCAGTTAGCATTTCTCCCAACACAGATGGATAGCTCGAATTTGCAGGAAAGTAAGCGTGGAATTTTGGGCTTTGCCAATGCGATATACCGGGAACTATAATTTTCTCAAAATCTTTAAAAATTGCTTCAAAAGCTTCCGGCGCTTCGGGAGGGATATCCGGTAATGCCTTGAGGATTTCACCCGGATTTACCTGTGACTTTACCGGATACCACTCAATTTGCTCAATATAATCCGCAATCCAATCTATAAGATGATGTGCCTGTTTCCTGAATTCATTGCCGTCCATGCTTTACACGAACTCAACACTATGCACCATCGGAAGATTCGAGTTTATACACTCCTGATTTTCACCGCTGTTGTAAGCCCATTTCCCCTGGCCGTTTTTTGTGTAAACCACAAGTCCCTTGCGGGTTCCTAAAAGCATTGAGTTTCTTGCTGCCATTTTCGAAAATTATTTAATTTATTAAATCCGGTTAACCGCCGGAGAGTGCCTGCATAATGTATATTTCGTCATCCGGTTTTACAGCATCTCCTAATTTTTCACGATCCTTTATTAATTCATTGCCAATAAAAATATTGACATGTTCCCGTAATTCATCAGCCTCATCAACTATGTAATCTTTTATCCCTTTATGATGATTCTCTATTTCCCGCAAAACTTCTGCAACAGTTTCACCTTGCGCGGTGATTGGTTCTAATTCAGGATAAAACCTCTTGAGGTTAGCCGTAAATTTCACAATTGCCATTTAATTCAATTTATTGTCCCCTCAAGATAAATAATAGTTTTTATATCCTGTAGATGATGTTTCTAATTCAGAATAAGGGACAATAACCTGTTTATCAAAACAGATTTATAAGGCCAATTAGGTTTTCTTTGAACCATGACTTTTAAATGGCCTGATCCACTTTATCCGCTTTTTGGAATAATTGTCATAGTCTATTGCCTCAACATTGATGGTAATGCAATTTGGACAACCCATGAAGCCTATTATGCTGAATCAGTTCGGGAAATGCATGAGTCAGGAGAGTACTTTGAATTCTTTTTCAACTATGAGCCCAGGTTTCAAAAACCACCTATGACCTACTGGATTATGGCGGCTTCTTCAGCCATTTTCGGCATCAATGAATTTGGCCTTCGATTGCCATTTGTTTTGATGAGTCTCGCAACGATTTACCTCGTATTTGCTATTGGTAACCTTATCTACAATAAAAAAACCGGCATTTATAGTATGCTCATCTTTTCCGTAAGCCTTCAGTTCATTTGGTTTAAACACTATGCTTCTCCTGAAATCCCTTTAACATTCTTTTTTACCCTGGCCGCCATTCTCTTTTTATTAGGTTCAAAAACGTCCAACAAGACAACCCTGATTTCTTCCTATGTGGCAATTGGCCTGGCTGCTCTGACAAAAGGATTTCCCTATTTATTGATCTTTTTTCTGATCATTATTGCCTGGCGTATTCTAAAAAGAGATTCGAACATCCTTCAAATAATCAAAAGTAACAGGCTGATCGAAGGTGCAATTATTAGCTCCATTATTGGTTTGAGCTGGCTCATCTATATGACGGTGATTCATGGCACCGGCTTTACAGATGTTTTGATTTCTGAAACATTTGGCAGAGTTTTTAATCATCCTGACGATCGGGACTTTCTCCAAGATCTATTCTACTACCCGGAAGTTATTGCCTGGGGATTTTATCCTTTTTCTTTGTTATTCTTCGCTTCCTTATTTTTAATAAGGAATAAAAAAAGAGTTGAAGACATCAGTTTCCTCCTATCCTGGATTTTGGTTTTCCTGTCAATATTTACTTTTTCTGATGGCAAACTACCAATCTACTTACTCCAGGCTTTTCCAGCATTTTCAATTATATGTGGATACCTTGTTGATTCCAGCTATCCCATTACACGACGAAATCAGATTTTTTTTGACGCTGCTTCGATCATTCCCACGATAATTTCCATAACTGCTGGTTTATTCCTGATTTATGCTTTTAACCTCAGAATTAATTGGTTGATATCGATTAGCATCGGTTTATTGTCAATACTGGTTATAATGCTCGCTTATCACAAGAAACTCTATAAACCAATAGTGATCAACTGGCTTTCAGCTCTAATTTTTTGCACCATCCTGTTTATTGGTGTATTGCCAGCCATTGAAATATACAGGCCCTACTCCACCTTTGAAGCAGTTTTATCCAAATACCAGCAGGACATTCCTCTATTTATAGAAAACCGCTTCCTTGACAATATGCCGTATTATTCAGCTCGAAAAGTCTTCGGTGGATTACATTGGACGAGAGAAAAAATTTTCGATCAGACGGGGCCCAAAATTGTACTTCTGAATGGAATTTATAAAGGGATTGAGGGTCAGGAAATATTGTGGCAAGGTTTAATTCATGGCTACGGAGCTGAAGACCACTTTCTCAAATTCATCAGAGATTGTCATTCCCTACAAAATGGTGATAGTTCAAAATTTCTTAATTATACACTAATTTATAAACCCGGTTGAGCTTGATTAAATTGCATCACAATACAATCTGAGATAAGTATTGGATCACATGGTCTTCAAAAAGAATGAGCAAACCCAAAATAATTCCAAGGGTAATCAAACCAAGAGATAAAAAATTTCGTGATTGTGTAGATTTAGTTACCATTATTTACGATTTCAACCCAATAGACAACCACTTTCACCAAAAGGTTTATTATGTATTGTAAATTATTTTATCAATCGTGTAAAATCCTTTAAAACGGGAACTTTTTTTCCTAACTAAAAATTAGCAACTTAGCCTTCTAAGCCGCTTCTGTGTCTTGCTTATGTTAAATCAAATCCAACAAAATAAACAACGGGTCTTTTTCAAATTGCTTGATAGCAATCACGATGGGTTTATTGAGAGCACCGATTTTGAGGCTATTGGCGAGAACGTCTTTATCATGCTGGGAATTGAGCTGGACACCCATGCATTTAGACAAATTGAAGAGCTCAGTGAAAAACTCAGGGTAGATATCAGGGAGTATACTGATAAGAAAAGAGGTAATAAATGTTCGATTGATGAGTGGTTGTCCTTTGCCGATGAGCAGATAGTGAATTGCGATGAAGAATGGTACAATAACTATATCAACTCCATTGTGAGTGGACTTTTTGATATGTTTGACTCAAACAGCGATGGCCTTATCTCCGATATTGAATACATCAATCTGTTTACCTCTTTTAGAATTGAGGTTCGGTTTGCATCCAAATGCTTTAAGCAATTGGACACTAACAATGATGGCTACATAAGCAGGGATGAACTTGTAACGGCCATAAAAGAATTTATGCGAAGCGATAAACCCGATACCTCCGGAAACTCCCTATTTGGCGATCTGGAAAATTAATCTTTTTTGACTGGAGTTGCATCTCCTTTTATTTTTGCTCTAATTTTTTGCTCCAATTCTTCTCCTAGTTCTGGATTATCCTGTATAATGGTTTTTACTGCATCGCGACCCTGACCAAGCTTATTGCCATTGTATGAAAACCAGGAGCCTGCTTTTTCTATGATATTTAGTTCAACACTGAGGTCAATGATTTCTCCGACTTTGGAAATGCCTAAACCATACATGATGTCAAACTCAACCACTTTAAACGGTGGAGCAACTTTATTTTTAACCACCTTTACACGGGTCCTGTTTCCTGTAATATTATCTGCTGATTCTTTAATTTGACCTATTCGCCTAATATCAAGTCTCACTGAAGCATAAAATTTTAGCGCATTACCTCCTGTGGTTGTTTCCGGATTTCCGAACATCACCCCGATCTTTTCCCTTAATTGGTTAATGAAAATACAAGCACAACCGGTCTTGCTTACAGTTCCGGTAAGCTTTCTTAAAGCCTGGGACATTAATCTTGCCTGAAGGCCCATTTTACTGTCTCCCATCTCACCTTCCAGTTCAGCTTTCGGCACAAGTGCCGCTACCGAGTCGATCACTATGATGTCAATAGCACCGGAGCGGATAAGATGTTCCGTTATTTCAAGGGCTTGTTCTCCATTATCAGGCTGGGAAATCAGAAGGTTTTCGGTGTCAATTCCCAGTTTTTCAGCGTAAGCTTTATCAAAAGCATGTTCTGCATCAATAAAGGCGGCTAGTCCACCGGCCTTCTGGGCTTCCGCGATGCAGTGCATGGTCAGGGTTGTTTTACCTGAAGACTCCGGGCCGTAAACTTCAATGACCCGGCCTCTTGGGATTCCACCAACGCCAAGGGCAATATCAAGACCAATTGATCCTGTGGAAATTACCGGCACATCCATGACTTTTTCATCACTGAGCTTCATTACAGCACCCTTTCCATAGGTTTTTTCCAGTTTCTCTATCGTTAACTGTAATGCCTTCATTTTCTCCTTTTGCTCACTCATTTTCGATTGCTTTTAATTTAGAAATGGGTCGACAATTTACGACGACTAACGGCCTAATCCAATGAGTGATTTTCACACTCATCCGAACCTTTATGAATAAAGTTGCAATATCCCGTAATGCTTAATGTTTGCCACGT
>JAQCLE010000068.1 GCA_027592755.1 Bacteroidota bacterium | reverse complement strand
ACCTCAAAGGTTTGAACTTTTTCCGCTATTTTATCCGTTTTTTGAAATTAGACTTTCGGATAGTTGTGTCCAACAGTATATTTATGGGGATGCCTAATTAAAACGCTATTTAATATGAGTTGGCTTTCACAAGCATTATCAAGTAGCCTGGGGAAAAAACTGTTAATGGCCCTAACCGGCCTATTTCTGATATTTTTTCTTACAGGTCATCTTTTAGGAAATTTTCTCCTATTTAAAGAAGATGGCGGTCAGTCGTTTAATGAATATGCTAAATTCATGACTACGACACCAGCGATTTTGTTACTTTCAATTGTTACCTATGCCTGTATCATCTTTCATGTCATCTATTCAATTGTCATTACAATTCACAATCGCAACTCAAGACCTGTTCGCTACGCCGTAACAAATCCTTCAGCTAACAGCCTCTGGACATCCAGAAGCATGGGCGTCCTGGGAACCATCGTTTTGATTTTTGTTGTGATACACCTCAAAAGTTTTTGGTATGAAATGAAATTTGGCAGCATTCCAATTGTTGATTACAGTTCAGGTTCTATGAAGGATCTTTACCGTATTGTAAATGTGGCTTTTACCCAATTATGGTATGTCGCCTTTTATGTATTTTCTATGATCATACTATCATTTCATCTCTCCCATGGCTTCAAAAGCGCTTTTCAAACACTTGGATTGTCGCATGTCAAGTATACACCATTAATCAAGATAATAGGAATGGCTTATGCCATCATTGTGCCTTTGCTCTTTGCTTCTATGCCAGTCTATTTATACATGAAATCTCACGGTTTGATCTAAGAATACCACTTATATGCAATTAGACGCTAAAATTCCTGAAGGGCCATTGGACGAGAAGTGGTCAAAACATAAATTCAACATTAAGCTCGTCAATCCAGCCAACAAGAGAAAGTATGACATTATTGTTGTCGGAACAGGTTTAGCCGGATCCTCGGCAGCAGCCTCATTGGCAGAATTGGGCTACAACGTGAAGTCATTCTGTTTTCAAGATAGCCCTCGTCGGGCACATAGCATTGCTGCGCAGGGTGGTATTAATGCTGCTAAAAACTATCAAAATGATGGAGATAGTGTCTTTCGGCTTTTTTATGATACCATAAAAGGTGGTGATTATCGTTCGCGGGAAGCCAACGTCTATCGCCTTTCCGAAGTAAGTGTAAATATCATCGACCAATGTGTAGCCCAGGGTGTCCCATTTGCCAGGGAATATGGCGGCCTTTTAGCTAACAGGTCATTTGGAGGCGCCCAGGTATCAAGAACTTTCTATGCGAGAGGGCAAACAGGACAACAACTGCTCTTAGGAGCCTATAGCGCTTTAAGCCGTCAGATCGCAGCAGGTAAAGTGACAATGCACACCCGTACTGAAATGCTAGATGTTGTTTTGGTGGATGGGCAGGCACGAGGAATAGTTACAAGAAACCTCATCACAGGTAAAATCGAGTCACATGGCGCACATGCTGTAGTTCTTGCCACCGGAGGTTATGGAAATGTCTTCTTCCTTTCAACCAATGCCATGGGATCCAATGCCTCCGCAGCCTGGAGAGCACATAAAAAAGGAGCATTGTTCGCCAATCCATGTTTTACGCAAATCCACCCAACCTGCATTCCTGTATCAGGACATTATCAATCTAAATTGACATTGATGTCAGAATCATTGCGTAATGACGGTCGTGTGTGGGTTCCAAAATCCGCAATGAAGGGGCTTACAGCATCAGAAGCTGTTAACGTCTCCGAAGATGATCGTGATTATTACCTTGAAAGGCGCTATCCGTCATTTGGTAATCTCGTTCCCAGAGACGTGGCATCAAGAAATGCTAAAATCGTATGTGACGAAGGTCGTGGTGTCGGGCCAACAGGTCTGGCCGTTTTTCTTGATTTTGCTGATGCTATCAAACGGGATGGAAAGGAGACAATCAAAAGCAAGTACGGTAACCTTTTTGATATGTATAAACAAATCACCGGAGACAATCCTTACGAAGTACCGATGATGATTTATCCTGCTGTGCATTATACGATGGGTGGTTTATGGGTTGATTACAATCTGATGACCAATGTTCCAGGATTGTATGCCACCGGTGAGTGCAATTTTTCAGATCATGGAGCGAATAGGCTCGGTGCCAGTGCATTAATGCAAGGTTTGGCAGACGGCTATTTTGTTATTCCATATACAATCGGTGATTACCTGGCGAAATCGGGGCATGATAAAGTCTCAACTGATAATGAAGCCTTCCGTGAAGCAGAAGAACGGATAACTCAAAATATCGACAAATTGCTTCATTGCAAAGGCAGCCGAACCGTAGATGATTTCCATAAATTACTCGGTCATATCATGTGGGACAAATGTGGTATGTCCCGATCTGCCGAAAGTCTGAAACAAGCTAAAACTGAGATACAAGCACTGAGAAAAGAATATTGGGAAGATGTCAATGTAATTGGCGTAAATGAAGAATTGAACATGACACTTGAAAAAGCACTTCGTGTTGGGGACTTTTTCGAGCTTGCTGAACTTATGGTCGATGATGCATTGAATCGTAATGAATCATGTGGGGGTCATTTCAGGGAAGAATATCAAACCGAAGAAGGAGAAGCCTTGAGAGATGATCAAAACTATGCCTATGGTGCCTGCTGGGAATATAAAGGCCCAGATAAGCCCGAAACATTACACAAAGAGGAGTTGATTTTTGAAAATGTCAAGCTAACACAGCGTAGCTACAAATAACTCGACAAAATATGGATCTTACTTTAAAAATCTGGAGGCAAAAAAATTCACAAGACTACGGTGGTTTCAAGACATATGAAGTCAAAGATATCACCCCCGATACCTCATTTCTTGAAATGATGGATATCCTGAATGATAACCTCGAGAAAAGCAATGACGATCCGGTTCATTTCGATCACGACTGCCGGGAAGGAATCTGTGGCATGTGCAGCATGTTTATCAATGGCCGTCCCCATGGCCCACAACAAGGAATAACGACATGTCAACTTCATATGCGATCCTTCAAAGATGGCGACATGATAACCATTGAGCCGTGGAGAGCCAAGCCTTTCCCTGTTATCAAGGACCTGGTGGTTGATCGAACCGCATTTGATCGTATCATCCAGGCAGGTGGTTTTATCTCTGTCGGGACAGGAGGTGTCCCTGATGCCAATGAAATACCCATTCCGGCAAGGGTATCGAATGAAGCCATGGATGCTGCTCAATGCATTGGGTGTGGTGCCTGTGTGGCTGCATGTAAGAATGCTTCCGCGATGCTATTTGTAGCGGCCAAAGTTTCCCATCTGGCACTTCTACCCCAGGGTGAGGTAGAATCAAAAGAAAGGGCTGAACAAATGGTGGAACAAATGGATGAGGAAGGATTCGGTTCTTGTACTAATACTGGTGCCTGTTCTGCGGAGTGCCCCAAGGGTATAAGCCTTGAGCATATCGCCCGTTTGAATAGGGAATATTACTTCGCTAAACAAAGCTCAGAGAACCTCCCCGTTGAGGATGAAGTACATGGTAGTTAATTTAACGGCCACTCCAGTGAAATGACCATCTGAGGTTGATATTGTGGGTTTATGAACTTGAAACAGTTGCTCTCTCAAGAAACTGCAATGTGTTTAATTACTCCAATCAAAAAAACATTCATCTTTCTATCTTTGTAGCTCATTAAAAGTAGCAACATGAAACCCAAATCAATCTACGCTTGTTTATTAGCAGTTCTAATTCTGTACAGTTGTCAACCACAACCACAGGAAAAAGAACCTCTTTCGCTTGTTGGTGATACCACCAATTTCCAATGGCTCACCGAACAATTTGCAGACCTGAAAATCGTCAGATATCAGATACCTGGTTGGGAAAAACTTACAGCACAACAAAGAAAACTCGTCTACTATCTCACCCAGGCGGGTTATGAAGGCCGTGACATTCAATACGCCATGAATTATCGTCATAACCTCACCATAAGAAAAGCCCTGGAAAAAATCTATAATAATTATCAGGGCGATCGAACGTCAGAAGAGTGGAAAAATTTCCACATATACCTTAAGCGCATCTGGTTCTCAAATGGGATTCATCATCATTATTCAATGAATAAAATAGTGCCAACGTGTTCTAAGGAGTATTTATCTAGTCTTTTTGAAGAGACCAATACAGCATTAGATGATGAGGCCAAACGAGCAATTTTTGATCCTGAGTTCGATGCCAAAAAAGTTAATCTCGATCCTTCAAATGACCTATTATTGGCATCTGCAGTTAATTTCTACGATCCTGATGTTTCACAAAAGGAAGTGGAAGCTTTTTATGCTCCTTTAAAAAATAAGGGCGATGATACGCCTATTTGGTATGGTTTGAATTCTAAAATAGTTCGGAATGATGACGGCTCTATCAGAGAAGAGGTGTACAGAGTAGGTGGTCTTTACTCGGCCGCAATTGAAAAAATGATTGGATGGCTTGAAAAAGCCATAATCGTTGCTGAAAATGAAGCACAAGCCAATGCATTAAAGCTTTTAATCAATTACTACCAAACTGGTGATTTGGCGACATGGGATGAATATAACATTGCCTGGCTACAGGCCACTGCAGGTGATATTGACTATATAACAGGATTTGTGGAGGTCTATAATGATCCGCTGGGTTACCGCGGATCATTCGAAACTGTCGTTGAAATCAATGATTTTGAAGCTTCGGAAAGAATGAAAGTACTGATGGACAACGCCCAGTGGTTCGAAGATAACTCTCCAATTATGGATCAGCATAAAAAGGAGAGCGTTGTCGGTGTAACCTATAAAGTAGTGAACGTTGCCGGGGAATCAGGTGATTCTTCTCCTTCTACTCCAATTGGAGTAAATCTTCCCAATTCCAATTGGATTAGGGCGACACATGGCTCAAAGTCAGTAAGCCTCGGTAATATAGTTAGTGCTTATGATCAGGCAGCAGGGGCTGGATTTCTTGATGAATTCGTGCTCTCTGCTGAACAAAAACAAAGAGCGAGAGAAAATGCAGACCTGGCAGATAATCTTCATACTGCCATGCACGAGGTGATCGGGCATGCCTCAGGTAAAATAGAGCCAGGAGTGGGTACACCAAGTGAGACATTAAAAAATTACCGTTCGACGCTCGAAGAAGGAAGGGCTGATCTGGTTGCCCTATACTACCTTATGGATAATAAATTAGTTGAGCTTGGACTCGTCCCGTCACTTGAAACCGGGAAAGCTCACGCAGACTCCTATATCTTAAATGGCCTGATGTTACAATTGAGAAGGTTGCAGCCAGGTGAGGTGATCGAGGAGGCACACATGAGGAACAGGGCGATGGTCTCAAGATGGGTATATGAAAAAGGAAAAGCAGATAATGTGATCGAAAAAATAGTGCAGGACGGAAAGACCTATTTCAGAATCAATGACTACGATAAGTTAAAAGTGCTTTTTGGTCAGCTTTTAAGCGAAGTTCAACGCATTAAATCACAAGGTGATTACAATGCTGTTAAAACACTGATTGAGACATATGGTGTACAGGTTGACCGTGACCTACATAATGAAGTTTTAGACCGATCAGCAAAACTCAATAGCGCTCCCTATGGCGGATTTATTAATCCCAAACTTGTACCGGTTGTGGAGGGAGATGAAATTATTGATGTGCGTATAGAGTATCCATCTGACTTTACGGAACAAATGCTCTACTATTCGAAAGAGTATGGGAATCTGTAATCTAAAGCGTCATAAGTCGAATACTTGTCACCGGTAACAAATTGCTTGATTACGACGGCGCAATTGACAATATTTAACACATGAAAAACATGCAAACTTCCAGAAGAAACATTCTCAAGACAATTGGCGCTGCCGCGGGTTTAACAACATTGCCGCATCTTAGTTTTGGGTACTCATTGTCCAATGAGTACCCAAAGCCATTAACTTCAAAAGATTTCCTTCCCTGCCTTAACATGAGCACCATTCGAGGGCAAAACCTGGGATTTGTAAAAGAACTGGAAGTAGCTTCCAAAGCAGGTTTCACAGCTGTTGAAATCTGGATGAGAACACTTCAAGTATACCTCGACAGTGGTGGAACCATTAAAGAGGCTGCTAAAATATTAAAAGACCTCGGTCTTACTGTTGAGGATGGCATGAGTTTCACACAATGGGTCGTTGATGAAGAAGATACCCGTGCAAAGGCAATTGAAACCTTAAAGAAGGAAATGGATCTGCTCGCAGTACTTGGTTGTAAGCGTATAGCTGCTCCCCCATCAGGGTTCAATGGCAAACCAGGACTCAACCTTGATAAGGCAGCCGAGCGTTACGCTGCAATTCTAGACATTGGAGATCAAACGGGTGTTATTCCCCAACTTGAAATTTGGGGATCCTCACAAAACCTGAGTCAGCTTAGTGAAGCGCTCTACGTGGCTGCTAAAAGTGGTCATCCCTCAGCAAAGATTCTTTTGGATGTTTACCATCTCTACAGGGGCGGCACCAGCGTTGATGCATTGAGAATCATAAGACCGGAAACTGTTGAATTAATTCACATAAATGACTATCCTGATGCTCCAAGGGAGACTTTGAAAGATTCTGATCGCGTTTATCCCGGAGATGGTGTGGCACCTATCAGTACCATCCTGAAAGCACTACAATCTCCCAAAAGGCCGCTGGTGTTATCATTTGAGGTTTTCAACCAGGAATACTACAAGCAGGATGCCCTTGAGGTTTGCAAAACCGGATTGGCCAAAATCAATAAGGTGACACAGGGGCTTTGATCAATGGTTATATGCTCGACAGGGTAAATGGAACAATCCGATGGGCAGTTTACCCTGTTCTGTTTTTTATCCTCACCGAGGTAAGGGCCCAGGTTCTCCCACCAAATGATGAATCTTCCATATTTTCCCAATTTCATAATGTTGTAAAAGCCAATAAGAAACTTCAATTTGTTGGCTCAGGACTTAATGTAGATGATGGCACTGCCACATGGCAGGTATTTGAGGCACAAATGGCACCGCAATATTTAATCTATCGCGGCCGGGATGCGAATAAAAACTGGCTCAAGAAAGGACTGATCACCTTTACCCCTGTGGTGGTTTTGCGGATGTATAACCTTGAGTCGTTTCCGGTCAGGCCTCCGAATTTCAACCCGGAGTTTGATTTCTACTACTTTTTGAACAACGTTGGAAAGGCACCCGAAAACAATAGAGTTTTTCGGTATGCTGAACTGAGGATAGCCCACTTTTCAAATGGCCAACAAGACCCCTTCTTTTCACCCAACACAAACGATGTGGACCTGAAGAATGGCACCTTTTCTACTAATTATTACCAGGCCGGTTTCACCCAATCAGGATACGTCAATGGAAAATCAGTTCTCCTTGACAGCGCTTTGTTATCTTTTTCAATATTCTACCGCAATGATTGGGAACTGAAAAATTCACCTTTGACCATAGAAGAAAACCTGCGTCACCGCTATGCCTTGCAGCGTTTCAACTTCATCGTTCAGCTAAGGACCAAGAACATCTCGCAAGGCACTTATGAATACAATGTACATAAATACAATCGACATATAAGCTATTTATTCAGGCTGGAAAATGAGATACACCTGGGTGATATGAGTCTGTTTCCGGGTGATAAAAAACATCGCCTGGGAATTACATTTACTGCTGCCATGTACCCTGCTAATTGGAGAATGTTCGGGTTCTTTGCAAGTTTTTATCATGGCCGGGATTATTACAACATCCGTTTTCATCGAGTAATATCATTTGTTCAGGCCGGTTTCACAGTTGACTTTGACAAGTTTAAGCCTTTGAATCACAGGTTTGCCGGAATGTAACTTACCCAAGAATCTTGCACTTTAGCGATACAATACTTATCTCTCGAGGCTTATTAACCAAAAAACAGAACCCAACCGGCAGCCACAGTACCAAACAAAGCAGTACCATAGCTTAATACCGCGATCAATTCATTAAGGTGTTTCACCTGGAGTCCATCGTAAAGGGTAAAACGGAAACGATGTGCCCAATGGAAGAGCGAAAGAAATATCAGCGCAAAGAGAAATAGTTTGACAATCAAAGATGAGGTGAGCATTTCCAGTTGATCAAACGATGGAGCTGGTAGCCAACCCAATGGAAAAGCCAGGGCAAACAGAAAAATGAGAATAGGTATAAAGAATGCAGAAAGCACTCCACCGGCACCAAACATTGCCCACCAAAAAGGTTCGTTACTCTTTTTCATCCATTAATCATTTTAAAAAAAACCAGATCAGCGCTCCGGATAAAACAACCCATGCGCCATAATTCATTCCCGAAATCAAAAAGCCGGGTACTTTTTTTTCCCCAATTTGAATAACCATTGCCTTTGGTGCCAGGCTGAACCAAGTGATACTATGATAGGTAGCAAGCGCAAGAGCAATCAGATTAATAATTATCGCCAAAGGGCTGCTAAACCAGGACTGAAAATCCTGAAAAGTCTCTGATCCCTGGTTGATTGCATTGATGATCAGGATGAGTATCACCGCATAGTACCCTACTGCCAGACTCGTGAGCTCTCTCAGGATAAAACGAAAGCTCGTCCACTTTTTCAACCACCAAAAAATTGGTTTCACCCTGATATATAGTTTGGGATAACCCTTGTAATAGATGGTATATTGATCCGGTTTGAAGAATTTCATCTGAGATTATTTATGATCATAAATTTATTTATCGGACCATGGCATCAGAACAGATTTCCACCAATTGGTTGTGCTTTCTACTTTATACCGCTGAATTGCCCCGGCAGGATCGACATCTTTAGGACATACCGCTGAGCATTCTCCAACAAAGGTACACTGCCAGATGCCGTCATCTTGTGAAATAACATCTTCACGTTCCTTTTTACCCTGATCACGACTGTCCAAATTATAACGTTGCCCCAAGGCAATGGCTGCCGGTCCTAAAAATTCTGGTTCGAGGCCATAAACAGGACAGGCAGAATAACAAAGCATACAGTTGATGCACATGCTATACTGCTTATAGGCAGCCAATTGAGCCGGTGTTTGTAAGTATTCGCCTTCTGATAATGGCTGTTCTTCTTTCCTAATGATGTAGGGTTTCACGCGTTTGAGCTTATCGACAAAATCACTCATCTCAATGATTAAATCCTTAACCACCGGGAAATGTTCCATTGGCTCAATTCGAATAGGACCCGGTAAATAATCCTTCAAAAATTTAGCACAGGTAAGCACTGGTGTACCATTAATCATCATGCCACAACTCCCGCAAACTCCCATTCTACAAGACCATCGAAAACTTAGCGTGCCATCAAGATTGTCTTTGATGTAGTTAAGAGCATCTAAAATAACCCAGTCTTTGTTACAAGGAACCGCGTAACTCTGAAATGATGGTTCATCATCATTTTCGGGGTTATATCTGAATACTTCCAGTGTGATGTTTGAAGTCATATGATTTAGTAATTGAGACAAAAAACGTTAGAGGAAAGACAAAAGATCAAAAAAACAAAGATTCTACATATCCATTCTTCACGTATCAAAAGATAAAAGTGGCTCCATCCGTTTTGACTATCATGGATCAAATGGATATGGTATAATCCCGTTTTCAAATCAAATCTTTGTTCTTTCATCTTTTGTCTAATCATCTATATAGTTATTTTCCGTAGACTCTTTCGCCAGGAGGCCACTTGGTAATGGTTACCGGCAGGTAATCTATTTTAGGTGATCCTTCACCTGTACTATAAGCGAGAGAATGTGCAAGAAATTTTTTATCATCTCTCTCCTTATAATCCGTGCGTTGATGTGAACCCCTGGATTCCTTTCTATTGAGTGCTGAGTGAATAATGGTATCAGCAATCTCTAACATATTTGATAATTCAATGGCCGCAATAAGTTCGGTATTGAAAGCCAGGCTGTGGTCTTCGATTGAGACCTTTTTAAACCGCTCCCTCAGTTCGGTAATCACTTTCTGTGATTTCTTCAAAGAATCTTCAGTTCGATAAATTCCTGCACCCTCCTCCATTGTCTTGTGCATTTCCTTCCTTATAACGGATAGCTTCTCATCGCCTTTTTTGGTATCAAGGTATTGATCGTTTAACCTTTTACGCTCCGCAACTGCATACCCAAGATGATCAATTTTTGGTGCTGCTTGCTTCTTTGCATTTTCCGCAGCTGATTTGCCAGCCCTGGCACCAAAAACGAGTAATTCTGTTAAAGAATTTGAGCCCAGTCGATTAGCCCCGTTAATACTCACACAGGCCGTTTCCCCAGCGGCGTACAATCCTGGCAATGTTGTAGCACCATTGATATCCGTATGAATCCCTCCCATCATATAATGCACAACAGGCCTCACAGGAATCATTTCTTTAACCGGGTCGATGTTTTCGTATTTGAGGCAGAGTTCCCTTACAAAAGGGAGTTTACTATTAATTTTCTTTTCCCCGAGATGACGAATATCCAGGTTCACATAATGACCATATTCCCCTTCCAGAGCTTTGCCTTTTTCTGCTTCTTTGATAAATGCCTGGGAAAGTCGATCTCTCGGCCCCAATTCCATCGATCGCAGGACGGGTTCCGGCTGTGGTGTTCCGAGATCATAATCCTGGAGATAGCGATAACCATCTTTGTTTACAAGGTGTCCTCCTTCGGCACGGGCCGCTTCAGTTATTAATATTCCTGAAAATGGAAGCCCTGTGGGATGGTACTGGATGAATTCCATATCCTTCAGGGGAACACCAGCCCGATAAGCGAGGGCCATACCATCACCCGTTTTGATATTTGCGTTAGTAGTAAACGGGAAAACTTTCCCGCAACCTCCTGTTGTAATAATAACCGATTTAGCAGCTATTGCCTGAATATCACCTGTTGCAAGTTCAATTGCAATTACACCCTGGCATTTGCCTTCTTCTACAATCAATTGAGTCACATACCATTCATCGTATCGTTGTATAGGGTCGTATTTTAACGATGTCTGATAGAGTGTATGGAGCATATGAAAGCCAGTCTTATCAGATGCAAACCATGTTCGCTTGATCTTCATCCCACCAAATGGTCTCACTGCAATGGAGCCATTATCTTCTCTGCTCCATGGGCAACCCCAATGCTCAAGCTGGATCATTTCTTCTGTAGCTTCCCTAACAAAGGCCTCTACTGCATCCTGATCACACATCCAATCCCCACCGGATATGGTGTCGTAAGCGTGGAGGTCCATGGAATCATCTTGTTTGATAACAGCGGCAGCTCCTCCCTCGGCAGCTACCGTATGACTCCTCATTGGATAAACTTTTGAAATGACAGCAACATTGAGATTAGGATCGGCCTCAGCAACAGCTATGGCAGCTCGCAAGCCTGCCCCACCTCCACCAACGATCAATACATCGTGGGAGTACTTTTCGAATTGACCCATTCTGAAATTTTATGGTTAGGTCTAATGATAAAAAACCAATAATACCCTAAGGATATCATTTGTTTCCCTAAAATAGTCAACAACTACTATCATCCAAATTGAAGCTTGTTAATCGGAGAAAATTCAGGGTAATATTTCCTAAAGAAAGGCTTTTACAATCATTTCCCATTCCTCATCGAGGCTGACTGAAGGTCTTGTTTGGCCAGCCTGTCGGTACCAATAATCGGCATTCCAGATATCTCCTTCTTTGCGGTGAAGGTAAGCATGAATCCATGAGCCCTCCGGAGTATGAATGTCCTGAGCAATCTCATGCGATTTATTCCAATCTCCTTTTTTGTCGTACCAAAGGGCAAGAAGTAATTGGGTGGTTTTGGGCGGTTGTGAATTTGAAACTGATTGAAGGAATTCCTGGAATGTCATGCTGAACTATCGAGTTATTTTTTTCAGCATGCTTCCAATTGCGTTCATAAATCTTCAGCAATTTGATTTTGCTTCGAAGCTTCTTGAGATTGGTCACTTGCAACCTCAGCTTGTTTTATTGCTTCGACCTGAGCTAATATAGCCATCTCTGCTTGGCGTTTTGCTTCTTTTGCATTTTCTTCTGCAACCATCCTAAGCTCCTCCATTTGTTTTTGTAAAATTTCAATCTGACTCTTTAAATCTTCGTCACTTTCTTTGTTCGTAGTACATGAGAACAAAACAGATAAAAAGAGTAATGTGGCAAAGAGTTTCATTTTAGTGGATTTATCGGAACTATGAATTTATAGGAAAATCCTCTGAGAGGAAAGATTTAGCTTTCGATTTCCTTCTCTAATTCTTCATACCAATCCTTACCATATTTCCTAATCAGGGCTTCCTTCAGGAACTTGTAAACGGGTACGCCTAACTTCTCCCCCAAAGTACATGCGGGACTACAGACATGCCACCGGTCGTAATTCAAAGCATCATAGTGATCGTATTTGGTGATCCGAATGGGGTAAAGGTGGCATGAAATCGGTTTCCTGAATTTGGTTTTACCGGCAAGATAGCCTTGTTCAATGCCACATTTCAAAATGCCCATGTTGTCGTAAATCGCATAGGCACATTCCTTCCCACCCACCGTTGGGGTGCTGTAATCACCTTCTATATCAACGATGTAGACCCCCTGTTTCTCGATGGCTTCAATTCCTTCTTCGTTCAAAAAGGGTTTAACTTTTTGATAATTTTCCTCAAGAATTTCAAGTTCCTCCTTTTCCAATGGAGCGCCGAGATCTCCTTCAACACAACAGGCTCCTTTGCATTTGTTAAGATCGCAGACAAAAAACTGCTCCTTGATGTCATCCGAAATCACTGTATTATTGATAAGGATCATATTCGCCTCAAAGGCTCTTTAGGGATTCAAAATTGGCTTCAATGACTTGCTCAGCAATTTCACTGGTAATTGCTGTTGAAATGAAAAGTGTCTCAAACTGGCTCGGAGCGAGGTAAACACCTCTATTGAGCATGTTATTAAAATATTTACCAAATTTTCCCGTATCACTCGTTTTGGCCGATTCAAAATCTATCACTTTTTGATTCGTAAAAAATAAACTCAGCATTGATCCTATCTGAGTGACCTGATAATCAAGTCCTAATTTTTTGATATTCGACTCGATACCCTTTGCAATCATCCTGGAAGTATTTTCCAATTGATCATAAACCGTTGGATTGGCATATAAATGTCTTAGCATCGCCAATCCTGCTGCCATTGCAACCGGATTTCCCGATAGCGTTCCAGCCTGGTAAACCGGACCCTGTGGAGATACAAAATCCATGATCTCAGCTTTGCCTCCATAGGCTCCAACCGGCATACCTCCACCAATAATTTTACCTAAAGTTGTTAGATCAGGAATAACGCCGAATCGCTCCTGCGCGCCACCAGATGCCAGTCTGAAGCCAGTCATTACTTCATCAAAGATCAACAAGGCATCATTTTGATCGCAAAGTGTCCTCAAGCCTTCCAAAAAGCCTTCCAATGGCAAAACACAACCCATATTTCCTACAACTGGCTCAAGAATAATTGCGGCTATCTGTCCTTTGTTTTGATCGAACAAATTCTTCACTGCCTCAATATCATTGAAGGGAGCTAACAGTGTATCTTTCGCAGTTCCCGGAGTTACTCCGGGACTATCGGGTGTTCCCATTGTTACTGCACCCGATCCTGCTGCTATAAGAAATGAATCCCCATGACCGTGGTAACAACCTTCAAACTTTATGAATTTGTCTTTACCAGTACAGCCCCTGGCCAGCCGAATCGCTGACATCGTTGCTTCCGTCCCTGAATTGACCATCCTCACTTTATCTATGGAAGGAACCATCTCTACAATTAATTCCCCCATTTCCACCTCTCTTTTCGACGGTGCCCCAAATGATAAAGAATCCAATATCGCCTCCTTGACTGCTGCCTCAATCATTTCATTGCCGTGCCCAAGAATCATTGGACCCCAACTGTTGATAAGATCTATGTATCGATTATCATCTTCATCGTAAAGAAAAGCACCTTTGGCCGACTTTATAAAAAGAGGATTTCCGCCCACCGCTTTGAACGCTCTCACCGGTGAATTTACTCCACCTGGAATGCATCTTTTGGCTCTTTCAAATAATACCTGGCTTCGTTTTGTGTTCATTTGATAAAAACGTTATACAATCGATCTACCCTGATCAAATTAGAGTCCTTAAACATTATGATAGGGACAACCTGATTATCGTTTTTATTCCCAAACCGGAGGTCTGGTAGAAGCCTGCTTTTGACAATCTGATCATTTCTAATACCGACCTGAAAATACTTCCCATTGGCATGTAGCAATTCTCCAACACCAAGAACCAGGTCAAATCCAATCACGTGATATTGATTAGGCACTAATTTAAAATGTTTAATAACCGATTCTTTTAAGGCCCTATATTTGGAGCTATTCTCATTATAAAATGTAGGCGCAACCATATAGGTTCCCAATTGCTCCATTTGCCCAAACCCTACTGACGGATGATAGAGCCATTCTTCTCTTCCTATCAATGGAATTTTATCTCCTCTTACAGCAACAGCACTGATGCTATTGGCGGCGAAAAGAGCCTTTCCTGACACCATCATGATGTGACCAACGCTATCAGGAGCTATCACCAGCGATTCTTCATACCATTCATCGGGATCATAAGAATGCTCTTTATGCTTAAGTTTTATTGGATAATTTTCAATTGCTCTCAATGAATCCAATTCCTTACCAAAAAGATCCCTTTCATAAGTGGCCGTTATGGAATCCAATGCCTGTCTTGAATTTGTTTCATTTAATCCTTTGAACCAGATGATGTTGAATGAATCCTTTTCGAGTTCTTCCTTATAGATATTGGCGAAAACTGAGTCTCGCTCATTTTGTTCATAAATGATTATTGCAGTTTTATTGGAGAAATTCTTTCTGCTAAAATTCGCTGCTGAATATGCCTGTGTCTCTGTACTCGATTTATAAAGGAATGAGTAGGGATTATTACCCATTACTTCACCGTTCGAAGAAAGTGGATTGATCATATTGATATTGTAATCATATGAGAATTCTGAGACCACTCGGCTTGGTTCCGGATAGAGCGGGCCAATAATTAAATCCATTGATTTGAGCTCATCGTTTTGAAGAATCTCCCCGGTTTTGGCCTCACTCCTTTGTGTATCATAACAGAATAGATTAACTGGCTTACCGACAATATCCAATTCATCAACCGCAAGTAACATTCCCTCATAGAGAGATGTTACCAATGAATTGCGCATAATAGACCGGGTATCAGACAATGAGTTGTACATGAAAGGCATGATGACAGCGATATTGTATGATGCCTTCTTTTCATTGTTGGAGTAGTCAGGGACATTAAATACCGAACGGTTTAAGTCAAATTCATTTACAAGTGATTCCATCAAACCTATTTCCCGTACAGCCATTGGCTGTTCAGAAATTCTTTGAACGAGCCTCTCAGCCAGAATGGGGTCATTGGGAAATCGGTCCATGAGCATTTTAAGACTATCCAGATCGTTCATGCGTTTCAGCTCAGCAGCTTCAAGGTTTCTTACCTTCTTATTAACCTGATCTGAGACAATTTTAGCAGAGATTTCGAGTGCTCTTGAAAAATCATCCAACTCGAAGTATATTTTGGTTAGCCATAGATAAACCTCATCCATCTTACGCCACTGATAATATCTTGACTCTATTTGGAGAAACATATCACGAGCAATAAATGGCTGTCCACCATGATAAGCCGAGAGCGCATAATAAAAGGAAGCATATTCATTGAACCCGTTGGGCACTTCTGGGTTTGTCAACTCTTTGAAGGTTTCCATAGCAAGACTGTATCGTCCGGCGCTAAAAAGTTCTTTACCATTTAGATACTTCTGCTGCTCCTGGGAAAAGGAAAGCATTGGTAATCCCAATAGAAACGCCAAAAGCAAGGAAGAATATATCAAGTTGGTTGATTTATAAACTTTAACACTTAAAACTATCGTTTTTGCCAATAACTCGAAATATAAAACAACCCATAATAATTACATTTCCTTTGATTTGGGAAATAATTACTCCCACTCAATCGTAGCTGGCGGCTTGGATGAAATATCATAAACCACGCGGTTTACACCCTTTATTTTATTGATTATCTCACTGGAAATATGACCAAGGAATTCAAAGGGAAGATGACTGAAATCTGCCGTCATGCCATCCAGGCTACCCACCGATCGCAAGGCTACTACATTTTCGTAAGTTCTTTCATCTCCCATTACACCTACAGATTGCACTGGTAGAAGAACCGCCAGCGCCTGCCAGACTTCGTCATACAAATCATGTTCTTTCAACCCCGTGATGAAAATATGATCAACCTCCTGTAATATTCTGACCTTTTCTGCAGTAACATCTCCAAGGATCCGAATCCCGAGGCCAGGACCTGGAAATGGATGCCTGCTCAATATCTTGTTATCAATTCCAAGTGATTTCCCAACATTTCGAACTTCGTCCTTGAAAAGGGTATTAAGTGGTTCTACAACTTTCAGCTTCATATACGCTGGCAGTCCACCCACATTGTGATGAGACTTTATTGTAGCTGAGGGGCCTTTAACTGAAACCGACTCAATTACATCAGGGTAAATGGTTCCCTGACCTAACCATTTCACATCTTCTATCCTATGGGCTTCCAGATCAAATACATCAATAAAAATTTTTCCAATCGCTTTCCTTTTTCCTTCTGGGTCCGAGATCCCCTCCAATGCGTCGTAAAATTGCTTCTTGGCATCAACCCCTTTTACATTCAACCCCATTCCTTTATAGGATTCCAAAACTTCTTCGAATTCATTTTTCCTTAAGAGACCATTATCAACAAAAATGCAGTACAGATTATCACCAACAGCTCTATGAATCAACGTTGCAGCGACTGAAGAATCAACGCCACCTGACAAACCCAATACCACCCTGTCATTACCAAGAGTTTCTTTTAGTTCAGCTACTTTGGATTCAACAAAAATGTCAGATGTCCAATCCTGGCCACAACCACAAATGTGGACAACGAAGTTTCGGAGTATTTCCTTTCCCTGGGTTGTATGTGTAACTTCAGGATGAAACTGGATACCCCAAATATTTTTTTCCCTATGCTTGAAAGCAGCTGCTTCTACAGTTGAAGTACTGGCAATCATTTCCAATTCATTCGGTAGCTGGGAGATCGTATCAGCGTGTGACATCCAAACCTGACTGTTAATGTTGACTTCTTTAAGAAGTGAATAATGGGTATCAATTTTCGTCAGATTGGCTCTTCCATACTCCCGAACTTTCGATTTGGTCACTTCTCCACCAAGTTTGTGAGCAATTAACTGTGCACCGTAGCAAACCCCCAAAATGGGGCCTGCAATACTCAACATCTCAAGATCGATATCCGGTGCTTCATCATCACGAACCGAGCATGGACTACCGGATAAAATGATGCCTTTAACTGTTTCATCGAGAGATGGGATATGATTGTAAGGGTGTATCTGGCAGTAAACATTCAGTTCACGGACTCTTCGGGCGATCAGCTGTGTATACTGTGAACCAAAATCAAGAATGAGGATTTTTTCTTTCATCTGCAAAGGTAACAATTACTGATTTGTACCACTGGGTTTGACTTTAAAATTAAAGGCTTAAATATTGAATTTTATCCGTTTAATTATAACTATTTACCATCATCAACCTGACGATATCCGACGGTGTTTTTGAGCATCAGGTTCACAGTCAGACCCTGATAAAGAATTGAAAGGACAACCACCAAATAGGTCATTGCCACTACTATGTTTCTATGCTCAAATTCAGGTAACGTAAGTGCCAGTGCAATGGGAATTCCCCCACGAAAACTTCCCCACGTCATTATGGAAATCGTTTTTGGATCAAAAGATCTCGTTCTTGACAAAATCTTAATGGGGATAAATACGCTAACCCATCTCGAAAAGAGTACGACGCCGAAAGCAAAAAAACCAGCTGAGAAATAAATCACTTGATGAGGTATCACCAGCATTTCCAAACCAATTAATACGTATAAGATAGCGTTAAGACTATGCTCCATTAAACTCCAGAATTTGAAAACATAATCACTTGCGGCTCCAACGAATTTGTCGCTCTTCCCCTGGTTGCCAACTACCAGCCCCATTACAACTGCAGCTTGTTTACCGGATACTTCAATGGCCTCAAAATGAGATATTTGAGTTGATGCCATCAATAATGCCATTGTAACGAGTATTTCAAGTTCTGTTTGCTCATTATCAATAAACTCAAGCAGCTTAAAACATACATATCCTAAAATGAGCCCAATGATTATACCTCCTGAAATATCAAGAATGAATGTTCCAATGAGATCCCTAAGATGGATGATGTGATCGATCTCTTTTGTTTCCAATTCTAGTAAGGCAAGGGCGAATACGACAGCAATTCCATCACTAAAGAGGGCTTCTCCAGCGATCCGAATCTCCATTTTTTGAGAAATGTTGTAACGCTTCATTGTTGAGATAACTGCTATTGGGTCTGTTGGAGAAATCAATGCGCCAAAAACCAAACAATAGATATAATCAAGATGTAGGCCGACAAAATTTAACACATAGTACATGCCAGTACCAGTGAGAATAGTTGATATTATTACTCCAAAAACCGCCAGGATGAGTACCGGCCCCTTCTCTTCAGCTAATCTCCGAAAATCAATATGCAGTGCTCCGGCAAACAGTTGAAATGTGAGAACAACTTCAAAAACCACTTCCCGAAAGTCGAAATCCTCCAGAAAAGCTTCGGTCCCTTGCTGAAAACCAGGACTAACCAAACCCAAAACAAGCATGACCAATGACAAACCAAGCGCCATGATCATCAGCCCGATCGAAGAAGGTAGCTTTAAGAAATAGGTGTTAATGAAGAGAAAGCACCCAGCAAGAATTACGAATAGAGCAACTACGTCGAGAGTCTCGAATTGCATTCAGTTGTATTAGTTATAGTTAAATTCTCTGAGCCGCGAATTTGAGTTCTAAATTAATAGAATCCAACCAATCCTTCAAAACTCTAAATGATGTGACATTTCAATAGCTACTTCGTGTAAAGTTCTATTTTTACTGTTGATCAAAACCATATGCAACAAAAAACACTTTTGGAAAAATACGGCGAGCTCGAAAACGATAATGCAGTAATTATGAGTGAACTCTCACACCTTTCCGATGAAGCCTTCCATTTCAAACCCAATGAACATTCCTGGTCATCAGCTCAGGTATTGAACCATCTCATAGCTACCGAAACTGGCACACTTCAATACATCAGGAAGAAAATGAAGTATGGAGGAATCCCTGCCGTTGGTTTCTCATCAAAGGTTAGGACGATGGCCATGAAAGCATTACTCTATTCGGCTATCAGATTTAAAATACCACAGGCTCTATCACAACCCACTAGTGAGGGTTCAATGGATTCGATAAATAGTAATTGGTTGAATCTCAGGAAAGATTGGAAGGAATTCCTTGAAAATTTCCCTACGGATCATTTGAGTAAGGGCGTTTTCAAGCACCCAATATTTGGAAGACTTTCAATTTCTCAAACCATAGATTCATTAATAGCCCACCAGGCGCATCATAAAAAACAGCTGATACGGATAAGGAAAGGCGGCTTTCAAAAATAGTTGCTGATTTTTATATTTGGAATAACTAAACCTTCGATTAAATGAGTTCCAAAAAATTGACTCGATCTTCTAAAAACTAATAGCAGGTGTTTGTGGTGGTATTGCTGAATATTTCAGATGGGACCCTACAATTGTAAGAATTGCATACATCCTGTTAACGATTTTTACGGCCTTCGCAGGTCTATTGGTATATATTATTCTTTGGATTGTAATGCCTCGATCTTAGGGAGTAATTAGTCGATAATTCTATCGACTAATTGTTCTATCGCCTTTTTAATTCGTAAACCCGATTCCCTGGGGCCAATTATTTTCATCGTTCCCATCAGATCGGGACCGTCAGCACCACCTGTAAGCGCTAATCTCAAGGCTGGCATAATTTTTCCGATTTTTACTCCCCTGGCTTCCACAATCTCTTTCAGACATAGTTTGAATTCTTCTTCCGCTTGATAATCCCCTTCTGATAGTGCGTCTGAATAGGTAGAGAGTATATCCGTTGCTTCTTTCGTCCATTGTTTTGAAACAATATCCTCATTGAATGTAGTAGGTCCCTTGAAAAAGAATAACCCTTTACTGTAGAGTTCATTCGAGAAAGTTACCCGGTCCTTTAATAGTGTTGCAATTTCAACTGCCAGATTAGGATTTAGTTCAATTCCTTTTTGTGAAGCTATATCGACCAAAGAATTGCCAAGTTCCTCATTTGATTTTGATCTTAAATATTGACCATTAAACCACTCAGCTTTTTGTATATCGAACTTTGCGCCTCCTTTATTAATTTTTTCAATGGAGAACAAATCTATCATTTCAGATATTGAGAATATTTCATTCTCCCCTCCCGGGTTCCAACCAAGCAATGCTAAGAAATTCAAAAAAGCTTCAGCGAAATAGCCTGCCTCTCTAAAACCGCTAACTCTATTACCATTTTCCTCCTGCCAGTCAATTGGAAAAATTGGAAACCCATGTTTTTCGGCATCTCTCTTACTTAATTTACCATTGCCATCAGGTTTCAATATCAATGGTAGATGTGCAAATTCGGGCATCGTGTCGGACCACCCGAGAAATTTATAAAGAAGAACATGCAATGGTGCTGAGGGAAGCCATTCCTCACCCCTTATCACATGGCTGATGTCCATCAAATGATCATCAACAATATTGGCTAAATGATAGGTTGGTAATCCATCAGATTTTATCAAAACTTTATCATCCAGGGTAGAGGATTGAACAACCACCCACCCTCGTACCATATCCTGAAATCGAATCTCTTCCTTCAGAGGAATCTTAATCCTTATTACATATGGCTCGCCTGAGTTAATCCTGGCTTTTACCTCATCGGCACTTAAGGTCAATGAGTTTTTCATCTGTGTCCTACTTATGGCATTGTAATTTAGAGAACTTGCTTTTGCAGTTTTGAGGTTTTCCCGCATAGTCACAAGTTCTTCCGGTAAATCGAAGGCATAGTATGCTTGGCCTTCCTCTATCAGTTGTTGCGCATATTTCCTATAGATAGTACTCCTCTCTGATTGTCTGTAAGGCCCAAATGGCCCACCTTCCTCTACCCCTTCATCAGGTGCTATACCTAGCCATTTCAAAGATTCAAAAATGTAGTCCTCGGCCCATTCAACTTCTCTTGTTTTATCAGTGTCTTCTATTCTTAGTATAAATTTCCCGCTGTACTTTTTTGCAAAAAGGTAATTGTAAAGAGCGGTTCGAATACCGCCAATGTGCAAAGCACCAGTAGGACTTGGAGCAAAACGGACTCTAACTTCAGCCATTCTTTAATTGATTGTAGCTATGCAAGAAATTTCAACGTTAACATTCTTTGGTAATCCACTGACTTCAACGGTTTCACGGGCTGGAGGATCAGTTGTGAAATACTTTCCATAGACTGCATTAATTCGGGAGAAGTCGGCCATGTCCTTGACAAAAATCGAACACTTGACCACATTTGTAAAATTCAAACCAGCCTCCAAAAGGATTGCTCTTATGTTTTCTAATACTTGTGATGTTTCATCTTCGATATTGTCTGTAACCAAGCTACCGTTGCTGGGATCAATTGCAATCTGACCTGAAATAAAAAGTAGATCATTCGCGATCACCGCCTGTGAGTAAGGACCAATTGGCTGAGGGGCATTGGTTGTGTTAATTAATTTCTTCATCATTCAACTATTACAGATACTTGAAACGGATTCGCCACGGCCAGGGTGAAAAGCTGGCATAATTCTACTCATAATGTTTCAAAAATTATTGCACCAGCCAACTTTATTGAAGCGTTGTGTAAAAGAGTTTCAATTTTATACTCCCCTGATCAAATATGATTTGATCTAATATGGCCTGATCAAACCTTTCAGTAAATGTGACAGTCCGATTGAAAGGAAAAATCATTAAATCTGTTCTCCTCAATGTACCTTCAGCAGTAAGTTGGAGATAATTTGATACCTCGGCTCTATATGTCATATCAGATTCTGACAAAGGGATTTCCACAGGATTTAATCCGGATCCTGTGATATAAGAAAAATCATTCAACAGGGCATAACTCAAAGGGCTCTTGAAAAAAGCAGATCCGA
>JAQCLE010000067.1 GCA_027592755.1 Bacteroidota bacterium | reverse complement strand
AGTGAATTTTTCGGGTTAAATTCATTGAACTCAAAATCAATTTATTGCCAGTTATAATTAAATTACAATTGACTACGCCATCTTTTAAATGTAAGCGCCATGCCAGGAATCTACAGTAAGCAAAACAGACGGGATTTTATAAAAACAAGTGGGAAAATTATTAGTGGCCTTTCAGTAATGGCCATAAATATTCCATTGGTACGTGCAAGATCAAAAGAGAATGAAATTTCAATGGCCTTATTATCGGATACACATATACCGGAAGACACCCAGAATGTGTATCGCGGCTTCAAGCCCTATAAAAATCTGAAAAAAATTGCTTTGGATGTGGCAAATTCCAAAACTGAAAATGCTATCATCAACGGTGATATTGCCAGATTAACTGGTGAACCTGGAGACTATAAGAACGTCCAGTCGTTGCTCCAACCTATTGCTGATAAAAAGCCCATCTTCATGACATTGGGTAACCATGACAATCGTGATAATTTTCACGATGCATTTTCCCGTCAAAAGGAATTACAGGAAGTTGACGGCAAGCATGTTTTAGTGATAGAACAACAGGGCTTGAGATTTGTTTTACTCGATTCGCTGCTATATATAAATCGGACAGCAGGTCTTTTAGGCAAAACTCAAAGGAGCTGGCTACAGAGCTATTTATCAAAAGTGGATGATAAACCAACTTTCCTATTTGTTCACCACACATTGAGTGATGAAGATGGTGCGCTCCTTGATACGGACAAATTCTTTTCGATCATTAAGCCAATGAAACAGGTCAAAGCTGTTTTCTACGGCCACTCACACCGCTATCAATATGATCAATTGGATGGTATCCACTTAATAAACCAACCTGCAGTCGGTTATAATTTTGCTGACGATCAACCGGTGGGTTGGCTCACTGGAAAATTTAGCGATAAAGGTGCTGATCTGACCTTGAACGCATTCGATGGAAATACTCAAAATAACGGCAAAACTACTTCAATCTCCTGGCGATAATTGCTATAATAATTTTATTCTTGATAGGCCAGTATATCCTTGACTTGGCAGGTTCGTGAAATAGTTTAATATTCGCGACTTATTCAGAATAGTATTTAAGTACCTAAAATTTCTATGAGCAGAGTTTATAATTTTTCGGCCGGGCCAGCCACATTACCCATTGAAGTATTGGAAAAGGCTCAAAGTGAAATGACCGATTACAATGGAAGTGGAATGTCTGTAATGGAGATGAGCCACCGTTCAAAAGATTTTATTGGAATAGCGGGAAATGCTGAGAAAGACCTCCGTTCTCTAATGAAAATACCTGAAAACTATAAGGTGTTGTTCCTTCAAGGTGGCGCTTCCCTACAGTTTGCAATGGTTCCTCTTAATCTATTCTCAAGTTCAAAAAAAGCCGATTACGTAAATACAGGAAGTTGGTCTAAAAAAGCCATTGCGGAGGCCAAAAGATATGGATCAGTAAATGTGATCGCATCTTCTGAAGCCGCGAATTTTAACTACATCCCTGAATTAAACGCTGGTATGTTTTCACCTGATGCTGATTATGTTCACATCACGACCAATAACACAATTTATGGCACTTGTTTTCAATCAATTCCGGAGACAGGAGACATACCGCTGATTGCTGATATGTCCTCAAACATTCTCTCCCAGGAATATGATGTGTCTCAATTTGGATTGATTTATGCCGGGGCTCAAAAAAACATTGGTCCCGCGGGCGTAACCATCGTGATCATTAGGGAAGACCTTTTGGGTAAAGCCCAAAACTTCACTCCCACGATGCTTAACTATAAGATTCATTCGGACAATGAGTCCATGTTTAATACCCCTCCTTGTTATTCAATCTATATAGCTGGATTGGTTTTCGAATGGCTGTTAGCAAATGGTGGCGTCATCGCCATGGAAAAGAAAAACAGGCAAAAAGCTGCTACACTTTATGATTATCTTGATAACTCAGAACGCTTTAAGGGTACTGTTGAAGTGAACTCGCGATCTATCATGAACGTTCCATTTGTTACCGGCAATGATGAGTTGGATGCAAAGTTTATTTCTGAAGCAAGTAGTGCAGGATTTAAAACATTAAAGGGTCATCGTTCAGTTGGTGGAATGAGGGCAAGCATTTACAATGCAATGCCAGTTGAAGGTGTCGAAAAACTTGTCTCATTTATGAGAAATTTCGAACAAGCTAACTCATAAAAATGCCAAAATTCAAAGTTCAAACATTCAATAAGATTTCAAATGTCGGAATCAGTCGATTTCCTGATGACTACGTTGTTTCAGATGAAGTAGACAATCCGGATGCAATTTTGGTAAGAAGTGCCGCTCTCCACGGTATTGATTTCGGAAGCAATATGAAGGCCATTGCAAGGGCTGGGGCAGGTGTTAATAATATTCCGATTGACAAATGCACCTCTTTAGGTATTGTCGTTTTTAATACCCCCGGTGCAAATGCTAACGCCGTAAAGGAACTTGTAATCGCTGGCCTGCTGCTTTCATCAAGGAAAATTGTGGAGGGCATTCAATGGACACAAACCCTTAAAGGAAAAGGCGATGAAGTCAATAAACTTGTAGAACAGAATAAATCAAAATTTAATGGTCCTGAGATTTATGGTAAAACCCTGGGTGTTATCGGATTGGGAGCTATTGGGATGCTGGCTGCCAACGCTGGTGAAAGCCTGGGAATGCGAGTTATCGGCTATGACCCATACATTTCTATCGACTCGGCCTGGCAACTCTCAAAGTATGTTAGAAAAGCTCAGAGCCTGGATAAATTATTGGCTGAGGCTGATTATATAACCCTGCATGTTCCGTTAATTGATGCCACAAGAGGGTTCATTGATCACTCAAAATTTCAAATCATGAAAGAGGGTGTCAATATCCTCAATTTTGCAAGGGGTGGTCTGGTAAACAAACCAGATTTAATGGAAGCATTAGCAAATGGGAAGGTCAATCGGTTTGTGACTGATTTTCCCAATGATAATCTACTCGGTCATGAAAAAATCATTACTATCCCGCATTTAGGTGCTTCCACTCCAGAATCAGAGGACAATTGTGCGATGATGGCAGCTGATCAAATTCGAGATTTTCTGGATAATGGCAACATAAAAAATTCAGTAAACTTTCCTTCTGCCGATGTCCCTAGAAATGATGGAACTCGCCTTTTAATTGCCAATAAGAATGTCCCGGGCTTAGTAGGGAAAATCACTTCAGTTTTGGCAGAGCAGAGTATTAACATCGCTGATATGTTGAACAAACATCGCAATGAAATCGCTTACAATATCATTGACGTGGATGGCGTGATTAGCGATGATCAAATCGCCAAGATTACCGAAATAGAAGAAATTATTACCGTCAGGGTATTGCCACCAATCAACTAACGAGCATAAATGAAGATCAAACCATTCAAAGGACTAAGGCCAATTCCTGAAAGAGTTCAAGACGTGGCTTGCAGACCATATGACGTACTTAATTCAGAAGAAGCAAGAGAGGAAGCATCAGGTAATCCCTATTCCTTTTTGAATGTCGTAAAACCAGAGATTACACTTGAAGAGGATACTGATCATTATGATCAGAAGGTATACCAAGCGGCAAGAGACAATTTCAATCGACTTGTAGACGATTCTATTTTTTTTCAGGATAAGAACGCATGTCTCTATATCTACGAATTGGAAATGAATGGCCGCTCACAAACCGGAATAGTGGCATGCTCTTCTGTTGATGATTACATGACCGGAAAAATTAAGAAGCATGAACTGACCCGGCCCGACAAAGAAACAGATCGAAAAAATCATGTAAGGGTATCGATGTTGAATGCAGAGCCCGTTTTTTTCGCTTACAAAGCAATTCCTGCTCTGGACCGCCTTGCAACTCAGGTTAAGGTCAATATGCCAACCTATTCCTTTGAGGCTATTGATAAAGTGAAACACCGCTTTTGGGTGATTGATGATAATCGCATCATCAATGATATTGTATATGAATTCTCAAAAATGCCAGCAACATATGTTGCTGACGGCCATCATCGAACCGCAGCCGCGGCGCTTGTTGGCCACGACCTGAAAGCAGAAAATCCTAATCATACCGGTGAAGAAGAATACAATTATTTCCTCGCTGTACATTTTCCGGACAATCAATTGGAAATCATTGATTATAATCGGGTTGTAAAAGACCTGAATGGTCATTCCGCGACCTCCTTCATCGAAGCACTAAAAAAATCATTTGATGTAAGGAAAGAGGGTTTACATGAATACCGTCCAGCAAAACTTCATGAGCTCAGTATGTACCTTGAGGGAACATGGTATTCACTGCAAGCCAAAAGCGGCACTTACGAAGACAGTGATCCGATCAAAGCACTTGATGTGACAGTCTTGTCGGATTACATATTAAAACCAGTCCTCAACATCCATGACCTCCGAACTGACAAAAGAATTGATTTTGTAGGTGGCATTAGGGGTTTGAAAGAGCTAAGTAAAAGAGTGGACAGCGGTGAAATGAAAGTAGCTTTTGCGTTATATCCTGTTTCAATGAAACAGCTCATTGATATTGCCGACAATGACTTGATTATGCCTCCAAAAGTCACCTGGTTTGAACCGAAGCTACGAAGTGGGCTGGTGGTTCATAGCCTGGAAGCCTAATCATCCCCAGGCAGGCTCTCCATTGTACGGAATACACCCCTGATATTTTCCTGGTACTGGCAGATATCTCAAAGCTTGAGTTTGGCCTATTTCAGAGGTAAAATAACCCAACAAAGTTAATTGCTTAATCATTGAATAATAATGTGGCTGTGGTGCTGTGCCATCATTTTTTGTTTCCCGATCGGTATTATATTCTTTTGCTTCTTTTTCCAGTGAAAGCAGGAACTGATGTCTCTGTTCTGGTTTCAAATCGATAAACCTATCACCATATTGAGTTTTGCATGTACTTTCAAGTTGAACAAGTCCAGCGGTAAATATCTGTTGTTCGACTTCAGGATAACAATCGGTAATCATTGGGTTCATGAACTCCCCTACTCCAGCGGCTTTCGCACCCGGAGAATTTTCGGTAGTTGGTAAGATTGTTTCTGCCACCTCTTCCAAAAGGATCATGTCATCTGGTTTTAAAATACCAGACTTAAAACTTCTTTTCGGCTGGCAGCCAGTTAGGAAAGCATGGCTTCCCACTACTGTTCCACCCAATATTAAACTAACTGTTGAAAGAGCGTCTCTTCTATTCATTGTCTTAGTTTCTAATGGTTATAAATTGCCTTTGTTCATTTCACTGACTGCAAAATCCGTGGCTCTTGCTGTGAGTGCCATATAGGTGATTGACGGATTTTGGCAGGCTGTTGAAGCCATACTGGCACCATCAGTAACAAACACATTCTTAACGGCATGCAGCTGGTTATTTCCGTTCAGCACTGAATTCTTTGGGTCTTTGCCCATCCTTGCCGTACCCATCTCATGAATTCCCAGGCCCATGTGATTTTTGGAATCTGATTTTTGGATGTCCTTGAATCCGGCAGCATCCAACATTTCTTCACCCTGATCAAGGATGTCTTCAACCATTGCTTCTTCATTTTCCTTGAATTCGGCATCAATTTCAATCAAAGGCATACCCCATTGGTCCGTTTGATCTTTACTCAGCGTTATGCGGTTATCAGCATAAGGCAGGCACTCCCCCATACCAGTTAAACCGACTCTCCATGGTCCAACTTGAGTCAATTTTTCCTTGTAATCTGCACCAATCGGTTCATCGCTTTCCTGAACATTTCCCCTGCTCCTGGAAGCCCCGAGAGAATAAGCATATCCCCGAATGAAAGAATCTTGTTTGTCTCCGTTAAAGTTTCTGAAGCGTGGGAGATAGCAACTAGTTGGCTTTCTGCCATAATAGTATTGATCTGTAAACCCGTCATGCTCAGCGCTAAGTCTGGCCCGGTAGTTATGATCCATTAGATAGCGGCCAAGAGCATCACTATCATTTCCCAGTCCGTTAGGAAATCTGTTTGACGTTGAATTCAGTAGAACCAGGGTTGTATTTATCGTGCTTGCATTGACAAAAATGACCCTGGCATAATATTCAAAGGTTTCTTTGGTTTCTGAATCTATGACCCTAACACCAGTTGCTCTATTTTTTGTTTCATCATAAATCACCGAATGGACGACGGAGAACGGCCTTAATGTCAAATTACCAGTCGCAATAGCAGCAGGCATAGTTGATGAGTTGGCACTAAAATAACCACCAAGAGGGCATCCTCGACGGCATTTTGTTCTGTTCTGGCATTGGTTTCTACCATTGTGTGCCTGTGTAAGGTTCGCACACCTGCCTGTAACAAGATTTCTCCCCGGATATTTCTCTTCGATTGTCTTCTTGAAATGTTTCTCAAGACAGTTCATTTCCAAAGGAGGAAGAAACTCTCCATCCGGAATCTGTGATAATCCATCTTTATTTCCCGAAATCCCTACAAATTTTTCAACATAAGAATACCATGGGGCAATGTCCTTGTACCTAATGGGCCAATCTGAACCAATTCCTTCTTTAGCATTGGCCTCAAAATCCAAATCACTCCATCGCTGGGTCATTCTTGCCCACATCAATGACTTTCCACCAACCTGATAACCCTTTACCCAACTGAACGGCTTCTTCTGTATGTATGGATGTTCATTGTCCTTGACAAAGAAATGCTCTGTGGATTCATCCCAGGCATAGCACCTGTCAAGTATTGGGTTCTCGGATCTCACATTATGAGGTAACTGCCTTCGATGTTCAAATTCCCAGTCCTCCTTATTAGCCGTCGGGTAATCCTTAATATGCTCAACATTCCTTCCTCTTTCAAGCACCAATGTTTTCAATCCCTTCTCACAAAATTCTTTGGCTGCCCATCCTCCTGACATTCCTGCGCCAATTACAATTGCATCGAATGTATTTTGCTTGATGCCTTTTCCATTAACATTCACTGATTCCACCGACATTTAAAAATATTTATATTCTCTTTATTAAATCCAATTCAGGGAATAAAGATAGGAAGCTAATAATGTTGACCAACATAAAAATGTTGCAACTACTGATGCGACATGTGACAGGCCTTAATCACATGAAGAACGGCAACACATCATGAACTTTCGAGAGATCTCCGGGGATAAATGGTTAAATATCCTCTCCAACCAGTAAACTGATTGAACACAGCTTCAACTCGATCAAGAAACCACAGTATCTCCTGGAATGAAATATTTCCAGCTTGGGGATTAAGATAGATTTCAATGGGAAATCTGATTACTTGCCGGTAATCGTGAATTCCACTCTTCGGTTCATTTTACGTGATTCTTCTGTTGAATTATTTGCAATTGGTTTCATTGCCCCCCATCCTTTTCCTTTAAGACGATTTATTTTTATCCCCCTATCAACGAGGTATTTGATTACTGCATCGACACGCTGCTGCGACAATTCAACATTCAACCTGAAAACTCCTTGGTTATCGGTGTGACCCTCCACCAGAATTTCAATGGAAGGATTGTTGGATAGCATATTGTAGACTGTCTGGAGATCTCTCTCCGATCCCGGGACTAAATCTGTAGTTCCTCGCTCAAAAAGAACATGTTTTAAAGAAATTGTATTCCCAACATCGAGCGGTTCCAGGTACAAATCAATCATTACTTCTCCGCCTCTCGAAAATGTGAAGAGTGTGTCGTAGTCGAGAAAATCTATAGCAGTGGCAGATATTCTAAAATCTCCTCGAACTACATTGGCAACAAATCCGGAGTTAATTGAACTTTTGATATTAACTGTATCAGTTTCACCTATTATTATCAAATTTCCGTCGATTGGCTGCCTATTTTTAATATTAATCAGACGCCCTTTGAGCGTATTCAATGCAGGTTTCAATGGTTGATCATATGGTGGTTCAACATCCATTGGATCGTAAATAACTGATATGGGATTTGTAGCGACTGTGTCATCGGGAACGCTGTAATCCTCAGGAAATGAAATTGCAACTTTCTTAAGATCGCCATAGCCATCCGAATTCTGAGTTGATACCAGTATGGCCCAGTCAGCCTCTGGTAGGAAACTAAAGGAAGTTTCAGAACCGACCGTATTAACAAGCTCACCAAGATTAACAGGTTCAGTCCAATTCCTCCAGCCATCATCTAATCGTTTGGAAGCAAAAATATCCATGCCTCCATAACCCTGGTGACCATTTGATGCGAAATATAAGTACTGTCCATCAGGTGAAATGAAAGGGGTCAACTCCTGGTAAGGCGTATTGATTGTTGGCCCTATATTTCGAAGGTCAGACCACTTACCGTTTGATTGCATCGTCGTATAGAAGAGATCCTCAACACCGTAGGTTCCAAAAGACTGAATTGAAAAGATCATAGCCTCACCATTCGGGGATATGGCTGCACTTTCGAACTCTGATTGAGATTTGAAAAATGGGATACTGACATCCACAGGTTCTTCCCATATATTTACGATTTTACGGCTAACAGAAAATCCACCTCCAACAGACTTTCCATAATTGTAGTTCAACAACATTAAGTCATCCTGAAAACCAATAATTGCATTCCTGGCAATCGTATTGATGGGTGCATTTATTCTTTGTGCAGCACTCCAGGTTCCATCGGTAACCTTTGTTGATATCCAAATATCCCCCTTATCAGATACACCACCTGTGTTTTGTGGGTCGCCGGATCTGACAAAATAGATATTGGTGCCATCAATAGAGATGAGTGGGTTTTGTTCAAAAAATTTAGAATTAATACCTGGCCCGAGACTCTCTTGTGGAGACTCAACGGTTATCTGTTGTCCAATAGCATTGATCAATACCAAAGCTGCCTGAATTGTAAGAATGAACTTTCTCAATACCATACTTCAAAATTATATCTCCTGACGCTACAAAAAAATGAGCCTTGAACTAATCCTGGTCACCTTTTGGAGCAATAGTCACTATTTGGGAAATTAGCTGTTGTGAATTTGAAAGATGAAATACTTCGGGAGCGTTCCAAATCACAGGCTGTCAGAGTTGCTCAATACATCCTTAAGAGTGAATCGCGTTTTGCTGAGCTTATGAAACTTTTCTTTGGTGATGATTATAGGATCACACAATGGGCTGCGTGGGTATTAAGCCATTGCCATGATCTCCAGCCAAACCTCATTTTGCCATATGTAGATCAACTGATTTCGAATTTAAATACCAATCCCGATGTTGCTATAAAGCGGAACACAGTTCGGATACTTCAAAATGTGGCCCTTACAGAAGATCAAATGGGTCCACTGGCGGATCATTGTTTCAAATATCTGAAAGACGCCAATGAGGCTATTGCGGTTAAAGTTTTTTCAATGACTATTCTGGCAAATATTACCAAAATATTTCCTGAGCTAAAGGATGAAATTGTGAGCAATATTAGTAATCAGTTCCCATTTAGTACAGCCGCTTTTAAGTCCAGAGGGAGTAAGGTGATAAAACAGCTTAGTAGGCTCTAAATCTTAATTTCAATTCGTCATGGGTTTCCTTTTAAATTTGCCTAAATGATTCCACAGCCAATAATAGACTTAGCTGAAATATGTACTCAAAAAGGCATAACAGATGCTGTGATTTCTCCTGGCTCGAGAAATGCTCCGATTACAATTGCATTTGCAAGGCATCCTGGAATTAAGACCTATGTTATTCCTGACGAAAGATCCGCCGGATTTATTGCTTTAGGGCTTTCCCAATACTTAAATAAACCTGTTGTTTTAATCTGCACCTCTGGCAGTGCTGTATACAATTACAGTCCGGCGGTAGCAGAAGCATTTTACAGCCATGTTCCCCTAATTATTTTAAGTGCTGATCGGCCTCCGGAGTGGATTGATCAAAAAGATGGGCAAACAATTCATCAAAAAAATATTTTTGGAGATCATGTCAAGCAATCCTTTGAGTTCCCGGATACCTATGAACATCCTGATATTCAATGGCACTGCCACAGAATTGTAAATGAAGCAATTAATGCATCGATTCATAATCAACAGGGGCCGATTCATATTAACATACCACTGAGGGAACCCTTCTATCCGATACCCGGTCAGGAAATTGAATACAGTAAGGATATAAAGTTGATTGAGGAATATTCTTCGTCCCCTACGCTTAGCGAAGAGGCAGTCAAAGTGTTGATTGGTGAGTTGAAAATTTTCAATAGGGTAATGATTTTCATTGGCCAAAAAAAGGCAGGCATGGAACTTCCGGAAAGCATTGCGAATAGCTACCCAGTAATCAGCGATGTCATTTCGAATTTCAAAAACTTAAATTGCATCAGGCATCATGATTTATTTCTGAGTAACATCCGTAGCGAAACATCGGAATCAATCACACCTGATCTGCTGATCACATTCGGCGGAGCTACTATATCCAAAGGTTTGAAAACATTCATCAGGACTCACCGGCCTGATCATTGGCATATTCAGAGCGAAGGGCCTGCAGCCGATACCTTTCAATCACTTACAAAGATCATTAGAACCTCCCCAACAAACTTCATTGAAAATATTCTCTTGCGTGGGGAGGGAAATCCATCTTATTCTAACTCCTGGAAGAACCTTGACATTGAAACAAGGAAAGAAATCGAAAATACCCTATCAGATGAATACTGGGAAATGAAAGCAGTTGGATCTCTGATTCATAATCTACCGGAATCTTGCCACCTTCATTTGGGTAATAGCATGCCAGTGAGATGGGCTAATTTTTTGGGTAATATGAAGCCGAATGTCCAGGTATTTTGCAACAGAGGCACAAGTGGCATCGACGGGAGTTTGAGTACTGCCGTAGGTTATGCCCTTGAATGCTCTGATCCTGTCGTTGTCATCATCGGTGATATGTCATTCTTCTATGATAGGAATGGACTATGGCACAATCATCTTCCCGATAATCTGCGAATAGTGGTCTTGAACAATCATGGAGGAGGAATCTTCAGAATGATTGATGGTCCATCTCAGCAACCAGAACTGGATAAGTATTTTGAAACTGATCAAAAACTGAACGGGAAAAAGACAGCGGAAGAATTTGATATTGAATATTTCGATGCCAATTCAAATGAAACCCTTAAAAAGGCAACTCCTTCCTTCTTTAATTTGAAGGGGAAAGCTAAAATGCTTGAAATTCAAACCGACAGTAAGACAAACAAGGCTTTTTTCGATAAACTTAAAGCCCAAATTAAGAATAGATTAAAAAACATATAAATATTCAGTCATGACATTTAATTGGCAAAGCATAAAGGATTATGAGGACATCAAATTCGAATTATTTGAAGGGATCGCCAAAATAACTATCAACCGTCCCAAAGTGTATAATGCCTTCCGACCCGAAACGAATGTGGAAATGATTGAAGCAATGGATATCTGCAGGGAAAGGCAGGATATTGATGTGGTAATTTTGACCGGTACTGGAGATAAAGCCTTCTGCTCGGGTGGCGATCAAAATGTCAAAGGTGTTGGCGGCTATGTAGGTAAAGACGGTGTGCCTCGACTTAACGTCCTTGATCTCCATAAACGAATTCGATCGTTGCCAAAACCTGTAATAGCTATGGTAAATGGCTATGCCATTGGAGGTGGGCATGTGCTCCATGTAGTATGTGATTTAACCATTGCTTCAGAAAATGCCCGTTTTGGTCAAACGGGACCAAAGGTTGGAAGCTTTGATGGGGGATTTGGTTCTTCCTATTTGGCCAGGCACGTCGGTCAAAAGAAGGCAAGGGAAATCTGGTTCTTATGTGAACAATATACAGCAGAGGAGGCTGAACGTATGGGTATGGTAAATAAGGTTGTACCTCTTCACAAATTGGAAGAGACTACTGTTGAATGGTGTCAAATTATACAACAACGAAGCCCAATGGCTATTAGGATGATCAAACGGGCCTTCAATGCTGAACTTGACGGACAAACTGGACTTATGGAATTAGCAGGTGATGCCACATTGATGTACTATCTCAGTCAAGAAGCTCAAGAGGGTAAGAATGCATTTCTCGAAAAAAGAAAGCCGGATTTTAAGAAGTTTCCGAAGTTCCCTTAGCGGATTTGAGTAGCCATCATTAAAAATGGTGCATATTGGAAACTTTTGTTAGGAGACGTTGTCTTTAGGTCGGATTCAATTTAAAAACATAATGAAAAAGACAACTTTAGCCATCTTAACCATGCTCTTAGCGCCACTGGGTTTTTCACAAATACTAACTGATAGTCTCATCGTTGAAGAACCTCTGATGGAAGATCTGCAGTTAAATCAATTCCAGGATTCGATACAAAACCCTGCGTCACTACAAGAAGTTTCAATGTCCAGTGATACCGTCATTATCAAAGAAATTGTGTATGACACAATTTATATGAGTACACCAATCCAAACTTTAGAGGATTTTGAGGATGAAGATAATGATATCAACCCTGAGGATTATGATGTCCATTATTACAGAAAGCACTGGCGAGGCTCAGAGATTAAGACGCTATCAGGAAAAACAAGCCATAGCGGAGGTTTTGGTGCCATAAGCTTCAAGTCTTCAAAATTCAGGAGTCAGACCATTGTTCTCGCAGGCTTGAGGGGTGGATGGATTATCAACCGGTCTCTGGCTATTGGTCTTGAAGCTCACGGCATAATTCCTACTGCTAAATTTACTGATGTTTCACCCTCCGGTGATGCGGTACTATTGGGTGGCTATGGAGGCCTTTTCCTGGAACCTATCGTGTTTTCTAATGAGGTTGTGCACGTAACATTTCCAATATCCGCCGGATCAGGATGGATTGGTTATCATGAGAATTTTGACGAAGGTCAATTCAATAGTCCTGATCTCATTGAGGGAGATGTATTCTGGTATGTAGAGCCAGGTGCTAATATTGAGCTTAACATCGCAAAGAATTTTAGAATCGCATTAGGAATGAGTAAACGGATCACCCAGGATCTGGAATTAACAAACACCAAATCTAATGACTTCGATAAACTGAACTATTACTTAACGCTCAAGATAGGATCATTCTAAAATAGAATCGAATCAGCGTTTTACAAATACATTAATTGTCCTACATTTGCGGCTTGTTTTCAAATCAAGAACAAAGATGACTGTAACCAGATTAAAGCGTAAAGGACGAAGAAATAAGAACGTGGCATCAAGCCGTCAAGCAAGGTTGAAGCTCTTAACTGCGACACCGGTCTTGAAAAATGTGGATGTCGCGAAAATAAAAGAAGAGTTCAAGGCAAAAGCTGCTAAAAAGGAAGTAAAACCCAAGGCTGAAGTTGTAGAGGCTATATCGCCTGAGCCACAAATTACCGAATCAATAGAAGTTACTCCTAAGGAAGAAGTTCAGGAGGCTAAGCCAGAGGCCAAAGTCGCAGCCAAACCTAAAGCTGCAGCAAAACCTAAAGCCGTTGCAAAACCAAAAGTTGTAGCAAAACCTAAAGCCGTTGCAAAGCCAAAAGCTGTAGCAAAGAAAAAGAAAGAGGATTAAAAATCTTATATCTAAGCAAGTTTCAATCCTTGCTTCTTTTGAATCGCTCCAACAACGTATTTTTCCAATAGAAGATATTTAAGTTAACCATATTCCCCATTCATTTTGAAAACTGCTGAAATACATACCAAGAAGGGTGTCATGAAAATCCAATTCTTTGAAGAAGACGCTCCAAATACCGTTGACAACTTTGTAACACTTGCGGAAAAGGGCTTTTATGATGGCCTCACATTTCATCGGGTCCTTCCTGATTTCGTTATTCAGGGAGGTTGTCCCAATGGAACTGGTGCTGGTGGTCCAGGATACAATATCGACTGCGAGTTGGACGGAAACAACCAATACCATGACCGCGGGGTGCTCTCCATGGCGCATGCTGGCAGAAATACTGGTGGATCTCAATTCTTTATTTGCCACAGCAGAAACAACACTTCACACCTCGACCGGAACCATACCGTTTTCGGGAAAGTATATGAAGGACTGGACGTGATTGATGAAATCAAAGAGGGAGATGTAATGGATAAAGTTGTCATCCAGGTCGAGGATTAATCCTATCTCCATTTAAAAATTATGAGCCTCGAATTTGATATGAATTCGGGGCTTTCTTGTTTTTACTTATTATCATAGCTGAAAACAAGATTATGCAATTGAAAACAAATGGATAATCAAATACCCAAATGGATACTAATTGTTTCCGGTTTAATCGGATTGCTTGCTGTTACAGTAGGTTGCTCTCTCTACCTGACACCAGGAGCTTTTATACCAAACGTTGACTTCTCTGATGCTCAACTGAAATACCTGTCAAACATGTGGGCAGCAAGACAAATTAGCGTTGGGTTTATCCTCTTGTTTTCAATCTTCAGTAAGTCAGTTCCAATGTTGAAAGTATCGTTAATCGCTTATGCACTAATGAACTTGCAAGACATATTTATCGGCGTAACCAATGGCGATAATTCCCTTATCATTGGAGCTACAATCTTCTTTTTATTGCCTGTATTTATCATTTTTAAATTGAATAGGAAGTAATTAGAAAGCATCGCCATTATCGACTCAAAACCAATATTTCATAAGCCAAAGCACTGATCAAATAAAGAGAACGCCATCGCATTTTATAATATGGCTTATGAGGGAAACCCCAGCAAGGCGGTTGAATTATATGTTGGTAGTGAATACATTCAGCACAATCCACTGGTTGGTAATGGTACTGCTTCATTCATTGACTACTTCGAAAAGATGGCTACAGAATACCCTGATAAGAGCATCGAATTTGTGCGAGCTGTAGCTGAAGATAATCTGGTAGCTCTGCATACCCACCAAACCTGGCCCGGTAATGAAGAATATGTCACGATGGACTTTTTCAGGTTCGATAAAAACGGCTAAATCGTAGAACACTGGGATGCAATAGAGAATATCCCCGATGAATCAGCCAATGGAATACAATGTATTAGCATCTTGTTGTTAATTGTGAACTGAATGATTTCAGGCTTTTCGAAAACGTTGACTTTCACTTAGTTTTGTACTGTGATAAGGGCCAGTATACGCACCGAGGTGTGTATAACCAATTGCTATCCTTCATTTAAACCAATATTGTATTGTTACGTAAAAGTAATAACTTTGTAATTACAAAACAGCAATAACATGGAAGCATCGATTATTAAAATAGGGAATTCCAAAGGATTAAGATTGAGCAAACATATCCTTGAACAATACCATATAACAGATAAGGTGGAATTAATTCTTGAAAAGGATAAAATTATCCTTAAGCCAATCGAACAACCCAGAAAAGGATGGGAGGACGCATTTAAGTCAATGTCCAAAAATGAAGATGACCAGCTCCTTATTGATGATGTCCTTCCAGATGAAGATTTCGACGAATGGAACTAGATCAGTATCGTATAATTATGGTAAATCTTGACCCAACAATCGGAAGCGAAATTAGAAAAATACGACCTTGTGTAATCATCTCACCAAACGAATTAAACTTTAACATCAAAACAATTACCGTTGCGCCTATGACCACTAAGTCTCATGCCTACCCAACGAGAGTGCAAGTGCATCATAATAAACAAAATGGTTGGATAGTATTAGATCAAATCAGAACAATCGATAAGCAAAGAGTTATTAAATCTTACGGTAAATTATCAGTAAAAGAAACCGAAGAGGTGAAGCGAGTAATTAGGGAAACCTTTGTTGAGTAAAGAAAAAGAAGGATAATATTTTGTATAATATCATCTTTTCGTTGCCCAGTCAATTTATTTATGGAACCCGTTACTAACCCTGCCAAAAACTGGGTTTGGTCTATTATGAATCTAATGTTAGCCTCTTTCTTTATACAAATCGATACCCATGCCTGGCCAGTGGCAACGATCTTACCCTGTCGCCAGTGGCCGCAAAAACGGCATTGGTGAGTGCAGGAGCTATAGGCGGTGTACCCGGCTCTCCCACTCCCCCGGGATACTCATCGGAGTCAATTATGCTGACAACGATTTCAGGCATTGTTTTCATGGTCACCATCTGGTAGTCAGGGAAGTTGTTTTGGACCACTTTTCCATCTTTCACGGAAATCTCACCGTAGAGTGCGGCGGTTAGCCCATATACAATACCACTTTGCATCTGTGATTCGATAATAGCAGGATTAACAATTTTGCCGCAATCGATCACACAAAAGACCTTGTCTACTTTAATATTCTTATCCTGGATTGATATCTCAACTACCTGGCCTACTATTGAGCCAAAAGATTTATGAAGTGCAATCCCCCTGTACTTTCCCTCAGGCAATTCTGATTTCCAGTTGCTCATTTCAGCAAGTTTGTTAAGCACGTCCAAATGCCGGGGTTCATTGCCAAGCATCTCTTTCCTGATTTCATACGGATCCTTACCCAGCTCCCGGGCACATTCATCCATGAAGCTTTCTGTAAAGAATGCATTCTGTGAATGGCCCACGCTTCGCCACGTTCCTACCGGTACAGGTAGTTCAATACATGACATATCTGTATAAGCAGCATCCATTTTATATGGCAAGTCACGCATACCTTCCGTTGCCATCTGATCATCCTCCTGGTTCATCGGCATAAAGGGTATGTTTCGCTTCATCATTTGGAATAAAGGTCCCTGACCGGCTACTTTCTTCTTCATCCCCAGGATATTGCCATTGCCCAGTGCCGCAGTTAAGCGACTGACAACAGCAGGACGGTAGTAGTCATTCTTCATGTCTTCTTCTCTCGTGAATACCAATTGAACGGGTGTACCCGGGAAGTTACTGGCTACTTTCGCAGCTTTCCTCACGAAATCTGTTTCACTGCGTCGACCAAAACCACCGCCTAAATAAGTGATGTTTGTTTTGATATTTTCCTTTGATATCCCTGTTCCTTCAGACACGCCGTTTAATACAAAAGTGCTTGATTGGCATCCTGTCCAAACTTCAGCTTTATCGCCATTAACCAGCACCGTGCAGTTGAGCGGTTCCATGCAGGCATGTGCTAAATACGGAACCTCATAGTCAGAAGTGATGACCTTCTCGGCATTTTCCAAAACCGTTTCAATGTCACCTTCATCTTCCCACACCTTTGCCGGTTCTCCTTCGAGCACCTTTTTAAGGCTCGAGATTGCATCTTTTCGGGTGAGCTCGGGGTGCTCCTTTTCTTCAAGATCAAGTGCTGCTATTGCATTTTTTGCATGCCAAGTGGTTTTAGCAACCACAGCCACCCCCTCATCGATTATTACAACTTTATCCACACCGGGCATAGATTCAACCTGAGCTACATTATTAACAGAAACTATCTTTCCGGCGACAAATGCTGGATGCCTCATGGCAGCGTACTTCATATTGGGCAACCTTACATCCAGACCGAACTGAGCAGTTCCATCCACCTTGTCAGGGACATCAAGCCTTTTTGATGGTTTACCAACTATTTTGAATTCCGATCTCGCCTTTAATTGAGGTAACTCCGGGGCTTTCTCTTTGGATGCTTTCTCAGCCAGTTCGCCATAGTATTTCCATTGACCATTCAGTTTGTTGTGGATATGTCCGTTATCAGCATAGCAATCTTCGGTCTTTGCATCCCAATCCTTCGCCGCTGCAGCTATCAGCATTTCCCTCGCAGTAGCTCCAACGATCCGCATATGATCATAACTATCGATTATTGAACTACTCCCCCCAGTCATGACATTTGGAAGGAAGGAGAAAACTTTCTCCATTGTCGTAAGTCCGTTCTCGAAATCGCGGGGTGTCATGTTAGCAAAGAAAAGGTTGGCATAAGGCCCTTCACATTGAGGATGAACTACTTTCACCTGCGAAAGGTCTACCTCCAATTCTTCTGCTATCAGCATGGGAATTGAAGTGTAAACCCCTTGTCCCATTTCGGTTTTTGAAACAGCAACTGTTATGATATTATCTGGCGATATCCTTACAAACGCATTTAAGGAGTGGCCCTCTCCCATTCCTGTTCCGCTGAACTGTTCAATTTTATTGTTGACATAAGATAAACCACCCACACCAACCATCAATCCACCACCAACAACGCCTCCGGTAATAAGAAATGCTCTTCTTTTCATTTTTCAGGATTTAGATGGTTGATCAGTTGCAATAGACTGAATTCTGTACTGTGCGGCCGTTTTAATGGCAGCTCTTATTCTTTGATAGGTTCCACACCTACAGATGTTGGTGATTTTCCCGTTGATATCATCATCGGATGGATCGGGGTTTTCATCCAGCAAGGCTTCAACAGCCATAATCATTCCCGATTGGCAATAGCCACATTGAGGCACCTGATGGTCTATCCATGCTCTCTGAACTGCTGATAAGCCTGGTGCAGTTGAAATACCCTCTACAGTCGTTATTTCTTTACCAACCGCAGCTGAGACAGGCAACATACATGTTCGGGTAGCTACGCCATCTATATGAACCGTGCAAGCTCCGCAGGCTGCAACGCCACATCCGTATTTTGTCCCGGTTAAATCAAGTACATCCCTCAATACCCAGAGTAAGGGCATACTATCTTCAACATCAACAGGGTATACTTTCCCATTTACTTTTATTTCCATAATCAAAACTTTAAGAAATATGAAGATAGCTAAATCAGCATAAAGTATTCAAAATGGAAGCATTGAAAGGGAAATTAAATTGGCATGAAAAAATAAATCCGGCCAACGATGACCGGATCTGTTCAAACACTATTATGATTACTATTCGTTCGAATTGTATTCATAAGTCCTGAAAACAATTTTACTTATTGCATTATACTACCCAGTGGCCCTGAGCTTAAATAGCACCAGAACGCAGTAATAAATACTACTGTCGGATAGATAACGCCTACCAATAAGTCAAGGGCATGCTCGTTTGCGTGCGTTTTGATAAAAGATTCCATAGCTGTGATTCTTTAATTTAAACTACTATTATAAAACAAATTTTCTAAAACTCAATCATTCATTTAGCTTAATGGTTATATAATGTTGATTATTAAGTTGTTATACTGATTAATTAATCATGTTTAGATGTCTCATAATGCCTCTTTAATAGGTCTTCACCAAAGTCATTCTGAACATCCCGAAGGACGCTATGAATATGATTTGCATCATTTTGGCTATTGTCATACTCAATCAAAAGCGTTGCCCCATGTATTCTGTAATAATGCTTTCCTTCAGTAGGACTTCCTGCCCAGGCGAAATACATACTACCAATACCGCCATTATCATCAATCCGTTGCTTGTAATCCAAGGTAATAGATTTTTCCAGATTACCGAGATAAACATCCAATAAATCATCAAATATTTTTCTTTGATCCTTATTAAATTCAGAAACCTTCAATCCTTCAAGTTTATCAAGTGTCACTCTTTTGTCATTCTTGGTTAAAATATCACCCCACTCCATATCAAGTGTGGCCGTTTTTTTCTGAGATTCTGAAAGGGCATTATAGAGCTGCTTACCAAGCTGCTGCTCCTTTTTAAGTACTTCTTTGTCCTTATAAGTACCTGCCAGTACAATCGCTGGATTTGAACCCATAAATGATGGTGTTGCTCCATCGATTTTGCCCGTAATAGACGAAAAGTTAAGAGATAAATGGTGTCCTTCGAATCGCCACCCCCAGGGTGTACTTGCCGATGGCGTACCGAAAATACTGAAGTAGTAGTTTTCAGGGTTTCTTCTTCTATCATTTGGTGGGCGGTTTTCAACTTCACGAAGTACCAGCTCAAGGCTCATTATTTCTTTGGTCTTAGACATACCCTGATCACTAAGACATGCCTTTAAAAGAGCATCTCCTTTTTTCCGTTGATCTGCATTCAATAATTCAAATGAAAGTCCCTTTCTTTCTATAGGTATATAGTACCAGTTGAATCGTTCATCCTCTTTGAAATCAAACAACAATTTGCTCTTCAGGTCATCATTTAGAGAACCTATGAAAACGTTGGCGGCTTTTAATGCCGCGGAGCTTACCTGCTGATCTTCGGTCTTCAGGTTGTTATTTGCTTCCACCGAAGACTGGCAACTTGTTACGATTACTGCTGCAATTAGAACTATAGCAAAACTCATTATCACTTTCCAAAAGTTGTTCATAAAATTATTTTTAAGGTTTATTGAAAAATCAATATACGTAAAATCCTAAAAAATCCTATGAAAATTGCTCCGGGCTAAATTGAAGAATTGTTTGAAAGTATTTCTACGGTAAATAACTTATTTGAAATCTCGATTTGATAGACAAAAAAAAGCCACCCCAATCGGGGTGGCCTTAAAGGTGGATTGATAAAATCTATAATATTTCTCCTGTCACTGCATTCACTAATACGTCAAATTCCTGATTATCAACTTTTATTTTGAGTTTATAAATCCAGGTGCCGTTATCGTTTCTTTTCAATTCCCAGTAAATAAGCACTTCATCTCCAGTATCCAGAACGATCTCCCTGATCGCTGCAAGAGCCAGTAAGTCACCACCAGGAGTAACATTGTATTCAAATGGTCCTTCAAAACCATATGCAGCCTTCAGTTCTCCTGTTTCTACCAGAAATTTAAGTAAGACTCTTCCTTGGGACTCGGTCACTACAACGATCTCCCAAATTGATTCATCATGCTCAGCAATTGAAATCTCGCCATCAATCAGGGCAGCAATCTGCTCAAGGATACCCTCCGGAATCACAGGATCAGCACCAGCTATAACATCACCGCTTACTGCATCGATGCCCACTTCTCTATGGCCATCTTCACGTTCAATTTTGAACCAATACGTGAACGCATCTTCATGACGTTCCAAAGACCAACGCACAATCTGGCCTTCAAATGTGGCCAGTGCTATGGTTCTGGCCTCTGAGAAGCTTATCAGCTCATCATTAGGCACCACTTCATAGTCAAATGAACCATGTTCACCTTCGATTAAAATCAATGCACCGGTCTCCTTATTGATAACTATTTCAACCTTTGAACCTGTAGTCGTCTCGACCAAAATCTTCCAGAACAATTTGTTGTCGTCGTCTTTTACCCTTGCTTCTATAATATCACCTGAAACCATAGCGGCAATCCTGTTCCTCAGTTCATCGGATAAATGATCAATACCATCATCATCTCTTTCTCTCTCAAATTCATAGAATTCTCCAGTAACCGCATTGATCTTCACTTCATAGGACTCATCACCGTCCTTGATTTTGAAATTGTAAACCCATATTAATTCATCACCGATCTCCTTCTGGCGCAGTTCCCATTTAATGAGCTCGCCATCAGTTTCTGTTGCGATCACTTCTTTTGCTTCTGCAAAGGTCATAAGGTCACCTGTTGGCTAAACCACATAATCGAATGGTGCTTCCTCTCCCTTGATCCTGATTAATTCCCCGGAAGATGTCAACCTGACTTTTACTAAAGATCCTGCGGGAGTGATAATAGCGACCAGCCAATGATTGTGGTCATCGTCTTCCTTCATTTGGGAATGAGTAACCTCACCGGGTACCATCATAAGGGCCATGTTTTGAATTTCTTCCGGGGCTTCCTCATGTGGCCTGTCAAAGTCCTTTTCCTCTTCTGTGGGGAAACTTTTCTTCTTGATTTTGATTACCAGACCTGTAAAAGCGTCTATTTCAACTTCCCATCTTCCTTCATCATTGGTAATGTGAATTTCAAACTCCCACTTGTTATCCTCTTCAATTTCAAGTTCCCAACGTTCGATTTCACCTCCCTTGACCTCTTTTAATGCTTTTTCCAGTGCTTCCTCAAGACTGATAAAATCTCCTTCAGGATCTAGAGAATAATCAAAAGGGCCAATTTGACCTTCTATTTCAATAATTTTCCCCAACTCACTTACAATCGATATCTCCATGAACGCCTCGTCATTCAACTTGATAAGGAATCGCCAAACCTCAAGACCACGTTATTCATCTACTTCTATTTCCACCACCACACTGCCATTGAATAGTTCTTCAATAAGGGCTGCAACGTCTTCCGGTACAATTTTGTGATTCGCAACACGGCCATTAGGCGCAATTCCGCTCAATAATCCCTCAAAGGGTGTCTCTAACTCTGCAACTTGTTCCAAAGTCAGATTCTGGAAACTCTCGGCAACAGCATCCTCAAATGGAATTGGATCATCCTCATTTGGTCCGCATGAACCCAGGAAAACCATTCCCATTGCTGAAAAAATAAAGGTTTTTACAAAATTAAATCTCATAATCATTATTTTTTGATGTAATTGAATTAATATAATAAAAAATATTATTATTCTACCACAACGTTAAATAAAAAATAATTATTA
>JAQCLE010000066.1 GCA_027592755.1 Bacteroidota bacterium | reverse complement strand
TAAAATGGTTGACCACAAGCCATGTCCTTACAAAGTGATCTGTATTTATTAAGTGCCTACTTCAATTAATTTATTTGAGTTTTGTTATTTCAAAATAAGGAAATTGTAAATTCAGATCCTTTCCTGTCCGCGGTTTCAACTTTTAATTTTCCCCCATGTGCTTTGATTTTTTTGATCTAATTGACAAGTCTTTTAAATGTAAGGCTTTTGCTTCCAAAGTTGATTAGCAGTCCTACCTCTAATTTGTAAGCTTTGAGATAATTGAGAGCTTGCGCCAAATGGACATCCTCCAATTGAATAATTGCCTTAAGCTCCACTAATACTTTTCCCTCAACAACAAAGTCAGCTCTGCGGGTGCCAATTGGATCAATAAACTGTTTGTAGTAAATATCCTGATCAATTTCCCTTTCGAATGCAAGTCCGGCCTGTGCCATTTCCCACGCCAAAGCACGCTGATAGATGACTTCTTGAAACCCCTGCCTCGCCGTCAGGCAGGCATTACCAAGGAATTTATGTACTTCGAAAGAAGCGCCAATTATTTTCTCAGTAATGTCTTTATATTTCAGTTCCTTTTCCAAAATATCATCTGTGTAATCCTTTAATCCCATTATTCCCTGCCTTGCTGGCAGGCAGGCGTGATTCAGATAACAGGAAGTATAATAATAAACTCACTCCCATCTCCCTCCTGGCTTTTCACCTTCAACTTCCCTCCATGCGCTTTAATAATATCATAGCTTAGAGAAAGACCAAGCCCTGTTCCCTGGCCAGTGGGTTTGGTGGTGAAGAATGGCTGAAAGATTTTGGGTTGGTTTGCGGAAATCAAAATTCCTCCGGTTTAAGTATGCTTATCTTATCACTCGCAGGGTAATCTTTAGTATTCCTTGTGATAAATACACCACACTCGTTGGAAATAGCCGTGAAATATAGAATGGCATCTTCCAGGTCGCTCAAATCGGATGATACCGCTTTACCAATATCTGATTTAGTGGTATTTGCCAACGTTACAAGTTCATTCACATACACTACGAATTCTTTTATGCTGGCCTTAGAATATTTGTTTTTTTCGAGAAGATAAATAATGGTTTGAATGCACGAAATAGATGTGACGAGTTGGCATTTCTGAGCACCTGATTTAAGCAGAAATAATTTTATACTTTTTCCTGTCCCACCGCGATCAAATATAAGATCAAGAAACACATTAGTATCAAGGAATAATCTACTTTCCATACTTCAATGCTGCCGCCTCTCGAATTTCTTCCTTCCAATTTGTGCCTTCTGTTACACTACCAAACATTCCGTGAAGCTTTTCAATAATCTCCTTTTTGGCATTTGTGTCTTTTTCTATTTCCGAATTCAAAAGTTCTTCAACCATGGATGAGAGGCTTTTATGCTCCTTCCTGGCAATTCTTCGACCCTTTTCAATCACCTCCTTATCTAAGCTCAATGTAAGTTTTGATTTCATAATACGTATTTAATATTTTATACGTATAAAATTAATTCTTTTTTTCATAAGTTGTCTGAATCTCTGATTTCCAAGGATTATCAAAATAGGGTAGCAGGTATTTACCAACAACACTAAAATCTGGTGATGCAATCCAATGCTGTACGTCTTTTGAATCCGGGAAATAAGTACAAAGCGTAATTCCGTTTGCATCCAGGATCACTCCCAGTTCTTTTAGTTTTTCAACAATTACTTTTACAGTTCTTGGTTGTATTTCGACCTCCCCCTAACCCCCCTCATAGAGGCCCGCCGGACGGGCAAGGGGATATTTACTTTTCTTAAATTATATGTCCCCCTCTGGCGGGGGATCAAGGGGGTGGTCATTTCACCTCAAATGAACCAATCCAATCCTCTATTTCACGATGCACCAAATCGATATGGTTCAGGACATCTTCATCATCAAATCTTATGACAGTAAACCCTGAGTCTTCCAGGATTTTCTGCCTGATTGTATCATTCTCCTGAACTTCAGGATCATGGTGGGTAATACCATCCACTTCAATAATCAATTTGAGTTCTTTGCACATGAAATCTGCGATGTAGTTAAGAACGGGTCGTTGCCTTCGAAATTGGTATCCCTTCATTTTGCGTGCCCGCAGAACATATTTCCAAAGGCAAGCTTCAGCCTTAGTCATATTGTTACGATTGGCTCTGGCAAAACCTTTCAGATTCTTGTTATAGCCATAAAGGTTAGATTTATCCGCTTTCATTGTGGCTTTTTTCCTCTCCCTAACTCCCTCAAAAAGGGGGAAATGAATAGTCCTAAAATTAATGATCACTCCTAAATATGTTTGGTTCAGGCCCATACCTTCGTGCCCTCTGAGCAGTTTTTACAGATATCAATCTCTGATCTGGAACGCAGGATTGCCTGACGGAATGCCTGGTATTTTTCACCAAACCATATTTCTTTAAAACTTTGCACTTTCAGGTCACCCATAGGATGAGAGGCATCTTTGTCGAAGCAGCAGGGCACTACTTTCCCGTCCCAGGTGATTACACAGGAATGCCACATTTTCCAGCACTGGTTTAGAAGTTCATTCTTTAGTTTGAAAGAACCATCATCCTTTTGTTGGTACCGAGAATATTTATCAATCGATGGTATTAGGTCTGAGCCGTTCTCAAAGTCATAGATCTGGGCTGTTTTAAACAGGACTTCATCCACACCAAGTGAGTTTGCCAACTGTTCAACATCATTCACCTGGTGCTCATTGGGTTTCACCACCAGGTATTGAAAGACAACATAAGGTGTCTTAGATTTTAATTTTCTTTTCCAATGAATAATATTTTCAGTTCCTGAAATGACCTTCTCCAATGAGCCACCAATGCGGTATTGCTCATAGGTTTCCTGGGTGGTTCCATCTATTGAAATAATCAGCTTGTCAAGCCCTGACTCAACAGTCTGTCTGGCAAGATCGTCCGATAGGTAGTGTGCATTGGTTGAAGTTGCCGTAAATATCCTTGCTTTCCCCGCTGTATTCACCAGGTCAAAAAACCCCTTGTGCAAATAAGGTTCTCCCTGGAAATAGAGCAGCATGTGAACAACATGGCTTTTAACTTCTGCTATGATCTTTTCATACAATTGCATGTCAATCATTCCCGTTGGCCGGGTAAACGATCTCAGACCGCTGGGGCACTCCGGGCAGCGCAGGTTACAGGAAGTTGTGGGTTCGATGGAGATACTAAATGGTAAGCCTGCCATCCGGGGATTGCCTGATATTTTTGACCAATGGTAGCTGCCAAGAACTTTTGCGGCATTGACTATTTTAACCGGTGGTAATCGGTCAAACAAATTAGAATATCGCGATAAATCCTTAAGTCCCATTGTTAAGATTCCCGGAACAAATCACTAACAATCGACATCCCAAACCAATTTTTCCCGTATTTTTATAATCCATCTTTTCAATTGAACATCTAAATACTGCAGGAAGTGAGTGAGATTAAGAATTCAAGACATGCCATCAGGTTACCGTTTTTTCTGGCAATAGCAATTGCAACCGGTATTCTAATTGGCGCAAATATGGTGGATTCGGACACCCGGGGAAGTCTTTTCGGGGGCGTGGATAAGTTCCGAGAAATAATCAGCTACGTGGAGAGAAACTATGTTGATGACGTTGATACTGAAGACCTCGTAGAAACGGCAATCACCAGCATGCTAAAGAAACTAGATCCTCATTCGGTCTACATTCCGGTCAGAGACCTGGAACTTTCAAAATCACAGTTGGAAGGAAAGTTTGATGGCATTGGAATAGAATTCAACATTTTCAAAGACACCATCTATGTTGTTGCTCCCCTTAGCGGAGGTCCATCTGAAAAAGTTGGATTACTATCCGGTGACAAAATCATAAGTGTTGATGGCGAAAATGCTGCTGGTATCGGGATTACCAACAGAATCGTATTTGACCTCTTGAGAGGGCCAAAGGGAACTGAAGTTGTAGTTGAAATTATGAGGAGAGGTGATGATGAATTACTGACATTCAATATCATCAGGGATAAAATACCGCAATCATCGGTCGACGCTTCTTATATGATTGATGAGCAGGTGGGTTACATTAAGGTGAGTCGTTTTTCGGCCACAACTTATGATGAATTTAAGGAAGCATTAACCGGCCTCAATGGAAAAGGGATGGAAAAATTAGTCCTCGATCTTACTGGAAATCCCGGTGGATACATGGACCGGGCAGTCGACATGGCCGACGAATTGATTAGCGGTGATAAAATGATTGTCTACACAGAGGGAAGGGAACCAAGGTATAATTCGGAACACAGGGCCGATCGGGATGGCGGCTTTGAAAAGGGAGCCGTTATTGTTCTTATTGACCAGGGAAGTGCATCTGCTTCAGAAATTGTAGCAGGGGCCATCCAGGACAATGACAGGGGATTAATTGTTGGTCGCCGATCATTTGGTAAAGGGCTGGTACAAATGCCTATCAACCTGAGGGATGGATCAGAATTAAGGTTGACCATTTCAAGGTATTATACGCCAAGCGGAAGGTCCATTCAGAAGCCCTATTCCGAGGATCTTACTCACTATGAAGAAGACTTGTATGACAGATTCAACAATGGAGAAACGTTTTATAAAGACAGTATGAAGGTGGATGAGTCTATGAAATTTGAAACATTAAAAGGTCGGGTCGTTTATGGTGGAGGTGGTATTGTCCCTGATGTTTTTGTTTCATTGGATACATTGGGTAACTCAAAATACCTCACCAGGCTTTTCACTAGCAATACCATTGGAGAATTCGTTTTGAACTATTACAATACAAATCAAGCCAGTCTGGAGAAGATGGGTTTTGATCAGTATCATACGAAATTCGAAGTGACAGAGGCCATGATTAAAGATATAACTGCGCTGGGCGAAAGCAATGAAATCAAGTTCAATGAGAACCAACTCAATACCTCCAAAGATTTGCTTAAACTCAATGTGAAAGCTCAGATTGCCCGCAGAGTCTGGGGTGGTGAGGGATTTTACCCGATTTATAATGAAACCAATGAAATTCTCCAGGAAGCTTTAAAGCAATTCGATAAGGCGGAACAACTGGCTAAAAATTAATTGACAGCTAATGAATGTGTTACTGGCTGAAGATAGCTTCGCGAATGCCCTGATGGCAAAAAAACTCCTTGAGAAATTGGGATGTCAGGTTGACCATGTTGAAAATGGTCGGTTGGCCGCTGACAGGGCTAAAAGCATAACTTATAATCTGATATTAATGGACTTACAAATGCCGGTGTTGGATGGGTATCAATCGACTGAAGAAATTCGAAATGCAGGTGTTTCCGCCCCAATTATAGCCCTTACAGCATCGGCAACGGATGATGAACAGAAAAGGATAGTAGAATATGGAATGAATGGATTCCTTCTCAAACCTGTTACAATGGATGGCCTCAATGAGATCATCGTGAAATGGGTAACGAAATAGGTTGAGTTCGCAAAATAAAGTTCTTCTGGAAATCTTGTGGATAAATGCCGAATGGTTAATGCCTTTTAGATCATCAAACATGTCATTATTCTTTCATTTTTTGAGGCCAAAAAACTGCCAATCCGGACAGGCGGGGAAACAAACCTGCCCGACTGATGTCTTTCAGGTCGGGAAAGCCTTCGGAAAATGAATAACCCACGACTCCCGAGCTTCAGGACGCACCGCACGCCACCCACATAGCCAAGGTCTCCGTAACAATCAGGAATTCGATTACCCCTGATAATTCTTGACCGCCTCAATAAAGCATTTTACTTTTTCAGGATCAGTATCCGGATAAACACCATGACCGAGATTTGCAATATGTCTGTGTGGTCCAAACTCCCTCAACATTTCGTTTGTCACTTTCTCTATCATTGAGAAAGATCCATAAAGTGCACAAGGATCAAGATTGCCTTGAAGGGTTTTGGTATCCCCTATGATGTCCTTCGATTCTGCGATGCCCATATTCCAATCCAGTCCTATGACTTCGCAATTTAACGTACTTATCTCCTTTCTTGCATTGTAGGCACCCTTTGCAAAAACGGTCACCGGCACATCATTGATGGCATCACAGATTTTTGAAATGTAATCCAATGAAAACTCCTTGTACTGATCCGGCCCCAGAATTCCCGCCCATGAGTCAAAGACTTGTATAATATCTGCGCCGGCTCGTATCTGTGCCTTCAAATAGGCAATTGTACTAGCGGTAATCTTATCGAGCAGTATTTTGGATAGTTCCGGCTCATTGTAAAGCATCTTTCTGGCTTTCGAAAATGTTTTACTTCCACCTCCCTCAATCATATAGGAGAAAATAGTCCAGGGCGCACCGGCAAATCCGATTAGGGGCACACGTCCTGACAGTTCCTTCTTTGTAATCCTCAATGCCTCCAGCACGTAATGCAGATCCTCTTCAGGTTCGACGATCTTAAGTTTTTCAACATCTTTAATTGACTTAATCGTCTTTGGAAAATAAGGTCCCTTTCCTTCCTGCATTTGATAGGTAAGACCCATCGCCTCAGGAATTACCAGAATGTCAGAAAAAATTATGGCCGCATCAACTCCAAGAATATCAACAGGCTGGATGGTAACCTCTGCGGCTCTTTCGGGAGTCTCCACGAGCTCCTTAAAACCACTTAAATTGCTTCTAACAGCACGATATTCCGGTAATATTCTACCAGCTTGTCGCATGAGCCATACCGGGGTTCTCTCTACTTTTTCTCCCCTTGCAGCTCTAAGTAAAAGGTCATTTTTTAATTGCATGGCCGCAAAGGTAATTTGATAGTTTAATTTTGGTCATAATCATGGTTCGCGAAAACTGGCATAATAAAAAAAGGCATTGGAGATTGGCTATGAGCTGGTCCTTTATCGCCTTAATCGGTTTGTCAGTTGTAGATATTATTCTCGGCCCGGCGGATGTTCCCATCGATGAGATTATCGCCAGCCTGGTTGGGAATTCTTCCAATCCCACATGGCAATCGATCGTAATTGATTTCAGACTTCCTAAAGTATTGACGGCAATTAGCGTAGGCATCGCACTAAGCATATGCGGACTTCAAATGCAGACGCTCTTTCGAAATGCACTTGCCGGCCCCTTTGTGCTTGGAATAAGTTCTGGTGCAAGCCTGGGGGTAGCCATTCTTATCATGGGTGTTGGATTCATCCAGATACCTCTCAATAGTTTTACGACTGTAACGGCTGCTTGCCTTGGCGCACTTCTGGTATTCATGGTTGTCCTCTTCCTATCGTATAAAGTAAAAGACACAACATCTCTCCTGATCGTAGGGCTGATGTTTGGTGCTGCTGTTGGGGCCATTGTGAGCATTTTGCAATATTTCGGAAACCCCGATGAAATCCAAAGCTACCTTGTATGGACTTTTGGAAGTTTGACCGGCGTGAACTGGAGTGAGTTATCAATTTTAATTCCCATTGTTGTCATTGGTTTTGTCATGGTTTTAGTCCTGGCCAGCCCGCTCAATATTGTGCTGTTGGGAGATCAATATGCCTCAAGTTCGGGCATTAATCTAAACCTGATCAGGTACATGGTGATCACTATTACCAGCTTGCTGGCAGGTACAGTTACAGCTTTTTGTGGTCCGATTGCATTTATTGGAATCGCGGTGCCTCATATTTCAAGATTGATATTCAACACCTCTGATCACCGGCAACTTGTGCCACTTGTAGCATTGACCGGGTCATCCGTTATGATTGTTTGTGATATCTTATCCCAATTGCCCGGAATGGTCCAGGTGTTACCCATCAATGCAGTAACCTCAATATTTGGGGCACCTTTGATCATCTGGCTCATTGTAAGAAGAAAAAATCTCCAGGCATTCTAATGAGTGAGGCAAAAACGATACTGAAAGCCCAAAACCTGACCATCGGATATGGTAAGAAAACCATTCAATCAGGATTGGAGATATCATTAATTGAAGGAGAGGTTGTTTGTCTTCTCGGCCAAAACGGAGTCGGAAAAACAACCCTTTTACAAACCCTCGCAGGTATGATTCTGCCAATTGGTGGGTCAATCCTAATTCGAGAGCTTGAGTTTGGTGATTACTCCAGGCTTGAGTTGGCCAAAACATTGGGTATTGTAACCACGGAAAAAATAACCGCAGCTGGACTTACCGTATTAGAGGTCCTCATGTCAGGCAGGTACCCCCACCAGCAGTGGATGTCCAGCCCAAATGACACAGATTTTGAGGCTATCCATAAGGCAGTATCCCTGACTAAAATCAAATACATTCTTGATAGCAAACTGACAGAACTTAGCGATGGACAACGACAAAAAGTGATGATCGCACGTGCACTTGTACAAGATGGTGATATCATTCTCCTTGACGAACCCACGGCCCATCTCGATCTGAACAACCGTGTGGAGATTATCAGACTACTCAGAGATATTGCCACTGATCAGAAAAAAGCACTTCTCATTTCGACGCATGAAGTTAATCTTGCTTTGCAATTTGCAGATAAGTTATGGCTTATGGATTTTGGGGAGCCGTTAGTCCAAGGAACGCCAGATGATTTGTTGAATTCCGGAAAACTGAACAGGATATTTCATACTAAAGATTTCGAATATGATTTTCGAACCGGAAAAATATCTCTCAATGACAAAACCAAGTAGTAACTAACAACCTCAAATGTCGTTACAATCCGAATGAATCTACCCCGATCCAACAAACCCAGAATTGTAATTATTGGTGGTGGTTTTGCAGGTATGAATCTTGCAAAAAACCTTCGAAATTCAGGCTATCAGATTGTTCTGATTGATAAAAATAATTTTCACACGTTCCAGCCCCTTTTATATCAGGTAGCCACTGCCGGTTTGGAACCGGATTCCATTGCTTATCCGCTTCGGAAAATATTTAATAATTATGATGACTTCTATTTCCGAATAGCTGAAGCAAAATCAATTGACTGTGAAGGCAATAGCTTACAGACAGACAAAGGGAAAATTGACTTTGATTATCTCGTAATCGCAACAGGTGCTGAAACCAATTATTTCGGGAATAAGAATATTGAGAACTACGGGATGGCAATGAAATCCGTCCGGGAGGCGCTTGATCTGAGAAGCTTGATGTTGCAAAATTTTGAGGATGCCTTAATAACAAATGACGTTACCGAAAGGGAGCAGCTCATGAACATTGTAATTGTGGGTGGTGGTCCAACTGGCGTAGAACTGGCAGGTGCACTTGCTGAGCTTAAAAAGCTGGTGCTTCCCAAAGATTATCCCGATTTGGATTTCCGTCAAATGTCGGTTCATTTGGTTGAGGCCGCTCCACGTCTTTTGAGCGCCATGTCCGAAGATGCATCAAGGGAAGCATCTAAATTCCTTACTACAATGGGAGTTCAAATTTGGCTTAATACCATGGTGAGTGATTTTAATGGCGAAGAAGTAAAAACCAACTCAAAGAATCTACCAGCAAAAACACTCATATGGGCCGCGGGAGTTCAAGGCGCTCCGGTGGTTGGTGTAGATTTCAATAAACAAAAGCGGGTAAGCACGAATGAGTTTTTCAATATTGATGGGCATGACAACATTTTTTCAATAGGCGATCTGGCGGTTATTAAAACCGAAACGCTTAAAAACGGTTATCCTATGCTCGCATCCGTCGCCTGCCAGCAGGGTGTTCATCTTGCCAAAAACTTCAAACGAATGTTGTTAAAGAAGCCCGCCATTCCTTTTTCATACAAGGATCAAGGAACAATGGCAACTGTTGGCCGCAATCGAGCAGTTGTAGACTTTCCTCATTATAAATTCCAGGGAAGGATAGCCTGGTATGTTTGGATGTTTGTTCACCTGATCTTGCTGGTTGGTTTCCGCAACAAAGTGGTAGCGCTCGTAAACTGGGTTTGGAGTTATATCAATTTTGACAGTGGAATCCGATTGATCATCAGACCTTTCAACAGAAAGGTGAAGCAACCCGATCTTCCAGAAGAAATCGTGGTATAGTACCTATATCGGACAGGCTGGTGCGGTCCAGTTCTTTTGGATAAGTTGTAATAATTCATTTTGGACTGCACTTCCGCTGACCAATTCGCGACCAAAAATAAAATTACCCCCTCCACTGAAGTCGGTTACAGTACCACCAGCTTCCTGAACGATCAAGGTTCCCGCGGCTATATCCCAGGAGTTAAGGTTGTATTCGAAATACGCATCTGCTCGTCCACAGGCCACATAACACAAATCAACCGCCGCGCTTCCCATTCTTCTCATGCCATGGCACTTTTTCATCAATTGTTTCAAAATTTTAAGGTATGCCCGTAGGTTGTTGAAATTAAAAATCGGAAACCCCGTGGCAATAAGGCTCTCGCTTAATTTTAAAGCTCTGGAAACCGAAATGGGCTTTTCATTGCAATAGGCTCCCCCACCTTTTAAAGCATAAAAGCATTCATCCCGGTTTACCTCATAAACAACACCCAGCAACGATTTCTTTCCTTTCATTAATGCAATGGAAACCGCATACATAGGAATGCCATGTATAAAATTAGATGTTCCATCCAGAGGGTCGATTACCCAATTGAAGTCATCAGAATTTTTTGTGATGGTGCCTTCTTCGGTAATAAAACCGGCTTCGGGGAATATGACCTGAAGTGCTGAGACGATCATCTTCTCTGACTCCTTATCAACATAAGAAACAAGGTCATTCAACCCTTTATATTCTGCCTGTTCTATGGTGAATTTCAGGCTCTCGTTCCGAATAAATGCACCGGCTTTCTTAGCAATATCAATGACTTCAGGGAGGAATTTAGAAGCTTCCATAATTCTAAAAATAAGTTGATGAAGTTATACTTTTAATTGGATTGTTCAAAGATTTGGATGACAAGTCACCAAAAAGCAACATTCTCAACGATGGGTTCCCGGAATCTTCGTCTGCACCGTTAACAGGCTCATTCCTGTTGTGATGTAAAGTGTTTTCATATCCGGGCCACCGAAAGCACAATTCGTAATGGTATCACCTGGGATGGGGATAAACTCTATCAATTCCCCCGAAGGTGCGATGACATAGATGCCAGCTTTTGTGGCTAATGTTTCAGCACCGCGGATCCTATTGAGGCCCGCCGCAGCATATACATTACCCTCAGTATCTATACTGATGCCATCAGCGCTTCTGGTGCCTTTTCCAAAATCATAAAAAACACGCATGTTAGACACGGTACCCTCCGGAGTAAGATCATAACTCCGAATCAGGCTTGCTTTTGAGCCAGCCTCAACAAGATAGAAAGTTTTGTCATCCGGTGAAATAATCAAACCGTTGGGGCTTATAATCTCTGGCTCCGAAAGAATGCGCTCAATAGACCCGTTAACATCGATGCGATACACTGCCATTACACCGGTCTGATCGGCTGTTACTTCACCGGATAGCCGATCGGTAAAATACACACGACCCTTTCCGTCAATTGTAACGTCATTTGGTTTACTAATTCGTTTGCCTTCAAACCACTGTGCAATTACCTCCACTTTACCGCTTTTCAAGTCTGTTCGAGTTATGCGTGCCGGATTTTTGTCATCTCCACCTTCACAGGCTATCAACCGCCCCTCTATGTCAAAAACCAGTCCGTTGGCCTGGTTGCTCCCTTCCCGAAAAGTAGTCAACACTCCATTGGTAGATAATCTAAAAATCCGGTTGCTCGGAATATCGGTGAAGTATACGTTGCCTTCATTATCTACTGTCGGCCCTTCAGTGAATGCGATCGTAGCTGCCCAACCGAGTGTTTCATAATCTGAAGGAAGGCGTTTGAATACATTTTGCCCTGCAACACTGAGTGTTATGAAGCAACAAAGCAGGAACACCGATATGGCTAAATATGTTCTAGAGCGTGTTATTAGTTCTGGTCCCATATCAAATTCTTAGTCATTAAATGTTGTGCCAGCAGTTTTTATAACCCTCAATATAGGCACATAATGCTATCATATTATCAATTATGCCTTTGGTTTTTGGCTCTTTCGAATGGTATAACCTACCAGTTGCATGATGATTACAATGGCCGCAAATGCAGAAAAGATGTAAGGGTATGGAAGAACTCTTTTTTCAATAATCTGATATATTATGCCATGTAGAAGCACCATTAAAAACAACCCGTAGTTCCAGTAATGCAGACGTTTCCATTGTTTGGTGCCCAGTTTTCTGAGCGACCAGTCATTTGATGTTACAAGCAGCATGGCCAGAATGAGAGTGGCAATCAAACCCGTATAGTTAGCAGCACCAAACTGGTCAAGACGGATGAAAGGGAGTTCTTGATTCTCATTAAGAAATAGAAGCCACATCCTCCCTCGCATGTGTACTTGCAAGCCCAGTATAACATGAGCCAGACCCACAATGCCAGCCCATATTCCAATGTCACGCGTCAAATCATCAGAGACAGGATTGGGTCGTCTTCGAATCACCTTAAAAGGCCCAATCAACAAAGTTGCTGCAAGTAGCGCAAGACCTGGGTAAGCTGTTGCCATGCTTAATCGAGAAATCTTATCTTCCGTTCCTACTTCCCAGTAAACCAGCCAAACTGAAACCACTGACAGAACAAAAAGGGGAAGATGGTGCTTAAATAAACGCCTTGTGATTCTATTCCGATAAGTGGGTTTATTTCCTTTGATCGTCTCCAACTATTATCTTTATTAATAAGGCAATATAAGCGTTTATCTGACCATGATATTATCAACATAAAATCAAGAGTGGCAATTATATTTCTTTAGTAATCCCAGCTGGATTCTTTTATTGTTTGACTAGGATGTAAATTGTAGGTTACCATAAATTTATCATGAAATGAAACACCTCTCATTCTTCTTAATTCCCCTTATACTAATCGGTTGTAGCCCCAAATCAAACCCCGAAAACCAAGATGTAAGTTCAGGGGAGACAGATTTCGACTTCACCATCCAGGAGGTTAATGAAAAGGAACTACTAACCGGAACTGGCACCAAAGCCATAGTAGGAGTTACTTTAGTTGATGGGAACGGGGGACCTCCAGCACCTAATACTACAATAATCATTGAGGGAAACATTATCAGGAATGTAGGTGAATCGAACACCATCACAATCCCACCTGAGGCAGAAGTTATAGATGGTAAAGGATTGACGCTTCTCCCTGGTCTTATTGATGCCCATTTTCATCTCGATACAAATAAAAAATTCCCGAATTTGTTCCTCCGACATGGAATAACCTCTGCCCGTGACCCGGGTGCCTGGATTGAGTCCTATGATGGGGCCAGGGAAGCAGGCAATCCTGTCCCTCGGTTATTTCTGACAGGGCCACACCTGGATATACCTCCCGCAGCCTATCCTCATAATTCCTATCTTGTGCGCGATGCACAGGAAGCCCGAATTGCAGTGAACAAATTCATCGACCAGGGTGGGACGGCGGTAAAGGTCTACTTCCGTTTACCTGTTTCCATAATTGCAGAAATATGTTCTACAGCGCATGAAAGAGGCATACCGGTTACTGGCCATCTTGAGATAACCAACGCCATGGATGCCATCCAAGCCGGACTGGACGGCATTGAACACATTACCTCTTTCGGTACAGTATTGCTTCCCAATCTGGCAGCAGAAGCTTATAAACAATCAGTTTATGCTGATAACGCGTACCGGGGTGATGGACGGTATATCGCCTGGAACTCCATCGACCTTAACAAACCCAAGGCTGACTCATTGGTAAGATTTCTTAATAAAAGGGGAACGTATGTTTGCCCAACCCTGGGGGCTTTTGAGTATCGCTTTGGAGAGGATGATTCTGACACTGTCAAGGTAAAGGCCTTTAAAAATATGATGACTTTTACAGGTATGGTCAATGCCGGAGGTGGGAAAATCGTAGTGGGATCACATTCCTGGGGAGCCTATTCAAAAGTTGGATGGGCCTATCAGCAGGAAATGTTATTGCTGGCTGAAAGCGGTTTAACCAACATGGAAATCATTGAAGCAGCTACAATGGAAAACGCCCGTTTCTTCAGAATTGAAGATCGCCTGGGTAGCATTGAAATTGGCAAACAAGCAGATTTAATCCTGATTGAAGGCAATCCTATTGAGGATTTAAAAGCCATTCATAATATTCGGCGAGTAATGCTTAATGGCGCATGGGTTCCCGATGTTGAAGCATTGACCCCTCCTTAATCGGGATTGGGGGTTAGTTCAAAAGCGCTCTTGTAGCCACCAATTGCCTGAGTATAATCAACAAGCTTGTCGAAAAATTGATGTTGACACAATGTCGCAGAATCTCCGAACATGACAAGCTTGGTTTTTGCCCGTGTCATCGCCACGTTCAACCGTCGCGATTCCTTCAAGAAACCTATTTCACCCTTATCATTTGACCTCACTAAACTTATGTAAATGATGTCCCTTTCCTGTCCCTGGAAAACGTCAACGGTATTTATCGAAAGGTTCCCCTTAAATGGAATGAAGAATTCATCATCCATAATTATCTCATTCAATAGATTGATCTGTGCCTTATAAGGTGCAATAACCCCGATTGACATTCGATCTTCGATGACTTGCTCTCCAATGCCCTTGAGGAGTTGTTGTAGATGTGAATGAACCAACCTGGCCTCTTCAAGATTATAGGTGCTCAGTGATTCTTCATGAACCTCTTCATTAAAACCTGTGCCAGAGGTATCAATGAATTCAAAAACTGGAAGATCAACTGGATTGCGAACCCTAACAGAGGGTGCAGCCTCCAATTTGCCCTCATAAAACATTTCGCTGGCAAATTGCATAATGTCAGGATGCATCCGGTATTGAGTTTGCAGCATTACGGCTGCTTCCTGGTTCTTTATCGCTTTTTCAAACAGGGTGACTTCCAATCCCTGCTTCGCTGCTTCAATTGATTTAATTGTGGGGGGAAGTTGGTGATGGTCACCGGCAAGAATGACCCGCTCTGCTTTCATGATCGGTATCCAACTGGCTGCTTCAAGTGCCTGGGAAGCCTCATCAATAAAGACGGACTTGAAGGTCCTGGCACGTATCAACTGATGATTCGCATTAATCAGCGTGGCAGCAACAACCTCGGCTTTATTCAGCAAATCTTTAGTGATGTAATGCTCGATATGGTCAGCTTCGAATTTCAGGTTCCGGGCTTCGTCCAAAATGTATTTTCGCTGTTTTCGCTCAGAAGGGCCAAAGTGACGCTTGTATTTTAGTCCAATTTTCTTCATCTCCTCAGACTTCTTCCTAACCTCTTTAAGTAGCTTGTATGAATCGTGGTATGAAATCTGGTGGTCCAGGCTTTGCTTCACGGCAGCACCTGAAATCCTTGCAGGATGTCCAAGTCTCAATACTTCCAAACCTTCATCTGAAAGTTTTTCTACCAGAAGGTCGACAGCGGCATTACTGGGGGCACATACCAACACTTGTCTTTCGTCTTTTACCACCTCCTTAATGGCATGGACTATGGTGGTCGTTTTACCCGTTCCCGGAGGTCCATGAACAATGGCGATATCATTAGCATTGAATATATTTGTCAGGGCTTCATTCTGTTTAGCATTCAACTTTATCGACTGATACAAATGACCTGAACGGATCGAAACTTTCTTTTCTCCGTAAAAAAGATTTCTCAGTTCCGATACCCTACCCTTATCCGCGTCAGTAACTTTTTCAAGTGCTTTGTCCATCTCGCGGTAAGTCGCTTCATCGAACATGAGGTCAATACCCAGTTTGCCATCATGTAACCAATCAGGGGGAGCATCGCTGTTCAACACAATTTTCATCACATTCTTTCTCAGATAGCTTACAACGGCACCTATGTCATTGGCCCTTTCCTTTGAATGGTTGTTGTTAAAAAGGCTAATAACTGAACCGACCTGAAAAACATGTCTTGAATCGTCGTCAGGGGACTTTTCAATTTGAAGTACCATCCGCTCCCCGGTCCCAATGTGATGACTTTGAACACGAACAGGGTACCAGCATACACCATCTTTTACCCGTCCCTGAATGGACGTGTTGAGTACTTTTAGTTGGTATTGCTGAAAATCTTCATCCTTTTCAATTTTTAACAACTTTCGGAGGAAAACCAGCTGTTCTTTCGAGGTCATGCCTTAATGGTTTCGGCAACAAAATACATCAAGATATGTTAATGGAATGAATTGTGAGATCAGTTTTTAAGGAATCTCTGAATATTTTCCTTAAGTACTTCTTTGTCGGCACTAATGTCAGGATCACTATAAATCTTTAAAATCAACTCAAAAAGTACGTCTTCACTATAGCCAACTTTTGCAGCCATCTTAGCGCAAAATCTAATTTCTTCTTCATAAATCCGGCCGTCAATTTTCATTAATTGAACAATACCGTAGATGTAGTCGTATTTTTCATCGTCTGTGAGATCGGTTAGGCCCTCGATCTCCTGTGGGTCATCAAAACATTGGGTAATTTCTTCATCGTTCATACCATGTGCCTTACCCAGCTGATTGATAAGATCAATCTCTTCCTGAACAACAACTCCATCTACTCGGGATAGCTGCACTAAAATATTAAGGTAAGATCTTATAGATGACATAGCTAATTTCTGTTGATTAATTAACCAACCTTCCAAAAGTAATAATTTAAATTATATTTAATTTTTGGATGTTATCAATACATTGATATATCAGACTAAAGTTGCACCACTCTTGAATTTTCTAGCCCATTTATATTTATCAGGCCATAATGACTCCCTAAAAATTGGAAATTTCATAGGTGATTTTATGAAAGGAAATCAGATTTTTGATTTCCCAGAGGATATTCAAAGAGGTATATTACACCATCGGAAAATTGACGATTTTACTGATACACATCCTATCGTGCTACAAAGTAAAAAAAGGTTACGGCTTAAATACCGACATTATGCTCCAGTTATCGTTGACATGTTTTACGACCACTTCCTTGCCAGGAGATGGAATGATTATAGTGATGTGCCTTTGAAAGATTTTACAACCAATTTTTACCAAATAGCTCAAAAAAAGAGTCATTATCTGCCTGAAAAAGCATTGTTCGTCCTTAGTCACATGTCGAAAACAGACTGGCTCTACAATTATCAGTTTGTAGAAGGGATTGACAAGGCATTAACCGGGATGGCCAAAAGAACAAAATTTGAATCGAAGATGGAACATGCCACACATGACTTACAGGTAAATTATGAATTCTTTGAAAATGAGTTCGTGGAATTCTTTGATGACATTCGGGAACAGCTGGGCCATTGATTTGTATCTCTTGAAAAGTTAAATCAATTCCTTAGTAATTTTGACCCTTTCAGAATTGCTAAAATTTACTTATGACTCCAGAAACGATCCTTATTATCATGATCGCCATTATCACTCTCGATTTTATTATCGAAAGGGTTCTTTCCTTTTTGAATTCGAAAAATAGAAAAAAAGATATCCCCAAGGAGTTAGAGGGAATCTATGAGGAAGAAAAATATCGGAAATCACAACGGTATCAAGATGAGTTGGAACGGTTTGGACAGGTCACCTCCACATTCAGTTTTGTCCTGATTATCGTAGTCCTTTCGACAGGTGCTTTTGGGATTCTCGATGACTGGCTGAGACAATACGCACTTTATGATCCAATAAGAACCCTTATGTTTTTTGGCGCACTGTTTATCCTTTCAGATGTTATCAATATCCCTTTTCAGATATACTCCACTTTTGTAATTGAAGAGAAATATGAGTTCAATAAAACCTCACCAAAAACATTCATTCTTGATAAGATAAAGGGATACCTTCTTACAGTATTTATCGGAGGCATTTTATTGTCGGCGCTTATTTTCCTTGTCATGCAATTCGGAAGTGGTTTCTGGATATATTTCTGGGTTTTGATTGGGGCGTTCATGCTTTTCATGAACATGTTCTATGCCTCATTGATTTTGCCTCTTTTTAATAAGCTGGTTCCTCTTGAAGACGGTAGCTTACGACAAGCTATACAGGAATATGCTTCAAAAGTCAATTTCCCACTGACCAATATTTTTGTTATTGACGGTTCCAAACGTTCTGCAAAGGCAAATGCTTTCTTTTCCGGATTGGGGAAAAAGAAAAAAATAGTGCTCTATGATACGCTAATTGAAAACCACTCTCAGGAGGAACTGGTTGCTGTTCTCGCTCATGAAGCAGGTCACTTTAAAAAGAAGCATATCATATACTCCATGGTTTTCGGAATCCTGCAAACCGGTTTTATGCTCTACATCTTGTCACTAATGATCAACAGCAGCGAAGTTTCATGGGCCCTTGGAGGTCAAACCACCGCCCTTCATTTGAATATGCTTGCATTTGGAATTCTTTATTCACCCGTCAGTACTCTTTTAGGCATCTTTGGAAATCTTTATAGTCGTAAAAATGAGTATGAAGCTGATGAGTATGCAGTAAAAACTTATGGAGGAGAACCCTTAAAAACTGCTCTCAAAAAGCTGACTTCAGATAACTTGTCAAATCTACTCCCACACCCCTGGTTTGTATTTGTACATTATTCTCATCCAACTTTATTGCAGCGTATTAGAGCCATGGATGCAATTAATTAATCCAATCATAACACTATGACTTATCGATATACCATTTTAATTTTTCTATCCGTATTACTTTGTTCATGTCAAAATAACATTGAAAATGATAACCCCCAGGTCGGAATAAAAGGTCAACTCAAAAAGTGGCAAAAAGTTGAACTATCAATTGGCGGCCCTGATGTTGCTGAATATGACCAAATCAACCCATTCCTGGATTATCGTTTAATCGTAACATTTCAGAATGGTGAGACTATTTATCCGGTTCCCGGATTTTTTGCCGCCGATGGTAACGCTTCGGAAACTAGTGCCGACAAGGGAAATGTCTGGAAAATTCGCTTCCGGCCGGATAAAGTTGGAGTTTGGAACTATACTATTTCATTTAGAAAAGGAAAGAATATTGCCATAAGCGATGATTCCGGTGAAGCGATCAATGGTGACGGCTTGGCTGGGCAGTTTGAGGTGACTGACGCTAACGACGACGTCTCAAATCTTGGACGGGTGCAGGTTGATGGTCGTTATCTTAAACGTGAAGATCCCAACACTTATTTCCTCAAAGGTGGTGCTGATAGCCCTGAAAACTTTTTGGCTTATGTTGATTTTGACCAGACCTACAGGTTTGGGAGTAAGGCAATTAATAGAGAAGGGGAAGCCAATCCCCGGGAAGACATTCATAAGTATGAGCCTCATATTCAAGACTGGAATGAGAACGACCCAACATGGAAAGATGGTAAAGGAAAAGGAATTATTGGCGGTTTGAATTACCTGGCATCCAAAGGAGTAAATTCTCAGTACATGCTTACCCTGAATATACAGGGCGATGGAAAAGATGTTTGGCCTTACTCTGATCATAATGAACGTTATCGCTTTGACTGCTCAAAACTTGACCAGTGGGAAATTGTATTTGATCACATGGACAAGCTGGGCATGATGATGCATTTTGTGCTTCAGGAAACAGAAAATGAATGCCTGTTAGATGGAGGGCACACAGGAGTTCAGCGTATGCTATATTTACGAGAGTTGGTTGCCAGGTTTGGCCATCACCCGGCAGTGACGTGGAACTTAGGTGAAGAAAATGGCCCCGCCAATTTTTCTCCTGTTGGACAAACAAACCAAATGAGAAAAGATATGGCAAGCTACCTGAAAAAGGTAAATCCTTATCCCAGTGTTGTTGTTGTGCATACACATAGTGGTAACAAGGACCAGGATGAAATACTAAATCCATTGCTTGGTTTTAAAGATATCGATGGCCCATCGATGCAAGTAGCTGATGTAAAAAATATTAATAAAAGAGTAGCTAAGTTTATCGAAGAATCAGACAAAACCGAAAAGCAATGGATGGTTTGTTTGGATGAAATTGGGCAAGCCTGGAAGGGTGTTATGCCTGATGAACATGACCCCAAGCATGATACCGTTCGCCATCATGCCCTTTGGGGTAGTTTAATGGCTGGAGGAGCTGGAGTTGAATGGTACTTCGGTTACCGGTACCCACATAATGATTTAATGTGTGAGGACTTCCGAAGCCGTGATATGTGGTGGGATCAGACAAAAATTGCCTTAGACTTTTTTCGCAATGATCTTCCACTTGACCAAATGAATGCGGCTAATGCACTGGTCAATAACGACGCTTTTTGCTTGGCCAAAAATGATGAAGTTTATGTCATTTATATTCCACTTGGTACTGGAAATATCTCACTTGATTTGAAAAACGCCTCTGGCATCTTCTCAGTGAAATGGTATAATCCAAGGTCAGGTGGAGATCTCCAGATGGGTTCTGTGTCCCAGGTGGAAGGAGGAAAAACTGTTGATATCGGAATGCCACCTTCCGAAACCATTTTGGATTGGGTGGTACTTATCAAGAAAACGTAGGGATAAGCAGCTGTACCCTTCGAAACAGTATTGCTTAAATCAGCAGGCATAGGTCATTAATCATCCTGACCGATATCAATTGATAATTGGTTTTTCTGATTGTTATTTAGGACAATGTCAATTAAAACGATCATAATTCTATCCATAATCGGCATATCCACCGGCTGCGCACCAGTATTAGTAACCCATGATGTAGGAACCAATGTTGACTTTGGCAATTATCGAACATTCTATTGCTGGGAATATCTAGATGATTTTGATCCGCTTTCAAAAGAATATGACAATGAAGTCAATCGCGAATTGATTATGAATGCCCTCAGGTTTGAAATGGAGAAATTGGGCTATGGATACGAACATGATAACCCTGACATAACGGTAACGGTTGATTTCCATGTGGTAATTGAGCAGCGTGTTGAAGTTGTCTGGGAGGAGTCTCCGTTCAATTGGCAATCACATGACCATTCTGCTTACCCCGCTCATTATAAGTATGGAACACTCATAATTCACCTTGTAGATTATAGTGATGGCCAATTGATTTGGCAGGGGACTGCATCCTCAATTTTAGGAGATCCTAAAAATGCCAAAAAAACCATTGATAAAGCAGTTGCAAAAATTTTCAATCAATACGAATTCAGAGCGGCGCATTAAATCTTTAGCATTTCAACAACAGGTACCTTACCAGTAAAAACGTTGGTCAGCAATTCTCCCAGTGCCGGCCCATGTTTGAAACCATGACCTGATCCCCCACCAAGTAACCAGACATTGGATCCAGCAGGATGTCGATCGAAAATGAAGTTGCCATCTGAGGTATCCGAATATTGACACACTCTTGATTCAATGAGTGGCATTCCATGTAATCCATTGAATCTTTTACCGATATATTGCCTGGCTCTTTCAACTTCATTTTTTGTAGCGGTTCTATTTAAGGTGGATGGTGAATCAATTTCCTCTCCACGGCGATCAAAAGCTATTTTGAATCCACGCCTAACACCACTGGGGATCCCGTAATAGAAATCAGGGGGGCTATGGTATATCCATGACGGGAAACTTTCAAATGTTCCAGAGTTATTGGTGGGTAAACCGAAATAGAATACTTCCTGTCGGGTTATCTTGAGCTTTGATTCCAACACATCCCCGAACATCTCCTTTAGCCAGGGGCCGCAGGCAAAAACAAAACAATCTCCTGAAACACTCCGCCCGCCATCCAGCGATATTTCGTTTAATTCACCTTTGATTTTCTCAATTGAAACAGCACCCTGGATATAATTGCCCCCTTCAACAATGAATTGATTTTTTACAGCTTCACAACTTTCACGAGCTAACAGATAACCAGTTTTTTTCTCCAGAATTACATGGCTCAGATTATCTACATTCAGTAATGGATATAGTTCGTAGGCCTCATTTGGCTCGTATCGCACATATTCAAGTCCCTGTCCACTAATTACAGGTAATGCCTTTTCAATAAGATCATCTGAATTTTGGTCAATAAGCCATAAACATCCAGTGGTAAAAAGGTACTGCTGCCCGAAAATCTTTTCATTCTCCTGCCATAAATCATACGACCGGTTTGCCAATGATGTATAAAATTTATTGAGCCCATAAATGCAGCGAATCAACCGCGTTTCTCCGCCCGAACTTGAATGAGAATTTCCAGCGCCCCATTGATCAATAAGTGTTACTCTATAGCCGGCCCTTTGAAGAAAAAGTGAAGCCCAGCCGCCAAAGGCGCCTGCTCCAACCACAACAATTTGAGCATTTTGAGGAATCTCAACACGCTCAAGGCTTTTCAATCCTTTTGTAACAACTGGCGAGAACGTGTTTTGATTATCCATTGCTTTTTGACCTTTGTTTACTAATAAATAATTTGAAGTAGGCACTTAATAAATACAGATCACTTTGTAAGGACATGGCTTGTGGTCAACCATTTTAGCCAACAGGTTATCAAATATTCCACTTTTCATATTACTTCGATTGAACCTGTAACAATACTGATCAAGATATCCCTGGAGGTTATCAACTGAATGGTGAATTCCTCTAAGCCAGGCTTTGAACATCATTATAGTGCGGTGT